>DASWKO010000231.1:0-2537 GCA_036396595.1 Nitriliruptorales bacterium | reverse complement strand
TAGAAGTTCTTCCAGCCCCACCGCACGTGCGGCGGCGGATCGAGCTGGGTCAGCGCCCGGTAGGTCTCGTCCTTGGCGGCCTGGCCACCCTGTCCGTCCACGTGGATGACCGCGGCGAGCTCGGGGTGGCCGAGGTCGAGCGCGGGCCGGTCGCGGATCATCGAGAGCTTGAACTGGTGGACGACGAACAGCTTCTGAGGCAGCCGCTCGCGCCGCACCAGCGCGGCCAGCCAGTCGGCGGTCGCGTTCACCTCGGCCGCGTCGACCGAGCCGATCTGTCGCAGGTGCACCTGGTCGGGCTGCAGCCGCCACTCGGGGTCCAGCGCCAGCCCGACGTGCGGCTCGCGCAGCAGCTCCTCGTACTCGGCCGCCTGCTCGAGGAAGCTCGTGCGTCCTGGCTGCAGGTCGAGCACGACGTAGATCCCGGCCGCGCGCGCCGCCTCGACCCAGGGCCGCAGCGTCGCGATCGGCGTGCGCCTGGAGTAGTCCCCGCGTGCTTCGGGCCCGCGGCTGGCGACCGTCGCGATGATCTCGAAGGTGGGCACGACCACGTCGCCGGTCAGCTCGGTGTAGGGCGCCGCGGTCGCCTGCGCGCGCGTCACGGCGCCCTGCACCCCCTGCTCGCCCAGCACGCCGAGCGCGCCCCCGTCCGGGTGCCCGTACAGCGCCACCAGCAGCTTGCCCGGGAACAACGTCTGACCACCTCCGGGGAGCACGTCACCGCGTTCGACCGTCCCGAGCTGCCACGCCAGCGTGTCGGGATCCACGTCGGACCAGACCGCCGCCGTCCCCACGCGCGTGATCCGCTCGACGCCGCCCAGCCGGGCGACGACCCCTGCACTCGCCCGAGGGTCGGGCCCTGCGGCGGCCGCACCCGGGACGCCCGCGACGGCCGCGCTCGTCAGAAGGGCCCAGGACGCCGCGTCGTCCGCCCGGGCCAGCAGCCCGACGTCATTCCGAGGCGGAGTCGGCGCCGGCCGCGCGAGGTCCAGCAGGTCGCGCACGTCGGCGAGCCACGCGTCGACCGGCGTGCCCTGCAGCTCGGCGAGCCGCTGCGGGTCGGACCCCGCGGCGCGAGCGGCCGGGCCTGCGAGATCCGGCAGCACGTCGCCCTCACGAGGCAGCAACCGGGCAGAGCGGGCCGCGGCGAAGGCGCTGCGGACCTCGGGCACGAGGTCGCGGACCAGGCGGTCGTCCTCGGCGGACAGCCCCACGGCCACCACGGTCCGGACCGCCTGCTCCTCCACGAAAGCGCGCAGGTCGGGACCTGCGTGCACCAGCGGGGCACGCAGCCGCAGCGCCAGCCAGCGGGCGAGCCGGTCGCGGTCGCTCCCACCCGGCGGCTCCGGTTCCGGCACCACCACCATCACCGGGGCCTGGTCGAACAGCGCACCTGCCAGGCCGATGGTCGCACCCGACACGGTGGCCGCCGGCTGCGCACCTGCCAGCGTGGCAGCCAGCGTGGCAGCCGGCGTGGCAGCCAGCGTCGGCTCCTCCCAGACGGGAGGTGGCGGCGCCGGCGACGGGGACGCCGAGGGGGCGGCCGGCACCGGATCGGGCACGACCGGCAGATCCATCACCAGGTTGCGGGCCGCGACGACACCACCGGACCCGACGGCGACCGCCACGACCGCCGCGGCCAGGCGGCCTCGCGAGGTCAGGCGCAGCGGTGCTCGGTGGCGCAACGGCAGAGTCGGATCCTCAGGGCTGTCCCGGCGTGGATCAGTACCACTCCATCGGATCACGCGGTTGGCCATCGACCCGGACCTCGAAGTGCAGGTGCGGGCCGGTGGAGTACCCGGTGGTCCCCATGGCGCTGATCTGCTGGCCCGCCGACACCACCATGCCCTCGGTCACCAGCAGCCGCGAGTTGTGCGCGTAGAGCGTGGCCAGTCCGCCGCCGTGATCGATCACGACCGCCAGCCCGTAGCCCCCGCGCCAGCCCGCGTGGACGACCAGGCCCTCCGCCGCGGCGTAGATGGGCTGACCGGTCGGCCCGCTGACGTCGACGCCCGTGTGGAGCCTGCGCTGACCGCTGATCGGGTGGGTCCGCCACCCGTAGCCGGAGCCCACCCGTCCGTTGGTCGGCCACACGAGCTCGCCCTGGCCCGGGGCGCCCGCACGCCAGCGGCTGCGCGCAAGCTCCTCGGCGAGCCGCTGGGACTCGGCCTCGAGCTCGGCCTCGACGGCTTCCAGCCGGTCCCCCTCGGCCTCGAGCCGCGACATCAGCGCCGCCCGTTGGAGCTGCTGGGTCCTGGCGGCCTCGGCCAGCGACCGTTGCTGCGCGGTGATGGCGGCCACCTGTTCCCGGGCCGCCAGCGCAGCACCCTCCTGGTCGCGCGCCTGCGTGCGCAGCCCGGCGGCCGCACGTTGCTCGGCCGACACCTGGGTCACCAGGTCGTCGATGGTGCCGACGATGCGGCGATCCTGATCGAGTACCGAGCTCACGTAGTAGCCGGTGGTCACCAGCTCGCTGAAGTCGCGCGCGTTCAGGAAGGCGTCGAGGAACGCGACCTGCCCGTACTTGTACGCGGCAG
>DASWKO010000230.1:0-8189 GCA_036396595.1 Nitriliruptorales bacterium | reverse complement strand
CTCGCGAGATGGTGACCTTGTCCATGAACATGATGGTCCTTCCTCGGCGATGGGCACGTCCCCATGGCGCACCGGGGCGTCCTCCGTCGGCCACCTCTCGGCGGTGCCGCTGTGGTTCCGACGTCCCGCGTTTGCATCCCCTCATGGCGGTTGTCATGGTGGTCTGGCCCGCCGGGACGGGAGAGGCTCCATGCACGGTTGCTACACCATCACCGGACACCTCTGTGGTCTCCCAGCTCAGTCGGGGGTTCGACCCGGTCGCGATCGCGCTCGACCTCCGAGCGGGTGGGCGCGGCTCAGTCGCAGCCGGGTGGTTCGTCGGCGGTCGGGTCGTAAACGATCTGGTGCCCGTTCGCGGTTGCGGTGAGCCTGGCCGGTTCGGTCTCCAGGAACACCTCCACGATCAGCTCCTGGTTCTCGTCGGAGGCGTCGCGCCATGCGGGTGGCGTCGCGGTCACGTCGCTGCGCCACATCACGTCGTTCAGCGGGCCCAGCCACTCGGGGCCGCAGTGGAGGTAGAACCGGTAGTCGGCCGGGAAGCCGGGCTCGACGCGGTCACCCGGGCCGAGGACGCGGGGCGGGGGTTCGGCGAGCCCGGGGTCTGGTCCGACCTGATCGGAAGACAGGGTGGCGCCGGGACGGGTCAGGTCCGCCTCCACCAGGGTGCGCTCTTCCGGGGCGCCGTACGGGGGCTCTTGGGAGTGGAGCTGGATGGCGAAGGGACCAGCGGGCAGCACCGACCGCTCGACCGCCACGACGTAGGCCCGCGGGTTCGCGTCGGAGGTGCAGACCCCGGGGCCCTCGAGGTGAACGATCTCGGCGTGCACCAGGTCACGGTCGTGGTCGACCACGACGTCGTCCATCCGGATCTCGGGACAGCTGCCGCTGTAGACGGCCCCGAACCAGATGACGACCTCCGTGTCGAAGTCGACGGCGGGAAGCTCCCCGGCCAGACCGATGTCGGACCACAGCCTCGCGTAGCCGTCGGGGTCCGCCGCGATCCAGGTCCGGTAGGGCTCGCCCACGGTCTGATCGGCGAGCAGCCGCCAACCCTCCCCGGTCTGCGGCTGGGGGCCCTGTGCGGGCAGGGTCGCCGGGTCGAACCCCTCGACGCAGACCCGCTCCCCACCGAAGTGCTCGGCGACCTCGTCGAGTCGCTCCTCGGTCAGCGGGCCGACGTTGATGCTGACCACGCCCTTGGTCACGTCCGCTCCGACCGACGACACGGAGTCGATCTCGTCGATCACCCTCTCCTGGAGCGCGCGCAGCTCGGCCATCGTCCAGTCGACAGCCACCACCACCGCCCCGACGTCGGGGAACCGTTCGCGCAGCTCGGTCTGGCGGGCGTCGGCGTCCTGACTGAAGGCGAGCACCACCCACCCCAGGTGATCACGGTCGATCCAGGCCTGTTCGAAGCCCGGCTTGGACGCCGCCCACTCGGACAGCTCGGCGATCGGCTGCTCGTTGCCCACGTAGATGGGTTCGTCGGACAGGTGCTCGCTGGGAAGCTCGATCTGGGCGAGATCCTCGCAGCGGCGAACGTCGTCTGCAGGAGCGGCTGCCTCGGGCATCGGCGCGGCGCCCCGGCCGCACGCGGCCGCGAGGATCCCGAGCGTCGCCAACACCGCCACCGTCGTGCGCATCCGCGCCCCCTCGTCGGACCGTAGGACGCTAGCGGCGCCCTCGAGGTTCCCGCGGTTCCCGCGTCGTGCGGGGCAGGGCGGTCGGCGGTCCGTGCTGGCAGGTCCAGGCGTTGCGGCTCTCCTGGACGGCTTTGGGCAGGACCTCGCCGGCGCGGCCCCGGACGATCACGTCGGCGATCGGATCGAGCGGGGTCGCCTCGTCGTTGACGATCGCCAGGACAGCGCCGGTGTCCTTGGCGGCCTGCGGCAGCCCGGCTGCAGGGTAGACCTGCAGCGACGAGCCGATCGCCAGGAACACGTCCGCCGAGGTCGTGAGTCGCGTGGCCGCGTCGATCGCCTCGGGGAACAGCGACTGGCCGAAGCTGACGGTGGCGGACTTGACGATGCCGCCGCACGTGGGGCAGCCGGGGTCGTCGTCCCCGGCGTCGACGCGCTCGAACGCCCAGGAGGTCGGCGCCCGGAACCCGCAGCCGGCCGGGACGCCGCCGCGGGGCCGGTCGCCGATGCACATGACCTCGCGGGCGGTCCCGTGGATCTCGATCACCGTCTCGGAGCCGGCCGCCTGGTGGAGCCCGTCGATGTTCTGGGTGATGACGGCCACGAGCCGGCCATCGTCCTCGAGTTCCGCGAGGGCCCGGTGGGCGGCGTTCGGCTGCGTCTGCGCGGCGAAGAACTCCCGGCGCATCGCCCACGAGCGGCGACGTACCTCAGCGGACTCGACGTAGCGGTCGAAGGTGAAGTCGCGCGGGTCGTAACGCGTCCACACGCCACCTGGGGAGCGGAAGTCGGGGATCCCCGACTCGGTGGAGATCCCTGCGCCGGTGAAGGCGACGGCGCGCTCGGCCTCGGCCAGGACCCGGCTGAGCGCCTCGATCGTCACGGCCGGCCTCCTCCTCGTCTCTGCGCGGCGCACCACGACGGCCACCAGTCCCAGGCTCTGAGCACCCTGCACGTCGGCGACCGGGTTGTCCCCGACCATGACCACGCGCTCGCTGGCGCAGCGGGCCAGTGCGGAGTTCCCGCGATGAACCGTCCGGGGATCGATCAGCGTCGGTCCGTGCGACGAACCTACTGGGCGAGGGCGCCGTGCTCCTCGCTGGGCGCGACCGGTGCGCAACTCCCTCCTGGGCCTCGAGCTCGGCTGGCACTCTACGGTGCACGCGACCGCCTGGTGATGAAGGGACCTCGGATGGCAGTGTTGGAGTTGCGTGTCCTCGGTGGTCTGGAGGATCAGGAACGGGCGCAGTTGCTCACCGACGTGCACCGGAGTCTGGTCGAGGTCCTCCGGGTCCCCGATGACGATCCGACGGTGCTCATCACGGACATCGATCCTGACTCCGCCATCGCACCGGGCGGTCGATCCTCCTACGCCCTGGCCACGGTGACGATGTTCAGCGGCCGGAGCCGGGAGACGATCGCGCGACTCATCGAACGGCTCCAAGGGGCCGTGGGTGGCGCCACGAGACTTGCCCCAGACGACGTCACCGTCGTGGTTCTGCAGTCACCGCGCTCCTGCTGGTCCGCACCTGGAGGTCCCACGGCTGCCGACGTCGACCTCGGTTTCGAGGTCGAGATCTGACTGCGCGGCGCGACCACACTCCGGTGCCCTACGGGGTGAGCCGGGTGGGTGTTCGGGGCAGGAAGCAGGCGTCGCGGATCGAGTCGAGTCGCAGCAGCGACGTCTCGCGTCCCGACACGGGGGCCTCACCCGCCGGGCATCGCGGCTTCGAACAGCGCGCGAGCCTCGGCCGCCACTCGTTCGTTCGACATCAGGCACGGGTGGCAAGGCGTTCGCTTCGAACATGGCCATCTGCAGAGCGGGGCCGTACGCACCGAGATCCGTCACCCGCTGGGCGGGGACCGGTTGCACGACCCAGTGGATGTGCCCGGGCTGTCCACCGGCGTGGACCACAGGCACACGTAGACCTGATCACTTGACTTCGAAGGCGGCTTCGGACTGGAACGGCCAGGACGAGGTGTCGAGTCGTAGATCGCGGTCGGCCGCACCTGCGGCCGCGCCCCCCTACGCGGCCGCCCGGGCCACGGCCCGCTCTCGGACCGGGGTCCGTGCGTCGATGTGCTTCGCGAGGTACGCCGCGTCCTGGCCGACGCCCACCAATAGCATCGACCCGAACGAGTACTGGAACGCCAGGCCCGCGAAGTACAGGCCCGGGGCGTCGGTGACCACGCCCCGCTGCTCGCGCGGCCAGCCGTCCTCGCCCACGATCGGCAGGTCGATCCACCCGAAGTCCTGCCGGAACCCGGTGCACCACACCACGTTGGCGGCCTCGAGCAGGCGCTCACCCCCCAGCACGGGGCGACCGTCGCGGACCCCGGTGACACGGTCCTCGACCCGCTCGACCCCGGCCTCGACCAGGTCGGCGGTCTTGTAGCGGATCAGCGGCCCGCCGTGCGCGCGGATCTCGTCGTGCACCTTGCGTCCGACCGGCGTCTTGAGCGTCAGCACCCGCCGCGCGACGAACGACAGCACGGGCCACAGCACGCGCATCCGGCGGCTGCCGAGGTCGAACGGCACCTGGCCGGTGTCACGCCCCGCGAGCACGGTCGTGTGCCGCCCCGCCAGCTCCATCGCGATGTCGGCACCGGAGTGCGCCGCCCCGACGACCAGCACCGGCCCAGGCTGGAGCTGCGACGGGTTGCGGTACTCGCTCGAGTGGAGCTGGACGATGCTCGGGTCGAGCTCGGACGCGAACGCGGGCGTGTACGCGCGCCCGAACGTGCCGGTGGCGACCACGACGTTGTCGGCCAGGATCTCGCGCTCCTCGCACGACACGAGGTAGCGGTCGCCGACGGGGCGCACGGCGCGGACCCACGTCCGCGGGCGCACCGGCAGGTGCAGCGTGGCCGCGTAGTCCTCGAGGTAGTCGCCCACCTCGTCGCGGGTCGGGTAGCGGTCGGGATCGCCCGGGAACACCAGCCCGGGCAGGCTGCACAGCTTCGCCGGGTTGTACAGCACCAGCGAGTCGTAGTGGCGGCGCCAGTTGTCGCCCACGCGGGCGTTGGCGTCCAGGACGACGCACGGGCGGCCACGTTCGGTCAGTTGCTGGGCCACCGCGAGGCCGGCTTGTCCGGCCCCGATGATCACGGTCTCGATGTGCTCGTGTGCCGGGTGTGCTTCGCGGTCGATGGTCACGGTGGTTCCCCTCGGTCGGTGTGCCCCACCGTGGCACGGCGCACCCCGTTCCCGCTTCGGGCGAACCACCCACATCCGAGCGACCCGCCGATGTGGGTCATCCTGTGTAGACCGCTACACGACCCCGTGCTCGTAGGCCCACGCGGTCGCGGCGGCACGGGTCGACAGGCCGAGCTTGGTGTAGGTGTTGCTGAGGTGGCGTGCGACCGTCTTCTCGCTGATCACCAGCGCGTCGGCGATCTCACGGTTGGTCGCCCCGGTCGCCAGCAGGCGCAGCACCTCGACCTCGCGCGGGGTCAGCCCGCCCGGTGCCTCGGAGGGCCGGTCGCTTCCGTCGGCGACGCCGGCCAGCTCCGCGAGCCGTTCGAAGTCCGGTTCGGCCCCGAGCTGCTCGAACGTCGCCCGCGCCGCGGCCAGTTCGACCCGGGCCGTCTCGGGGTCGCCCAGCTCGAGGTACGCCCGGGCGATCAGCACGCGGACCCGCGCGGCCTCGTACGGGGCGTCGACCTGCTGCCACGCCCGCCACCCGGGGCGCAGCGCCTCCAGCGCCCCGCTCGCGTCCCCCTCTGCCAGGAGCACCGCCCCGCGCGCCGAGGCGGCGACGGCGTGGAGGTACGGGGCGTCGCGCTCGGTGGCGAGCTGCGCGAGCTCCTCGACGGCGCTGCCGGCCGCGTCGACCTCACCAGCCGCCAGCGCGATCTCGACGAGCGCGTACAGCACGAGCGGCCGGCGCACCGCATCGTCATCGACCTCCGCGGCCGCGCTGCGGACCGCTGCGTGCGCGTCCGCGATACGGCCCTGTGCCAGCCGGAGCAGGGCGAGCCCGGGCTGGACCGGGTGGCCCCACTCGCCGCTCTGGCGGTAGCCCTCCTCCGCGCCTGCGAGGTCGCCCCGGAGCCGCAGCAGCTCGGCCTGCTGGTAGCGGGCCATGCCCATGACCGGGTCGATCGGCGGCCGGGCCAGGTGCGAACACGCCTCCTCGACCTCGGCCATGGCCTGCTGCCAGTCGCCGCGGAGCTGACTGATCTGGGAGCGGTGGATGAGGCACTGACCGCGGTACGGCTGCAGCCCCTGTTGCCGCTTGCACCACCGGATCAACGCGGTGGTCCACTCCTGCGCGCGGCGCCAGTCGAACATCTCCTGGCACGAGATGATGACGCCGCAGTACACGATCCCGGCTGCGATCGGCGAGACGTCCCCCGAGGTGACCCCGATCATCGCCTCGTCCAGCGGCACGACCGCCTCGTCGGGACGCCCGAGCGCGACCAGCGCCTGACCCTGGCCCAGCCGCCCCAAGGCGGACAGGTCGGGATCGCCGAAGCCGTCCGCGATCGCGGTCATCCGCTCGAAGCCCTCCAGCGCCCCGTGCGCGTCGCCGGCGTGGAGCTGCTGCAGCGATCGGGGCGTCAGCAGGTAGCCCTGCTCGACGCACTCGAGCCCCGATTCGTCCAGCACACGCTGTGCCCGCCCGAGCCACGCCCCGCCCGGGGCGTGCTGCCCGAAGCGCATCATCTGCATGCCGAGCCAGAAGGCGCACCTGACCGCGGCGCGGGGTTGGTCGGCATCGAGGAAGGCCCGGTGCGCGCGCTCCCAGGCGTCGAACGCTGCTTCCTCACGGCCGTTGAGGGTCGCGGCGCTCGCCAGCCGCCGCAGGTCCTCGGGACCGAGGCCGCCCGCCCCGTCGGCTTCCGCGAGCGCCTCGTACGCCTGGGTCCAGTCCTGGCGGGCGTACGCATCACGTCCCCGCGCGACCGCTTCAGTGGTGGTCTGCATCGTCCCTGCCATCCCTCGTGACCACACTAGCCGTGGTCAGGAGGTCGTCAGCCATCGGCCATCGCCCCGATCACGTGGCGCGTTCAGCGAGTGCAACCATCACCACCCTGCCTCGGCTGCTCACGAACGAGCGATCGTTCCAGAACGCCTCGGGAGACTCTCCGCGTGATGTGATGAGGTAGACCTCGCCCACGCCAGCCATCGCAAGACGATCCAACAGTTCGCGTACCAGGCCGGTGCCGACTCCGTGTCCTTGGCGGTCAGGTCGCACTGCCATCTCCGCCAACTGGAACCGGTCGACCGGGTGGAAGCTCTCGAGATAGCCGACAAGGAAGCCCACGCACTGACCGTCGTGCACCGCGGTCAGGCCGACGCTGCGAGGCACGGCCAGCACTTCGCCCAGCCGGGCGCGCACCGTGTCCGCTGGCCACACCTCGTTCCAGGGCTCGGCAGCGAACGCCTCCACGAAGACGTGCGTGCAGGTCTCGAGTACCTGCTCATCATCGATCACCTGGATGTCCAACTCGCTGTCCTCCATAGGTTGAAGGCTGCGACGGGAAGTGTCGTCGGTCGAGACGATCCATGGCGGGTTACCGCATCCGGCCGGCGACCCGTACATCCAGCCTCCCCTCAGGTCGTCGGCACGTTCGTGTGCCTATCTCAGCTGTCCGTGTCGTTGACCAGCGTGTCGAGCGCGTCCTGAAGCATGAGTGCGTGCGCCTCCCGGTGCCGTCGGTCCGAAAGCTCGACCTTGCCGGCGTCGGCGTCGCGTCCGACGACGACCCGTCGGGGCACACCGATCAGGTCGGTGTCGTTGGAACTTGACCCCGGCACGTACGTCGCGGTCGTCCCAGGCCACCTGGAGCCCGGCTTCACCGAGCTCGTCGTAGGCCTGCTCGGCCATGCCAGTCTGCGGCGTGTCGTGCACGTCGATCTGCACGATGACCACGTCGTAAGGAGCGACCGTCTTCGGCCACAGGATGCCGTGCTCATCGTGGTGCTGCTCGATGATCGCGGCCGCGGCACGAGGGATCCCGGTGCCGTACGAGCCCATCCACACCGGACGTCGGTGGCCGTGCTCGTCGAGGACCCCGACGTCGAGCGCATCGCTATAGCGCGTTCCGAGCTGGAAGATGTGCCCGATCTCGATCCCTGCCCGCAGCTCCAGCAGCCGTCCTGCCTCGTCGACGTCGCCTTCCTGCACGAGGTCGAGATCGGCCGTGTCGGGTGCCGGCAGGTCGCGGTCCCACCACACGTCGCGCAGGTGGTGGTCGGTCCGGTTGGCTCCGCACGCGAAGCCCTGGCCCGGCGATGCTCTTGGGTACTGCATGACTCAGAGGGTTCGGGTTCCCGGCGCCCGAGCTAGTTGCGGCCACGCGCCCGCCGACATCGGGTCGGCACGGCGCCTCTCGGACGCCGATGCTGCTACCGGCTGCGCTCGTCGGAGAGCGCAACGCCCAGACGACGGCCGCTGCTGCTGAGGTGTCCGTGCGAACGGTCGGCTGTGGGGTGGTGTCCGTCATCGTGCTCGATCGGTCTGGCGTGTGGCTGCGATGGTCGCCCCGATGACCGCAATGGCCAGCACGGCAACGCCCAGAGCCAATGGCCGCAACACCGGA
>DASWKO010000229.1:0-7689 GCA_036396595.1 Nitriliruptorales bacterium | reverse complement strand
CGCTGGCGGAGGGCCACTACGAGTGGCGCGAAGCCAACGACCCGTTCGAGGCGCTCGCCGGCAACACGCTGGTGGTGGACACCGAGGGGGTGCACCGGATCGACATCGTCGCCCCGGATGGGTCGCGCGTGGACGACCTCGTCATCGCCATCGACCTCACCGCGCCGACCATCGACCTGCGCTCGCCCGAGGACGGTGCGGGCTACCCGTACGACGCCACGGTCGTGGCCGACTACGACTGCTCCGCGTTCGGCCCCTCCGGGTTCGGCGGGTGCGTGGGCGACGTGGACTCGGGGACCACGCTGCCCCGGGTCGTGGGGCCCGACCAGACGTTCAGCGTGGTGGCCACCGACGGGGCGGGCAACCGCGCCGAGGTCACCCACACCTACACGCGGTTCGCGCCGCCGATCGAGTTCGACGGGTTCTACTCACCGCTCGTCAACGGCGTCTGGAACGAGTGGGACGTGTCGTCGCAGGACTCGGTGCCGTTCAAGTGGCGGCTGTACCGCGCGGGCGAGTTGATCGTGGACACCTCGGTCGTCACCGGGTTGTGGTGGCAGCCGGTCACCTGCGCCGCGACCCCCGCCGGTGCCGACCCCATCGGGGCGCGGGTGGCCGCGCAGTCGGCAGACGGTCTCGGCATCCAGATCCTGAGCCGCCGGATGCAGTACGAGGCGGCGTCGCTGGCCGCTGGCACCTGCGCGCGGTTCGATCTCGAGCTGGACGACGGGTCGGTCCACCACGCCTGGCTGGCGTTCGTCAAGAAGAAGTAGCCCTGCCGATCACCAGGTCCATCGGCGCGACGACCACGCCGAGCTGGGTCAGCGTCGACGCGCCCAGCTCGCGCTGCGCGGGCTCGTCGAGCGCCCACCCGAGCGCCACGTCGGCCAGGGCGCGCTCGTAGGTCGCCCGGCTCGCGTCCGCGGCGCGCCTCGCGGCATCCAGTGCGGCCCGAGCCCCGTCCACGTCACCGAGCAGCGACCGGGCGACGCCGATCAGCCGCTGCGCGAAGCTGTCGGCGGGCGACCCGGCCGACACCTCGGATGTGACCGACGTCAGCACCTCGAGCGCGTGCTCGGGCTCCCCCCGGAACACCGCGAGCTCGGCCACGCGGAGCTGCGTCTCGACCTGGTACTCGTGGGCGTCGATGCGCTCGAAGCTGGTGAGCGCGTCACGGAGCAGCCCCTCGGCGTGGTCGTGCCGCCCCCGGCGGGTGGCGAGGCGGCCGAGGTTGACCAGCGCGAAGCCCGACGCGATCGCGTACCCCGCGGCATCGAACACGCTGGACGCCCGTTGCAGCGCCTTCTCGGCCTCGTCGAACCGGCCCTGGTCGCTGAGGATCTCGCCGATGTTGGACCGGGCGACGGCGGACGAGACCGTGTCGCCGACGCGCTCGTGCAGCTCCGCCGCGCGGGTGTAGTGATCGACGGCGCTGGTCCACCGGCCTCCGTAGTAGGCGCTGATGCCGAGCTCGGTCTGGATCAGGCCCTGTCCGTCGACGTCGCCGAGCTGCTCGTACAGGACCAGCGCTCGCAGCCGGTGGACGTCGGCCTCGGTGCCGTACCGGTAGGCCCACCCGGCCACGAAGTGGGCGCGCGCGGTGAGTTCGGCGTCGCCGTGGCGCTCGATCTCGGGCAGCAGGCGTTGGACGGCCCGGCGCGCCTGGGTCTCGCGGCCCTGGCGGATGCGGACCTCGATGGCGCGCAGTCGGACCCGCAACCACAGGCCGCGATCCGCGGACGGGCGGTCGTCCAGGCTCCGATGCGCTCGTCCGTACCAGCGCAGCGCCTGGGTGTAGCGGCCCTGCCGCTCACGCACGATCCCGGAGCGGTACCACAGCTCGGGCAACCGGTCGTCGTGCGCCAGCCGGCGCGCGCGCCGGTATGCGTCGTCGGCTGCGTGGTAGTTGCCGAGCCGTTCGAGCAGGTCGCCGAGCTGGACGCACACGTCGACGACCACGTCGGTTTCCACGTCCGCGGTCCGTGCGCCGGACGCCAGTGCCCAGCGCAGGAAGCGCACCGCGTCCCCCAGCGCGTAGCGGTCCCTCGCACGCTTCGCCGCGGTGCGGTTGTACTCCCAGGCCTTCTCGTGGCGGTCGGCACGGTGGTAGTGCAGCGCGAGCAGCTCGGCGACATCGTCGGTGCGACCCAGGTGCCGGGTCTCGATGACGCGAGCGGCACGGTCGTGCAGCTCACGTCGTAGAGCGAACGGCAGCCCGGCGTAGGCGGCCTCGCGGTACAGGTCGTGGTCGAACGCGTACCGGCCGCTCGCATCACGCCGGACGAAGGCCTCGAGGGCGTCCAGGTCGTCGTCACCGACCGCTGCGCCCGTCACCGATCGCAGCAGCGACAGATCGAACCGGTCACCGAGCACCGCCGCTTGCCGTAGCAGGTCGCGGCGCGACGGGGCGAGCTGGTCGATCCTGGCCGCGATCGTGCGCTCCACCGCGTCCGGCAGCTCGTCGGTGTCGTGAGCGAAGGCGAGCAGCTCCTGGAGGTACAGGGGGTTGCCGCCGGCTCGGCGCGCGATCTCGCCGGCCATCTCCAGGCCGGCGTGCCCGCTCGCGGCGGCCGTGTGGGCGAACCGCTCGACGTCGTCGTCATCGAGCGGGTGCAGCGTCAGGGTCTCGTCCACCACGTCGGCGAACGCCGCCTCTCGCGAGGTGAGCACGAGCAACCACCGGGTGGCGGGCAGGACGACCCGGGCGAGGTGCTCCACCAGCGCTCGTGACGCGTCGTCGATCCAGTGCACGTCCTCGATCCGGAGGATGGAGGCTTCGGGGAGCACGTGCGTCAAGAGCTGCCCGACCACCTCGCGCAGGCGGTGGGGTCGGAACTCGGGGTCCAGGATCGCGACGTCGGGGCCGGGTGACAGCTCGATGTCGACGACGGTGCCGATGAGGGATGCCCAGGGCAGCAGGTCCGGCGCGATCGCGGTCAGGCGCGCGTGCAGGTCGTCGGGTCCGGCGTCGTCGGCGAGTCCGAGCAGGAAGCGCAGGAGACCGCTGAACGCGTAGTAGGGCGTGCCGGACTCGTAGCTGCTGCAGCTTCCGTACCACAGCCGGCGCTCGGGATGGCGGTCGCGCAATTCGCTGAGCAGCCGTGACTTGCCGATGCCGGGGGGCCCCACGATCTCGACGGCGCGGCCGCCGTCGTCGGTCGCACCGAGCTGTCGCTCCAGTTGCGACAGCTCCTCCTCCCGCCCGATGAAGGGCAGCCGGTGCGACCGTTCAATGCCCTGGCCCCTGGGGTCACCGACCGCGACGGCGTCGATGGGTTCGGCCTTGCCCTTCACGTGGAAGGCAGGGACCTCGCGCACGCTGAACCGCGAAGGTGTCCGCTCGAGCGTCGACGCGGTCGCCAGGATCTCACCAGGAGCTGCTGCGGAGGCGAGGCGGGCTGCCAGGTTCACGGTGTCGCCCATGACCGTGTAGGTCAGCCGGTAGGCAGGTCCCACGATCCCCGCGAACAGGGACCCGGAGTTGACCCCGATCCGCAGCTCGAACGGTGACGTGAGCGTGACGATGGCGCGGCAGACCCGCAGGAGGCGCTCGTTGTCGTCATCGTGTCCCACCGGGGCACCCGCCACCAGGATCAGCTTGCCCCCGTCCCCGGCGATGTCCGAGCCGAGGAAGGTCACGTCGTACGCGTCACACGCCTCCGTGGCGTGGCTCACGAGCGCGTCCAGCGCGTCCGCGCACGCATGCGGGCCCACCCGTTCGAGGTACGCGTCGGTGCCGGTGAACGAGACGAAGGCGACCGCGGCCCGGCGGTGCTCGGACCCGTGCCCGCCGGCCTGGAGGTACCGGCGGATCGCGGTCGGCACCAAGTGGCTGACGTCCCCGGTTCCCCCCGAGCCGAAGCCGTCGACCGGCGTCGGCACCGGGCGTGGCGCGCGGGTCAACAGGAATGCCCCGCCGCGGCTGCTGCCGACCACGCCGGGGTCCAGGTGCGACGCGACCTCGGCGGAGATCACGACCTCGCCGGGGCCGGCGGCCTCCTCGACCGCGACGAGTTCCGTCGCCGCCGGTCCGGTGATCAGCAGCTCGCCGTGCGTGGTGCCGACGAGGAACAGGTCGAACACGCCGCTGTGCACCCCGGCGGTCATGCCCAGACGGACCGGACCCACCCGCGTTGCCAACTCGCCGAGACCCGCGAGCTTCCGGCGCATCCCGTCGGCCGCGTGCGCGGCGCGCGGCGCGTGCTCGGAGCCGGTGAACGCCAGCAGCAGGGCATCCCCGCCGAACTTCAGCAGGCTCGCGTCGTTCTCGTAGGCGACCGCGAGCAGCCGGGTGAACACGTGCTGGAGCAGCGTGGTGATCTCTTCGGCACCGACCCGCCCGAGGCCAGCCAGGCGCTCGGACAGGGCGGTGAACCCCGAGATGTCGGCGAAGAGCAGCGCGCCCGTGAAGGGGCGGTGTCCTGCCCCTGGCCCGGACCCGTCATCGCCTGCCTGAGTCAGGCGCGGGACGTACGGTGTGAGGTCGACGCCGCCGGTGATGTCCTGCACGCGATCCCCTCGCGCCTCCCCGCTCAGGCGGCCGTCCGCAGCCTCGCTCGAGCGGCCGGCCCTGCCGTGGAACAGGTCGCGATGCGAGCATCGACTGCGGTGGAGGATAGCCGAACCATGGAGGCAGCCGAGGCGTTCGGGCGCGGCGCCGAGACCTGGGAGGTCGCCAACCTGATCGTGCTCCTGGCCAGCGACCACAGCAGCTACATGACCGGCGGGGTCGTCAGCTTCGCCGGAACGCAGCCGCGCCGGCGAGGCTCAGCAGGCCGAACAGGGCCAGCCCGCCGCCGGTCGCGGGCAGCGAGGTCGGCTCGGTCTCGGGTGCGGGCTCGTCGACGCCCGCCGCGGTGAGCTGGTGGGAGCAGTGCAGCGCTGCGCGGGTGTCCACCAGCCCATGGCCGGTCGTCGGGTCGAACCCCGTCGTGAGCTGGTCGACGGCCGTGCCGGCGATGCAGTCGTGGATCTGCTTCGGCGTGATCTCCGGGTTCGCCTCGATCAGGAGCGCGGCGACGCCGGCGACGTGGGGGGCGGCCATCGAGGTGCCGCTGAGGCAGTGGTAGCCCGGCTCGACCGTGTCCTCGCAGTTGGTCAGGGGGACGAGGATGGACGGTGACGTTGCCGAGAGGATCTGCACGCCCGGGGCGATGACGTCGACCTGGGGGCCCGAGCCGTCCTCGTTGCCTCGGCTCGAGAACGAGCCGACGAGGGCACCGTCCTCGGTGCAGCCGCTGAGCGTCGCCGACGGCTTGCACGAGGCGCCGACCGTGATGACGTCGGGCAGGCCTTCGGGTCCCTCGCCGATGGTGCCGAACTCCGGGCCGTCGTTGCCCGACGAGAACACGACGCTGGTGCCGGCGTCGTAGGCCGCCTGCACGACCGCCCTCGCGGCGTCGAAGTCGGTGGGCTCACCGAGCCCGAAGCAGCCCTCGGCGCCGAAGATGGGACCGAGCCCGAGCAGCGAGCAGCTCGGCTCGGTGGGCAGCAACCCGATCGAGTTGTTCGCGACGTCGAAGCCGAGGTCGGCGTGGCGCACCATGTAGTCGTAGGCCGCGATGACGTTCTCCTCGAACCCGACGTCCTCGACCACGCCGTTGTGCGGGGCGCCGATGCGCATCGCGGTGAACGTCACGCCGGGTGCGATGCCGGCCAGCTCGTCGTAGGTCACGTGCGCCCCGTCCCCGCTGCCGCCGATGATGCCGGCGACGTGCGTGCCGTGGCCGATCTCGTCGTTGAAGGCGGAGTCACCGGTGGACTCGGCGTAGCTGTCCCACTGCTCGGCCGTGATCGGACCGTTCTGCTGGAGCTCGGTGAACTCGAAGTTCAGGCCCCGGGTCACCCGGTCGCCGAAGCCGGGGTGGCCGATGAAGATGCCGGTGTCCACGACCGCGACGTGGACTCCCTCGCCGGTCACGCCCGGCCGCTCGAAGCTGGCGCCACCGACCTCGTAGGCCTCGGCCACCTCGACGCCCTTGGCCGCCGGCTGCCGTGCCGGCGAGCACGGTCAGGTACGTCCGACCTCCCGCGACCTGCGGCCGAGCGGCGACCGCGCGGCCATGTCCGATCGGCCCGCCGCAGACGTCAGGCGGTCTGTGCTCCCGCCTCGGGCTGCGGGGCGGGCGGCTTGGGAGGGTCCACGAGGTGGAACACGGGGCGGCCGGTCTCGTCGAGACTGGTCGCGCGGACCTTGATGCGCGAGCCGACCCGCCACGGCCCGGACGTGGTGGTCAACCCGTGCTCGTCCACCTTCAGCGAGCCACGCTCACGTCCGCTCAGGCCGAGCGCCTTCTCGGCGGTCAGGAACCCGTTGAGGCCGAGCCGCGGCAGGCGGATCCTCAACCCGTTGTTCGTCACGCCCGTGACGACCGCGTCCTCGGGTTGCCGGAGCAAGCCACGATCGATCAGGATCGCCCAGAGGTCGCCGCGTTCGCGGGCCTGCAGGTGCTTGGCCGCGCCCGCTCGAGCGTCGAGCCAGCGGGCCAGCGAGGCCAGATCCTCGACGTGGTGCAGCACCTCCTCGCCGGCCAGGGTCGCGCGGATCTGGCGGTGCACGACCAGGTCCGCGTAGCGGCGGATCGGGGAGGTGAAGTGGCAGTACGCCCCGGCGGCCAGACCGCGGTGGTGCATCGGGTCCGGGTCGTACGTCGCGCGGGCGGTCGAGCCGGTCGCCGTGGCGACGAGCAGGTTGCGCGCGTCGGTGCGCCCCTCGGACTCCAGCCGTTCGATCTCGCGCAGGAGCTGGCCCATGACGTCGTCGACCTCTGCCTGCGGGTCGTCCAGCGCCTCGACCTTCGCCCCGGCCAGCTCCACCGCCGCGCGCAGGCGACCGGCGCGCTCCGGGTCCAGCCCCACGTGGGCGCGATACAGCGCGGGCACCTCGCGCTCGACCAGCCAGCCGGCGACCGCCTCGTTGGCGGCGACCATCAGCCGCTCGATGAGGCGGTAGGCACGGGCGTGCGGCTCGGCGTCGATCGTGGTCAGCTTCCCGTCGACCACCGCGGGGAGCAGCTCGGCGTCGTCGAACAGCTCCTCGAAGGTGTCACGCGACTCGCGCTCGACACCCAGCCGGTACGCGGCCTCGACGGCGTTGATCAGCAGGTCCTCGGCGGTCTCCCCGGCGTTGCCGGCCAGCTCGTACAGGTCGGTCGCGTCCCCGTCGAGCCACTGGTCCAGTGCCGAGTAGGTCAGCTTCGCGCGCGACTGGACCGCGACATGCTCGACCGACACGTCCGACACCGTCCCGTCGGGCTGGACCTGGAACCGGACCGAGATCGCCCAGCGCTCCTCGTTCGGCAGCAGCGAGAGGGTGCTCTCGGACAGCGCCGGGTCGAGCATCGGGGCGTTGGGCCCGACCGCGAAGTACGTGGAGGTCGCCACGGTCCGGGCGTAGTGGTCCGCGGGGGAGTCGATACCGATGTAGGCGGCGACATCGGCGATGTGGACGGCGACCTCGACGGCCGATCCGGCCTCGTGGTCCCAGTGGGCGACGATCGCGTCGTCGACGTCGCGCGTCGAGGCATCGTCGATGGTGATGCAGGCCTCGTCCTGACGGTCCACCGGGTGCATGTAGGACCCGGGGACCTCGCCGTCGGTGGCCAGACCCGCGGCCGGTCCGCGCCCGCCGCCAGCGACGGTTCCCAGGTGCCGCAGGTGCGTGGTCGTGGCCTCGACGGAATCCAGCCC
>DASWKO010000228.1:0-2109 GCA_036396595.1 Nitriliruptorales bacterium | reverse complement strand
TTCTTCGAGGCCATCACCTACGGGCTGACCGGCGAGCCGCAGCGGCTCGACGAGGCGGTCGCGCTGCACCGCGAGTGGCTCGACTACTACGCCTTCCACGAGCAGGCGGCCCGCGCCGGCACCGTCCCGTTCGTGCACACGGGGCGCTGCGGCATCACCGAGGACCCAGGCGAGGGCGCCCCGGTCGGGCAGCGGCCGCTGGAGTGTGTGCCCCGCGACCGGGTCGACCTGGTCCAGCCGCTGCCCACCAGCGAGGAGGTCGTCACGCCGTTCCAGCCCGGGTTCGAGGACCGCCTGCGGGCCAAGGACCCGCTGCCCGTCGGCGTGCGCCGCTACGCCGACTTCCTGTGGCAGAAGGACCCGACGATCATCGACGGCGACCACGGTACGGCCTGGCGCGGCCCCAGCATCGACTTCCTCGTCACGTACTGGATGCTGCGCTACCACAGCGAGGTCGACGTCCCCGACCTGCACCCGCTACCGGCGTGGCCCGGCCCGCGCTTCCGCTGAACCGCATGTCATTCGATCGGTGGCAGCGCGCACCGACGATCCGCAGTCGTCTGCTGCCACGGGCAGCTCGCCACCGTCACGCATCGTGCTGGCGCTCGAGGAACTCGCGGCGCCCGGCGGACGGTGGCCCGCTCCGACGGCGAGCACCGCGGCTCGCACAGCCACGACCGGTGATCCCCCGGAGCGTGCGGTACACGCGCGCGGACGGTGCGAAGCCGCCCGCAGGTGGCCGAGTTTGTATTAGTCATGTACATTTAGGCCGAGGTACAGAGGCGGAGGGGCGGACACGAACCGGGAAGGGCACCGCGCGCTGGCCGGACCGATGAGCAAGACCTGGACGCTGTTGGCGACCGCGGTCGTCGCGACCGGTCTCGTTGCCCAGTCCGTTGCCGCTCCGTCGTCGGGCACGCCCTGGTCATCGGCCGGCCACGCTGGCGCCGGGGCGCCGGCCGCCGTTGCGGCCGGACCCGCGGTCGGCGACCCGCTCGCGCCCGCCGCCGGCACGATTCCGGCGCCCGCCGCGTTCGACCCGGGGCAGCCGGGGTCCGTCGACCCGATCCAGGGGCCGCTCACGACGGCCGCCGACACCGCCGCGATGGTCGACCTCGAGAAGAAGATCGAGGACCACCTGCACGGCGGGCACGTCGTCGAGGTCTCGTTCCGCACCGGAGAGCGGATCCCCGGCGAGGTGACCCACACCTGGTCGTGGGGCGACAGCGGCGAGTGGACCGGTGTCTACGCCGCGTCGCAGGCCATGCGGTACGCCGTGGCCAACAAGCACCTGGAGGGGCTCGGGCCCGCCGCGCCCGGCAACGCGTCCGGGAAGGGCAAGGTCAACGAGTCCCCGCGTTTCGCGGAGCGTGCGGCGCTGATCGACTTCTGGGAACGACAGCGCGACGAGGCGATCGAGCGCCTGCACATCATCTACGAGGCGCAGCACCGCGAGGTCGTGATCGCCGAGGACTGGTCGTTCGAGCGCAAGGTGCCACCGACCGTCAACAACGAGTGCCCCAACAGCGACCTCGACCCGCTCGACCCCACGACGCTCGCCTGCGACCCGACCGACTACCGGTACACGGCTGATTTCGGCGCCAGCGGGTTCCAGGGCGAGAAGGGCATGCTCATGCGTGCCTGCACGCCCGTCGGCCTGGGCACCCTCGGTGTGAACGAGCCAACGTCCTACGAGGACAACCCGACACGCGACAACGACAACCGCGTGTTCCGGATCACGTGGTCGCAGGACGGCGTCACCTACAACTGCGAGACCGCCCCGTCACGCGACACGTACGCCGGGATGGTCTTCGGGATGGTCGTGACGTTCGACCTGGTCGGACCCGACTACCCCGACCTCCAGCAGCAGATCAAGGACGACCTGGTCCTGATGGGCGACTTCCTCGTCAAGTGGGGCTGGAACTTCCCGCGCCCCCACGGCAAGGTCAGCGCCAAGCACGAGTTCGACTCGTTCGTCACGCCGCTGTTCACCTACGTCCCGCTGGCCCGCCTCAACGTCGCGAGCTCTGTCCGCTACGTCGTCGACGCCATCGGGACCGAGGAGGAGCGGCAGCGCTGGAACGCGATCTGGGCCGAGGAGCTCGCGAC
>DASWKO010000227.1:0-8023 GCA_036396595.1 Nitriliruptorales bacterium | reverse complement strand
CGCCGGGCTCGTAGAAGCAGGCGGGCACCGACGGGTCGGTGCTCGGCACGGCAGGGATCGCGTGAAATCCCTGATCGATCGATGCCGGCGTCAGGCGGGGACCCGCTACCTGAACCCCCGTGAAGAGCTGGCGTAGCTCGACGTAGAACTGGCGGAACGTGCAGGTCTGCTCGAGGTCTTCGCGGGCGATCGCCGGGTTGCCCTCGCGCATGGCCTCGGCGCACTCCGACTCGCCGACCGGCTTGCCGGGCAGCTCATTGGTCAGCGTCCAGGCGTACTGCCAGGCGTCCTGGTCCTGGTACGCGGACGCGCCGTACCCGTCGTGCGCACGGTCGCCCGCCACGACCCACTCGGGCAGATACCCGATCCGCGCGCCCGCCCTGGAGTGCTGCGTCTCGTAGCCGCCGGGCCAGACGATCGTCGTCACGCCCGCCTGCTGGAAGGCGGCCATGTTCGTCGCGGGGTCGGTGGTGCCGGCGTTGCTCTGGCTGGCCGAGCCTTCCTCCGAGAAGGTGAGTGTCTCCGCGAAGGTGCCTCCGCACGCCTCGATCTTGCGCTTCGACTCCTTCGCGAACGTGCCGAAGGACGGTTCGTCCTCCATGTCGGCCCAGACGAGGCCGAGCTTGCGGGGCAGGCCCGCTTGACCGTTGCCGTTGGCGACGACCGGGTGCGGCACGACCTTCGTGCACACCCAGCTCGCGAACTGGTCGGTCTGCACCTGCAGCGATGGCCGGTAGCCCCAGATCAACCCCGGGTAGCGCTGGTAGAACGATTCGTCGCGGCCCTGGTTCGAGCCGAACACGAGCACGCCGGCCCTGGCCATCTCCTCGAGGTAGACGTCCTCGTTGCCGGAGGTGACGTAGGTGATCACCGCGAACGGATCGAACCGTGCCAGGTCGTCGCGCGCGTCGGCGCGGCGCTGCTCGGGGCTGTAGGGGTCGATCCCCGGGTCGGACGCGAAGCGCAGGGTGAAGTGCGCGGTGCGACCGTAGAGCTGGTAGCGGGCGTTGAAGTACGCCTGGAACGCCCGCAGCGTGCGGGCCTCGACCGAGCCACCCTTCTCCTCGTCGACGTCGGGCGGCTCCCAGAGGTCGAAGAAGGTGTCTGGCGGGTCGGGCTCGACCCCACGGCTCGTGAGGTTGTAGATGCAGCAGTCGTGGTAGATCACGACGCGGATCTCGTCGCCCTCCACGCCCTGGTAGGTGGCGCCGCCGTTGTCGCCCTCGAAGTGCGCGACGCACGGAGGTGCCAGTGCGTCCTCGGTCTGCCGGGGCGGGTTGCCCACGCAGCGCTTGGTGACGGGGCGCGCGCCCTCGCCTTCGGGGACCGGCGGAGGCGGCAGGTCCGGGGCGGCTCCGGGTCCGTCGCCCAGCCCGTCGCCCGGTGCGGTCGAGGACGATCCCAGTCCCAGCGACGAGGTGTTGCCGGTGGCGGGCGGCGGCTGGTCTTCGTCGGTGGGCGGGATCGGGGCGAACTCGAGCGTCTGGGTCGGGTTGGACTGCGGCACGTTGAGCGCGGACGGCAGCACGAACACGGCCAGCAGGGTCGCCACCAGGGCCCCGGTCAGGGGCGGGTAGCGACGGGTCCACCCGTCGCGTCGTCCGGCCTCGCGGCTGCCCTGGCTCACGGCATCCGCACGAACGCCCGGTAGCCGCTGTGGAGGTAGTCGACCGTCCCGTCGCCATCGCTGTCGATCAGCACGATCTTGGTCCCCGCGCCGACCGGGACCCCCTCGGGTGCGAGCTCCAGCAGCTCGTCGGTCAGAGTGCGCAGCGGGTACGGGCCGTAGCGGTAGGGCGCGAACGGGGTGATGTGCCCCCGGCCCTCGGTGACGAGCTGGAGCTGGCCATCACCGGACTCCTCGACCGTCCACGTCGCGTCGGTGTGGACGTAGCGCCCCACGACCGATCCGGGCGCCACGCTCACGTTCGGGTCGGTGCCGGAGCCCACGGCTGGGGGGCTGTCGATGCCCACGAGCTCCGAGAACACCGCGTCGCGCAGCTCGGTACCGAACCGTGCAGCCGCTCCGGACGGGTCGAGGTTGGCGTAGAACGCAAACGCGAGGTCGTGCTCCGGGAGGATGTACAGGTAGTCCAATCCTCCGGGCGATCCGCCCCCGTGGTTGGGTACCGGCGTGCCGAACCGGTCGTAGAGGAACCAGCCCAGTCCCATCGACCCCAGCCCGGGGTAGGGCAGCTCGATGTGCGGGGTCTGCATGGCCTTGACGCTGCCGGGCGAGACGATCTGCGTGCCGTCGGGGGCCCGACCCTCGTTGAGGTGCAGCCGTCCGAACGCCAGCAGGTCCGTGATCGAGCAGCACAGCGACGTGCCCGCGGGAAGCATCGACCACGGGTAGACCCACGCGGGCCACACCTCGACCTGGCCGTCGGGGTCATGACGGTGGCCCACCGACGTGCGTCGCAGGATTGCGTCCTCGGGGGTGTAGACCGTGTCCTGGAGGCCCAGCGGTTCCATCAGCCTCCGGCGCAGCACCTCGTGCCAGGTCGAGCCCGTCACGACCTCGATCACCCGGCCGGCGATCACGAACCCCGAGTTGCCGTAGGAGAACAACTCGCCGAGCGGGCTGAGCTGGCGCAGCTCGGCACAGCTCTCGACGTAGCGCGCGACCGCGTCGTCGCCGCGGCCGAAGTCGTGGAAGTGGTCGCCCTCGATCCCGCTGCGGTGGCTGACCAGGTCGCGCAACGTCACCCGCGCCTGCACCTCCGGGTCTCGGAGCCTGAGCGACGGCAGGTACTCGACGACCGGCACGTCCAGGTCGAGCGCGCCCTCGTCGGCCAGGATCTGCACCAGCGTGGTGGTCCACACCTTGGTGATCGATCCGATGAGGAACAGCGTGTCGGTGGTGATGTCCACCCCGGTGCGCACGTTCAGCACGCCCGCTGCGGCGGCCGCCACCTCGTCGCCGACCTGGACCGCGCCGATCGCACCCGGGATCGCGAAGCGTTCCCGCAGCTCGGCCACCAGCTCGGCCAGCCTCGGCTGGTACTCGGTGACATCCACGTTGCGCTCCCGGTCCGCGTCCGTTGTCCGAGGTCTCTCGGCACCGTTGTCTGTCCGAGGTCTCTCGGCACTGTCTGTCCGAGGTCTCTCGGCACCGTTGTCTGTCCGAGGTCTCTCGGCACCCATCCAACCTCATGCCGCCCCGCCCTGCCTCCGACACCTGTAGGTCAACTCGCGCCCCGAGCGCGTCGAGTGTGCTAGCACGCCTCGCCTGCCATCCGTGAGCAGCTCTGTCCGGGATATCGGACTCAACTGCTCACGGATCGCTCATCCACAGGGTCAGGCCGATCGAAGTGGCGCAGGTGGCGGGCCAGCGCGATGGTGCGCGGCATGGATCGACACCAGCGCCTCCACCGCGTCGGCGTGCGCCAGCACGCGTGCTGGACGCTCGCCCAGGCCGCCGAGGCCGGCTTCCCGCGGCAGACCGTCGCTGACCTGGTCGCCCGCGGCGTCTGGATCCGGCGCTACGACGGGGTGTTCCGCCCCGCCGGCGCCCCCGTGACGTGGCACAGCGAGCTCGCCGCCACCAGTCTCTACCTCGGCGACGGGACGGTCGTGGCGCGCCGGTCAGCGGCCCGGCTGTGGCGGCTGCCGGGGTTCGAGGACACCACGGCCACCGAGTTCGTCGTGACCCGGCGGCACACGCCCCGCATCCAGGGCGTGCACGTGTCACGCACGATCCACCTCCCGGCCGACGACGCCGTCAACCACAGCGGGTTCCTGGCCACGGGGATGACGAGAACGCTCCACGACCTGTCGGCGGTGACCCCGGAGCCGATCCTGCTCCCGGCCGCTGCCGAGGGGATGCGGGTGGGTCGGACCGACCAGTGGCGGCTGCTGGACAGCGTGCGGGCGCGCCCCGGCCTGCCCGGCAACGGGCGCCTGCGCTCGGTCATCGCGCAGCTCGACCCGCGCATGGCCAAGGCGCGCTCGATCGCCGAGATCGTGGCCAACATCCGGCTGCGCGAGCTCGGCTACCACGACTTCGAGGTCAACGTCCGGCGCACCCTGTCGTGTGGGCGGCGGGTCGAGCTGGACGTCGTGTTCCAGGGGTTCCGCGTGCTCGAGATCAACGGGGCGCGCTACCACGGCACGGTGGTCCAGCGGCGCGCCGACCGCGAGCGGCGTGACGCGCTGGAGCGTGACGGGTATGTCGTGCGTGTGCTGTGGGCCGGGCAGCTCCACGACCCGAGCCTGGTCCGCGCGGTCGTCGAGGATCTGCTCGGCGCATCCGTGAGCAGCTGAGCCCGGTATCTCGGACAGGACTGCTCACGGATGAGGCAGGACCGATCCGGCGCCGTGGGTGTCCTACAGGTGTCGAACGGCGGGGCGTGGAGGTACGACAAGGCGATGAGGTCGGGGCGGGGCGGGTGGCCTACCGTGGCCTGACCGCAGCGGACGAACGGGACGCACTGATGGACATGAGGGCCAAGGACGTGGACCTCGACGGCTTCCTGGCGTTCGGGAACCGGTTCGTGTCGGCGATCGAGGGCGGGACCATCAAACCGGTCTTCCGACCCGATGGCAGCGGGTTCTGCTTCATCGAGGGCGGGCCGGGCACGGCCACGGTGTGGTCGGTGGAGCCCTCGACGGGCGCCAAGCAGCCGCTGGTCGACGTGGAGCGGCTGCGCAAGACGCTGGAGGCGGAGTTCCGCCACCCGCTGCCGTTCGAGAGCGTGCCGTTCGACCGCTTCTCGTTCCGCGACGCGACCACGATCCGGTTCGACGTGGAGCGCCAGCCCACCGGTCTGTTCGACCCGAAGGTGCTGGAGGGGCTGTACCCCGACGCACCCCGCTGGGTGGTGGACCTGGACCTCGAAACCTACGAGGTCACCCAGGTGCCTCCCGCGGAGCGGCTGCGGATGCGCCGCGCCACCCCGCGCAACATCCGCAAGGGGCTGCTCGCCTCGGACCTGGGCCCCGACGAGGTGGCCTCGCCCGACGGCCGGTGGATGCTCGGCGAGCAGGGCCCGGACCTGGCCATGCGTGCGGTCGACGACGACCGCGTCGTCGCGCTCACCGATGATGGCGAGGAGGACCACCGCTGGGATGCTCAGGGGGCGAGCTGGTCGCCCGACAGCCTGCGGGTGGCGGCGACCCGCGTCGACACCCGGGCGTGCGAGCGCGTGCCGGTGGTGGCGTGGCTCAAGCCGACCGAGCAGGTCCAGACCCACCCCATCATGCGGGCCGGCGGGCCCGGGATGGCGATGTCGGCCGCGATCGTCCACGTGCGCAGGGGCACGATCGTGGTGCCCGAGCTGCCGGGTGAGCACGACCAGCGGGTCACGCCGGCGGGGTGGCGCAAGGACGGCAAGGAGGCCTACTTCATCACGACCGACCGGCGGCAGCACTACCTGCGCCTGTTCGCGGTGGACGCGTGGTCCGGCGAGGCGCGGCTGGTGTGCGAGGAGACCTCGGACACGTTCGTCTACGGCATCCGTGCCGTGGACCGCTTCGCGCCCGAGCTGATCCTGGCCGACGACGCCCGGCTGCTGTGGTACTCGCAGCGCGACGGCTGGCGCCACCTGTACCTGTACGACACGGAGGGGCGGGAGCTCGGCCGGGTCACCGAGGGCGAGTTCGAGGTGCTGAAGGTCGTCACGGTCGACCTGGCCTCCGAGACCGTGTTCTTCACGGCGCACTCGGACACGGACCGTCCCTACGACGTGCACCTGTGCAGGGCCAAGCTCGACGGGACCGGGTTCGCCCAGCTCACGGCCGCATCAGGCGTGCACGCCCCGATCCCGGCCCCCGGCGCGTCGTACTTCCTCGACACCCACTCGGCCGGCGATCGGGCACCGGCCACCGACCTGGTGTCGTCCGACGGTGAGGTCGTGGCCAGCCTGACGACCGCGGACGTGTCGGGCCTGGAGGAGCTGGGGATCGTGGCTCCGGAGCCGTTCACCGTCACCGCCGCTGACGGCGAGACCGAGCTGCACGGGGTGCTGTACCGGCCGCCTGGCTTCGATCCCTCGAAGCGCTACCCGGTGATCGAGGACATCTACGGCGGCCCCCAGGTCGCGGTCCACCAGGTCGGGTTCGCCGACCCTCGCGGCACCCAGTCGATGGCCAAGGCCTCGCTGGGGTTCGTGGTCTACACGGTGGACGGCCGCGGCACGCCCGAGCGGGGCAAGGCCTTCCAGGACGTGGTGTACGGGCGCTTCTCGGAGTTCCACGTCGAGGACCACCGCCACGTGCTCGAGCAGTTGCTGGAGCGTCACCCGTTCATGGACCCCGACCGGGTCGGCGTCACGGGCGGGTCCTGGGGCGGCTACAACACGGTGCGCTCGCTCCTGCTGGCGCCCGACCGCTACCACGTCGGCGTCGCGGTCTGTCCGGTGTACGACCTCGAGGACCACCTCGGGGGCGCGCTCGAGCCCTACATGGGGCTGCCCGAGGACCGTCCCGAGGCGTTCGCGCAGGGCAACAGCCTGGCGATCGTGGACCGGCTCGAGGGTGAGCTGCTGATGATCCACGGCACCAGCGACCTCAACGCCACCTTCTCGGCGACGATGAAGATGTGCGAGGCGCTGGCCCGGGCGGACAAGCCCTACCACCTGGTGGTGATGCCCGACGCCGACCACCACTTCAACAACGCGGGTGACCACCACGGCCGCTACTACCAGTCGTCGGTCATCCGGTTCTTCATCGAGCACCTCGGGCCCGAGCTGCCCGCCTAGCCGGCGGGCTCGCGCGGCCCGGACCGGCTCAGCTCGGCGGCCGCCAGATCGGCAGGCTGACGTGCGAGGGGTGGTCGGCGTCCCGCAGGAGCGTGATGGTCGGCGGCCGTTCGTCGGGAACCGACCACACCACGCCCTCGTCCGCACCGGTGATGGTCACGCGGATGCGGTTGCCGACGCTGAACGTGCGCGCCATCGGCTCGGTGCCGATCACGAGCTCGGCGACGCCGTCGTCCAGCGGGGCGGTGGCCCCGACGTCCTGCGGGAGCGAGCTGAAGAAGGGAGCACCGAGGTTGTCGTAGGGCAGCTCGCGCAGGCTGCGGTGCGAGGCGCGCAGGAAGCCCTGCTTGATCAGCTCGCTGCGCCCGTTGGGGAGCACCTCCTCGACGTGGACCACGAAGGTCGTGTCGGGCGCGTCCGCCGTGACGAACAGGTGGAAGATCGGCGTGCCGGCGACCGTGACCTCCTCGGTCAGCGGCTCCGACGTGTAGGCCAGCCCCCGGGTGTCGTTGACCCGCATGTCCGGCAGGTCGATCGCCCCGCCGCCGGTGGCGCTGTGGTACGTCGTCTGCGTGCCGGTCGTCGCGGCGTAGTCGACCGTGAACGAGTCACGTCCCGGCTCGACCTCGTCGGAGCTGAGCACGCCGTCGTTGCCGGCGTCGAGGGTGCCGCTGGGCCCGCCGCCCAGCCGGTGTACGACCCGCTGCGCATCGGCCAGGGGCCACGCGTCGCTGTGGTGCCAGCGCCAGCGCGGTCCGGCTGCCTCGGTGCACCATGCCAGCGACGGTTCCTCGTCGATCCCGTTGGGCACGTCCTTGACCCAGCGGTCGTACCAGCGCAGGGACTCCACGGCCAGGATGTTCTCGGCCTCCTTCTCGCGCTGGTCGAACGGGTCCAGCGGCCCGTGGGCCCACGGTCCCATGGCCAGGCGCCGGGGACTCGTGAGGTTGGCGTACATCATCAGGCGGTCGTGCGGGTGAGGGTCGCGCCAGCCGTCCCACAGGTAGGCGGGGACGCCCGAGTCGCTGATGTCGGCCAGGAGGTCGGCCGCGACCTGGGCCGCGCGCTCGTCGTCGAACATCGGGCTGTCCTGGAGGGCGCGTCGCAGGTCGGGTCGCCCCCGCAGCGCCGTGTCGAGCCTGGCCTGGTCGAACATGATCTCGAGCTGTTCGGCCGGGTCGTCGATCCCGAGGTCTGCGAACAGCTCCTGGCCCGTCGGCGAGGTGAGCGTCGAGCGGAAGTAGGCCTCGAAGGATGCGTCGCCGTGAGCCGCTCGTGCCTCCTTCATCCGGATGCCGTCGGGGTCGTCGTCCACGGGCGGG
>DASWKO010000226.1:0-6982 GCA_036396595.1 Nitriliruptorales bacterium | reverse complement strand
CGCTGGCTCACGGTCTCGACGGGCTCGAAATCCACGTGCAGGCCCCGCTCCCAGCCGAAGAACAGCAGGTCGCGGACGACGTCGTCGTGCTCGGGGACGCCGATCAGCACGTCCAGCGTGAGCCGCTCGCGCACGACCACCTGCTCCATGTCGTACAGATCGGCGCCGGAGGCAGACAGCAGCGTGAGCAGGCCGGCCGTGATGCCCGGCTGGTCGCGACCGGAGACCCGGACGAGGATCGTTCGAAGCGGTGTCGTCATGGCGCCCGAGCCTACTTGGCCACCCCACGCCGCCGGTCAGACCCTGCGCGTGGTCAGCCGGACCTCGACCGCGCGAACGCAGCGAGCTCCCGCACGTACCGGCGGTACCCGTCGATCGCGGCCGGGACCGCCTGCGCGACCAGGTCCAGATCGACCTTCACGTGTTTCACGACGCGAGTTGCCGGAGCTGCAGGTCGCGGATCCACGCCGTGTCGGCGGCCATCGCGCGCAGCTCCTCGAGTGCCTCGGTCGGTGTCCGTGACATGGGTCGAGCCTACGCCACGCGATCGCCGTGCCCCTCGCAACGTCCGCGGGAGCGGACGCGGGTCATCGGCGCCGGGGACGGGTCGCCGTACCCTCCCTGCGGTGGTCACTCACAACCCTGCGTTCGAACAGCTCGGCGGCTACCCCCTGGCCCACCTCCAGGACCTCGCCGAGGAGCGGCGCGCGTCCGGCGAGGAGCTGTACGACTTCTCGATCGGGGACCCGGACGAGCCGACCCCGGCGTTCATCCGCGACGCGCTGGTCGACGCGGTCGGTCCGGTCAGCCGCTACCCGACCGCTGCCGGCCAGCGGTCGCTGCGCGAGGCGGTCGCCGGCTGGGTGCAGCGGCGGCACGGCGTCGACGTCGATCCCGACCTCCACGTGCTGCCCAGCGCGGGCAGCAAGGAGGCGATCTTCCACGTGCCGCTGGCGGTGCTGGACCCGCGCGGCCCACGGCGGCACGTGCTCTGGCCCGAGCCCGGGTACCCGGTCTACGGGCGCGGTGCGCTGTTCGCGGGCGGTGAGTCCGACCCGATCCGCCTCACCGCCGATGACGACTGGGTGGTCGACTACGCCGACGTCGACGTCACCCGGCTCACGCGCGCCTGCATCGCCTGGGTCAACTACCCCCACAACCCGACCGGTGCCCTGATGCCGCGCGAGGCCTACGCGCAGCAGGTCGCGTTGGCCCGGACCTACGACCTGCTGCTGTGCTCCGACGAGTGCTACCAGGAGGTGTGGTTCGACGAGCCTGCCCCCAGCGTGCTGGAGGTCTGCGACGGCGACTTCACCAACGTGCTGGCGTTCGTGTCCCTGTCCAAACGCTCTGGCATGACCGGGTACCGCAGCGGGGCGATCGTCGGCGACCCGGAACTCATCCGCCGCCTGCGCGTCCTGCGTCCCAACATCGGCACGGCCTCGCCGGACTTCGTGCAGCACGCAGCGGCGGCCGCCTGGGGGGAGCAGGACCACGTGGACGAACGGCGCGCGATCTTCGCGGACAAGCGGCGCGTGATCCTGGAGTTCCTGGACCGCGCAGGCATCCGCTGGTCGGGCAGCCGGGCGACCTTCTACGTCTGGTTCCAGGCTCCCAACGGTGACGATGCCGCCTACGCGCAGGCCCTGCTCGACGAGGCGATCATCGCCTCCCCCGGGCGATCCTTCGGCCCCAGTGGACGCGGCTGGCTGCGGCTGGCGCTGGTTCCCACGGTCGAGGAGTGCCAGCGAGCCGTCGCGCGGTGGGGCGAGGCCCTCGACGCGGGACGGATGCCCGCGTGACCGACCCCACCGAGCCTCGCTTCGACGCAGGGTCCGGCCCACGGCACTCGCCGAGCGCGAGCACGCCGATGGTCGTCGCGGTCGCGCTCACCGTGCTGGCTCTGGGGATCGTCGCCGCCGTTGCGCGCGGCGACCTCGATGCCTCGGCCGGGCCCGATCCGGCCAGCGCCGCGACGCCGACACCGCCGGTCGGGCCCAGCGCCTCCAAGCCGGTGGCGTCACCCGAGCCGTCGCCCTCGCCGGTGGACCACAGCCGCGTCGGCCCGTGGACCGTGGGCGCGCCGTGGGGCAGCGTGGTGGGTCTGACGATGTTCCGAGGCAACCCCACCCGCAACTTCTACGGGCTGGGGCCGGTCCCCTCGGACCCGCAGGTCGCGTGGCGCTACCCGGACCGCCCGATGTGCACCACGGAGGTCGTGGGCTACCGCACCGTCACGCCGGGCGAAGAGGCAGGCGAGGTCGACGGGGCCGCCGCCCAGGACGACCCGCCACCCAGCGACCCGCCACCCAGCGACCCGCCACCCAGCGACCCACCACCCAGCGAGGAGCCGGCGCCGGCGCCCTCCCCGGACCCCGAGCCCACGCGCGTTCCGGTGACCAAGCTGTGGTGCGGCACCGGCTGGACCGGACAACCGGTGATCTGGGAGCGCCCCGACGGCGTGACCGAGGCGATCGTGGGCGCGTACGACGGTGCCGTGCACTTCCTCGACGTCGCCACCGGCCGCCCGACCCGCCCCGTCTTCCAGACCGGCGACATGATCAAGGGCTCGGTGACCCTCGACCCCGACGGCTACCCGATCCTGTACTTCGGCTCGCGCGACAACCACCTGCGGGCGGTCGCGCTCGACCGGCCGGAGCCCACGGAGCTCTGGAGCCTGCCGCCCAACGCCAACCGGGTCTGGAACAACGACTGGGACGGCAACCCGGTCATCGTCGACGGGATCCTGTTCGAGGGCGGCGAGGACAGTTGGTTCTACGCCATCGAGCTCAACCGCCGCTACGGGTCCGACGGCCTGGTCGCCATCGACCCGAAGCTGCTGGTCCAGGTTCCGGGCTGGACCGAGGACCAGTTCCGGCAGGTCGGCGACCGCAACGTCTCGATCGAGAACTCCGTGGCGGTGTTCGGCGACCGCGTCTACTTCGCCAACAGCGGGGGCCGGGTCGTGGGCCTGGACGTCAGCGGGGTCCGTGACGGTGAGGCACCGGTGGTCCTGGACTACTGGGTCGGCGACGACGTCGACGCCACGATCGTGGTCGACGACGAGGGGATGCTGTACGTCAGCGTCGAGCTCGAGCGCTTCAACGCCCGCAGCGAGGAGCTCGGACAGCTCGTCAAGCTGGACCCGTCACGACCCGACGACCCGTTCGTGTGGGGCGTGGCGGTGCCCCCACTGCTGTCGGGCGACGACGGCGGCATCTGGGCCACCCCCGCTCTGCACGGCGGCGTCCTGTACGTGACCACGCACCCCGGCGAGCTGCTGGCGGTCGACCGGGCCACGGGCGAGGTCGTGTACCGCGAGGACATCGGCTACCACGAGTGGTCCTCGCCGGTCGTGGTCGACGACACGCTTGTGGTCGGCCTGTGCGAGCAGGCGGGTCTGCGCGCCTACGACGTCACCGATCCCACCACGCCCCGGCCCCTGTGGCACAGCCGCGGCCTGGTCGGCGGCTGCGTCGAGTCCACCCCCGCGGTCTGGAAGGGACGCATCGTCGTCGGCTCCCGCGACGGCTACCTCTACGGCTTCCGCTGACCCCCACCTCCGATCGAGTGTGCTCGTTACTGTCATATGAGGTAGCAACGGGCACACTCGACGGGGAGGCACCTGCGGCTCGTTCGGGCACACTGGGGGCGATGAGCCAGCGAGTGACCCCCGCCGACCGTGCGCGCCTGGCGGCGCAGGCGCGCAGCCTGCGCGCCACGCAGACCTCCGACCCTGGAACGCCCGAGCGACGCCGCTCGCTGCTGCGGATCGTGAACCGCCTGCGTCTAGGGTTGGGGGCGGATCCGTTCCCTGACGAGGATGAGGAGCCGCCGGAGCTTGGCTTCTACCGACGAGCCCGAGCCCTCGGCATGGCTCGGCGACATCGCTGAGATCCTCGATGGGCTCGGCTCGAGTTGGGTCGTCGCGGGTGCGGTAGCGGCCGACCGCTACCGGTCCGAGCCGCGGTTCACGACCGATCTGGACCTTTCTGGACCGGCCCTACCTCGAACGCTGGATCGACGCCTGGGATCTCGTCGAGGAGTGGGAGCGGGCGCAGCGCGACGCCGGGCGGTGACCCTTGACGGTGGTGACGCCCCGTGCGAAACTGCTGGCAAGCTTGTGAAAACTTTCACAAGCGACCCGCTGCGGAGGAGGCAGCCGTGACCGAGCGCAGGCCGGCGGGGATGAGCTTCGAGTCGTGGGTGGACGTGCAGATCCGTGAAGCGATGGAGCGGGGCGAGTTCGACGACCTTCCGGGCAAGGGCAAGCCGATTGCCGACCTGGGCCGCCCGCGTGACGACCTGTGGTGGATCAAGGACAAGCTCCGGCGCGAGAACCTGTCGTTGCTGCCGCCGGCGCTCCAGCTCAAGAAGGACCTCGAGGACGCACGTCGAGCGATCGCGGCGGCGCCGTCGGAGCGCGAGGTGCAGCGCATCGTCGAGGAGCTGAACGAGCGCATCATCCGGGCCAACCGGACGACCACCAGCGGCCCGCCGACCACCCTGATGCCGCTGGACCTCGACCGCGAACTCGCCCGTTGGCGAGCTGCGGGCGGGGAGGCACCACCCGCCGACCTGGACGGCTGACCTCACCACCTCACCACCTCACCCAGCCGTCACCCGCATCGAGTGTGCCAGTTGCTGCCACATATGGTGGCAACGAGCACACTCGATCGCGGTGTGGGGTGTCCTGGGGGCAGGCAGGCTCAGGCGGGGGCGAGCAGTTGGCCGGCACGGGCCCCGGTGTCCGCGCCGTCACGGATGACGAAGGTGCCGCCGATCAGCACGTGATCGACGCCCAGCGGTGGGAGGTAGGGATCCTCGAAGGTCGCTGCGTCGGTGACGGTCGCGGCGTCGAACACGACCAGGTCAGCGACCTTTCCGCGTGCGATGGTCCCGCGGTCGTGCAGGCCGAAGCGCTCGGCCGACGCGCCGCTCATCCGGTGGATCGTCTCTTCCAGGGCTCCTGACCGCTCGCCGCGGAAGAGCTCGCCCAGGACGCGCGTGAACGCACCGGCGGTGCGCGGGTGCTGGCGGCCCGGTAGGGGGGCGCCGTCGGACCCGACGACTGCGAACGGCTGCGTCCCGATCGAGCGCACCTCGTCAGCGTCCATCCCATGGGAGATGATGAAGGTCGCCAGGTCGTGCAGGAGCAGGTCACAGACGGTCTCAGGAGCCGACGTCCCGCGGTCCTGCGCGATCTCCGCGATCGAACGACCGATGCAGTCGTCGAGCTCACCGCAGCTTGCGATGACGACCAGCTCCCAGACGTCGCGGCCCTTGGTGCCCGCGCGTGCCTGCATCACCCCGCCGAGGTCTTCGGCGATGCGCCGGCGGGACTCGGGGTCGGCCAGCGTCCGCCGCCGTTCCTCGACGGTCTGGGCGTTGACCCACCCGGGGAGGTAGGCGGACAGGCCCGTGCTCGCAGCGGTGTAGGGGTAGACGTCGATCCCCACGTCCATCCCGCCGTCGCGCGCGGCCGCGATCAGGGCCAGGGTCCGCTGGCTCTTGCCCCAGTTGGCCTCGCCACCCACTTTGTGGTGGCTGATCTCGACGGCCGCTCCGGACTCGCGGCCGATGCGCAGTGCCTCCTCGACCGCCTCGACCACCTGCGCGCCCTCGTTGCGCATGTGTGTGGTGTAGCGGCCTCCGAAGCCCTGCACGACCTTCGCGAGGGTGATGATCTCCTCGGTCTGCGCGTACCGGCCGGGCGCGTAGATCAGTCCGGTGGACATCCCGAACGCGCCCTCCTCCATCGCCTGCGCGATCAGCCGCTGCATGCGCTCGAACTCGTCCGGGGTCGGGGCGCGGTCGACCGATCCCATCACGCTCCCACGGACCGTGCCGTGGCCGACCAGCGGGGCGACGTTGGTCGCCATCGGCGTGGACGCGAGCTCGTCGCGGTACGCGGCCAGCGACGGGAACGTGCGGAACGCGCCGGCGAACACGGTGCCCAGCGACGACGTCAACTCGTCCGCCAGCCCCTCGAGCACCGGGAACGGCGAGGTCCCGCAGTTGCCGCACACGTCGGTGGTCACGCCCTGGCGCACGTTGGCCAGCCGCACGCCGTCGTGCTCGGGCGCCAGGAACGGCGCCCAGTCGTGGTGCGCGTGGACGTCGATGAAGCCGGGCGCCACGACCCGGCCCGTCACATCCACGTCCTGCGGCGCCTGTGCAGCCGACAGGTCACCGACCTGCTCGATGCGGCCAGCCCGGATGCCGACATCGGCCCGGCTGGCCGCCGCGCCGGTTCCGTCGACCACGGTGCCACCGCGCAGGATCACGTCCATGGTTGGTTCCTCGTGTCGGTCATCGGATCGGTCATGGATCGGTCAGCAGATCGGTCATGGGGATCGGTCATGGGATCGGTCAGCATTCCACGTCGAGGAGTCCGGTCTCGCCGCCCCGTCATGCCCCGCGTGCCACTCGCGCGGCCGCGACCAGCCCGTCGAACAGCGCGTCGTGCGGCGTGTCCGGGGGCGAGGCCTCGGGGTGCCACTGGACGCCGAGGGCGAACGGGAGGTCGGGCTGTTCGATGGCCTCGATCAGGCCGTCATCGTCGGTGGCGCTGACGATCCAGTCGGGTGCCGCGGTCGCCAGCGCCTGGTGGTGCCCCGACACGACCGGCAGCCGCCGGCACTCGACCAGCCCTTCGAGGATCGTCCCGGCACGGACCTCGACGTCGTGCTCGACGTGGCCCTGGTGCACCTCGGGGAAGTGGGTCACGGTGCCCGGGGCGTCGTCGGGGAGGTGCTGGTGCAGCTTGGCGCCTGCCACCAGCCCGAGGAGCTGCATGCCGTAGCAGATCCCGAGGACGGGCAGCTCGCGATCGAGCGCCGTGCGGACCAGCGCGACGTCCCAGTCCTGCTGGGGCCGGGGCACCGGCCGCGCCTCGGGGTGCACGGGCCCCAGGCCGAACGCCTCGGTGTCGAAGTCGTACCCGCCGGGGATCAGCAACGCATCGACGGGTCCCAGGGCC
>DASWKO010000225.1:0-13620 GCA_036396595.1 Nitriliruptorales bacterium | reverse complement strand
TCAAGGACGCGGTCCCGATGTGGTGGGATCCGGACTCCACCGCTCCCGGTGCGACGATCCAGGGCTGCTGGCGGATGCCCGAGGGCGGCCTGCGGTACTTCGCGGGAGCCTTCCCCGATGGCAACCTCGACGCGCAGAAGGACCCCGCCAACGACCCCTGCTCGGCCTTCTACGGCGTGTTCTTCGCCTGACGGGCGACCGGCGCGCTGTCGGCTCCTGTCAGTGCCAGACGGCTTCGAAGACCCGCAGGACGTTGCCGCCCAGCACGGCCCGGATGTCGTGGGCTCCCGTCAGTGCCAGACGGCATCGAACGCCCGCAGGACGTTGCCGCCCAGCACGGCCCGGATGTCGTGGGCTCCCGTCAGTGCCAGACGGCGTCGAAGACCCGCAGGACGTTGCCGCCCAGCACGGCCCGGATGTCGTCGTCGGTGTAGCCGCGCGCGACCAGGCCCCGCGTGATATTGGGCATGTCGCGGTAGTCGCCGAACCCGTCGAGGGTCGAGGTCAGCCCGAGGTCGTGCTCCTCGGTGAAGCCGTGCTCGAGCACCCACTGGCGCATCACGACGTCCAGCGTCCACTCCGGTGCGCACATCGGCCAGTCCGTGCCGATGCCCACGTGCTCGACGCCGACCACCTTCACCGCGTGTTCGACGTGGTCGAGCATCGCATCGATCGTCGCCCCGGGCCCGCCTGGCACCCCGTCGGCGCTGAGGAACTCGGGCACCGTGACGATCCCCACGACGCCACCGGTGGCCGCGATCGCCTCGAGCTCGCCGTCGGTCATCGCCCGGTCATGGTCGCGCAGGGCCTTGGCCGCGGTGTGCGACGCGACGATCGGCACCTCGGACGCCGCACACGCATCCAGCGCCGTCTGTGCCGAGCAGTGCGCGACGTCGACCACGACCCCGAGCTCGTTGCAGCGGCGGACCACCTCCAGCCCGAAGTTGGACAGCCCCGCGCCGGTGCGGTCGGTGCAGCCCGTCCCGACGAAGTCCTGGATGTTGTAGGTGAGCTGGAGCATCCGCAGCCCGACGTCGTACGCGAGGTCGATCAACCCGAGGTCGCGCGACAGCGGGATGTCGGGCTGGCACTGCAGGAAGATCGCGTGCTCGCCCGCGGCGTGGGCGGCCCGGATGTCGTCGGTCGTCCGCGCCAAGCGCAGCCACGGGTGGGCCGGCAGGAGTGCCCCGAGGTACGCCGCGCACTCGAGCACCCACGAGGCGTCGGCGATCTCGATGGCGGTGTGCCCGCACGTCACGCCGGTCGCGTCCCACAGGTCGCGGTACGCCGGCAGTCCACCCCGCGCTGCCAGCCTCCCCGGCGCGCGGTAGGCCTCCATCCACGCCACGTCGAGGTCGCGGTGACGGTCGTAGGAGGCCTGGAGCCCGGCCACCAGCTCGTCGGGGTACGAGTCGGGGCCCACCGGCCCCCAGAACAGCATGTCGATCACGAGGCTCTCGCGGTGCAGCCGCAGCGCCCGCGCCTCGTCCCGCTCGGTCAACCCGAAGTCGTACCGCCCGTCCACCACGCTTTGCCTCCACCTCGCTCCGCGTCCACGATCATCGAGTGTGCCCGTTGCTGCCATATGTGGCAGTGACTGGCACACTCGATGCGGGAGACCCAGGAGACCCAGGAGACCCAGGAGACCCCAGGAGACGCAGGAGTCACGGTTGTCATTCGCGGCCGAGGACCAGGGTCTGGGCCGCCGAGAAGAAGCCGCCGAAGCCCTGCACGACACCGACCTCGGCACCGGGAACCTGGCGGTCACCGGCCTCGCCGCGTAGCTGCCGCACCGCCTCGATGAGGATCATCAGCCCGTACGCGCCGGGGTGGTTGTAGGACAGCCCGCCGCCGTTGGTCATGGTGGGCAGCCTGCCGCCGGGGCGCAGGACGCCCTCCTCGACCAGGGCGCCCCCCTCGCCCTTCTCGCAGAAGCCCAGGTCCTCCAGCACCAGGATCACGTTGATCGTGAACGCGTCGTACGGCTCGAGCACGTCCACGTCTGCCGGTGTGATCCCGGCCATGCCGAACGCCTCGCGGCCCGACACCACGGCCGGCGTGACGGTCAGGTCCTCGGTCTCGGCGAGGTGCCACTGGTGCTGGCTCTCGCCGGCGCCGAGCACCCGCACGGGTGGCCGGACCGCGTCGCGCGCGTGCGCTGCGTCCGTGACGATGGCCACGCCACCCCCGTCGGTGATCAGGCAGCAGTCGAGCTTGTGCAGCGGCGAGGCGATCAGCTTCGAGTCGAGCACGTCGTCGACCTCGATGACCTGGCCGTGCCGCCACGCCTTGGGGTTGAGCTGGGCCCAGCGGTTGGCGGCGACCGCCACCTCGGCCAGTTGCTCGGCGGTCGTGCCGTACTGGTGCATGTGGCGCGCGGCGAACATCGCGTAGTGGCCGATCGGCATCGGGATGCCGTACGGCTGCTGGAACTGGGCATCCAGGCTGAGCGAGCCGGTGGGATGGACCATCGACCGCCCGCGCAGCGTCCGCTGGCGCGAGGCGAAGCCGATCAGCGCGACCTCGCACCGCCCCGCGGCGATCGCCAGCGCCGCGTGGTGCACGAACGCCTCGAACGCGCCACCGCCGAGGTCCGACGAGTCGGAGTAGCGCGGGTGGCGGATGCCGAGGTACTCGCCGAGCTGGATCGAGCCCTCCTCGCCCATGTAGTTGGTGAAGACCCCGTCGACGTCGTCGAAGCTCAGACCGGCCTCGCCGAGCGCCTCGGCGGCGGCCTTGGCGACCATCGAGAACGTCGTCTCGTCGTGCACCTCACCCAGCGCCGTCTCGGCGACCCCCGTGACGTAGATCGGGTGCCGGCTCAGGTCGAAGCGTTCCACGTTCTCCTCCTCGGTCGATCGGGTGCCAGGTATCGAGCATCGAGCTCAGGGATGCGGGTCCCGGCCCCACACGAGGCGCGCCGTCGTCGACGACCCCGTGTGCACGTCGTCCCCGTCGAAGGCCACGGTCACCACCTGCTCACGGCCGTGGTCGGGAACGTCGACGCTCACCTCGGCCACGCCGTCCGGCCCCGTGACGGCGTCGACGGCGTTCCCATCGAGCTCGAACCGCAGGGCCCGGCCCGGTAGCGGGGCGCCCACGTCGTCGATCAGGCGGGCCGCGAGCACGACGGTCTGGCCCCGCGCCGAGGTCTCGCCCACGTAGGTCAGCGTCGTCGCGAGCTGCGCGGCGGTGGGGCACGGGTCGGGCGCTACGGCGAGCGTGACCTCGTCATCCGTCAGCGCGAAGCGCTTGAACTCCCAGTCCACGTACAGGTCGACCTGGTCCTGGTAGTGCGGCCCGGTCTCGAGTGCCACGTTCATGAAGCCGCTGTTGCCGGGGGTCAGGACGCTGCATGCAACCGTGCGCGCGGCGCCGAACTCCCGTCCTCCGTCGGGCTTGTCCAGGTAGGCGACGACGTGGTTCCACACACCCCGGTTCATCCGCCGATGTGGCGCGACGTAGCCCGGCAGCAGCTCGTCCAGACCGAGTTCGGTCCGGTAGTCACGCAGGCACAGGCCGCCGACCGGCTCGGGACACTCGGCGTTGTCGACGAGGTCGAGGAAGATGTGGTAGTTGACGTGCTCGTAGCGCTGGACGCCCTCGCCGGTCGACCACGATGCAGGGTCGTCGCCCTTCGACGCACGCAGCCGCGCCACCGCCGTCTCGAAGGCCTCGGCCCGCAGCTCCTCCGCCGGACGGCCGTTGAGCCAGTCGAAGCGCAGGGGCGCCGACCGGTCCGGCGACAGCGCGTGCCACAGCTCGCTGGGACGAGCTCGGCCGGCATCGCCGCCGAGGTCGTCGAGGAACACCAGGTCGAGGGCCACGTCGAGGAACTCGTCCATGATCGGGACGGCGGGCGAATCGTGGCGCCCGTCCCCGTCCGCGTCGTACGCCAGGCCGTCCCACCCCGAGACGATCGCCAGCGCCTCGCGTGCCACGTCCGAGGTGAGCGACGCGGCATCCGGCAGGGTCGTGAGCAGCGCCTCGTCGATGCTCGCGTGCGCGGCGTAGCGCAGGTTCGCGATGACGTCGTCCGCGCTCCACAGCCCGTCACCTTCGACCACACCACCGTGTGGATCGGGCGTCTCGTGATCCGTGAACGCACGGGTGACGCGGTCGTTGCGGTGCACGGGCCCGGTCGACCGGTTGGTCGGCCAGCCGACCGCCGGGGAGTTGTTCCAGTTGGTGATCCAGCCTCGGGACAGGTTCGGCGCGTGCGGCAGCTCCTCGGCGGGCAGCAGTCCCTGCCACTCGGCGCCACCGGTTCCGTCGTGCGCGAGCCGGATGTCGGTGGTCGCGCTGCGTCTGGGGTGGTTGCCCACGTGCCAGTAGCCGAGCTCACCGCGCTCATCCACGTAGAAGATGTTCCAGTTCCCCGACAACCGGACCGCCGCCGTGGCGAAGTCCTCGATGCTGTCCGCCCGCCCGAACCCGCGGAACGACAGCAGCGTCTGGAGCTCGCGGTCGAAGTGCGACACGGCCCGCGAGTACGCCACACGGCGGTCCAGATCGAGCTCCATGACGGGGCCGTGATGGGTGCGGCAGACCTCGTAGGTCTCGTAGGGCACGCCCCGCGAGGTCAGGATCTCGGTCCGGCAGTCCATCGGCTCCCAGCGGTCCTCGAACAGGTAGCGTCGATCGTCGGTGGGGTGCAGCACCTCCACGAACGTGTCGTTGACGTCCGAGTAGCCGTTGGTGACCGTCCACGCGTAGCCGGAGCCCCGCCCGATCGCCACGTAGGGGATGCCCGGCGCGCTGATCCCGGTGACGTCCGTGCCGTCGGCGGTGTGGATGCCGACCTCCCAGTAGACCGACGGCACGTTGTAGTTGGTCTGGGGTCCGGCGGTCAGCAGCGTGTTGGCTCCCGCGCTCAGCGCCGGGGCGATCGCCTGGGCGTTGGAGCCCCACAGGTCGCGGATGAACGGCGGCTGCGCCTCCTCGAGCCGACGCTCCTGTTGCGCTGCGGCCGCCACCGAGGCTGCCGCCTCGTCTGGCACGACCGCGACCGGAGCCACCTCTACGGGCAACGGCTGCTCGTCGGCCAGCGACAAGCGGGCGTCGCCGACCAGGCTCCGGCCAGCCTCGACGTCCGGGTGGGCGCGGGTGGGCAGCGCACGCCAGTCGACGCCCGCCGGGACCGAGACCGCGGCATCCGGGTCGTCCGCGCGGATGAGGTCATCGAACATCGCCCGTCCGACCGCGTCCCCGTGCGCCTGGCGCAGGCGGTTCAACAACGCGGCCTGACCGAGGTCGCCCCGCCCACCCGTCGCCGACGACTCGACGAGCACGTCCCAGGCGGCGACCGAGTCGACCAGCGTCCACGGGGCGACCGGCAGGAGTCCGAACGCCACGAACTCCGCAGGCACCTTGGTGGGGTCGGTGTTGACCTCTGTGATGGCCTGGTTCAGACCGGCCGCGTGCGCCCCGATCTCGCGCTGCACGTCATCGGGGAGCCGCTCGAGCTTCGCGATGCGTTCCGAGTCCGTGTACCCGAACAGCCGGTAGTTGCGATCGGACGCCGCCGAATCGGGGATGGGTCCGAGCAGGTCCGAGAGCTGCCCCTTGCCGATGATGCGGAGCAGGTGTGCGATCCAGAGCTTGTCGTGCCCCTGGAGGTAACCGACCGCGTAGGCCGCGGCCTCCGAGTTCGCCGCGTACACGTGCGGGACGCCGAAGCCGTCCCACGTGACGGTCACGGACTCACCGGTCGCGGGGTAGGTGACCTCGGTGATCGCGGTGGTCGCGGTCGCGTCGACCTCGTACGGGTCGACCGCGCTGACGCCCAGGCTCGCCAGCGCGAGTGCGAGCACGAGCACGAGTCGGGCTGCGGCGGTTCTCATCGGACCTCCTGAGGAAGCATCACGTCGGCATCACGTCGGCAGTCGGACTCGGGCGAGGCGGGACTCGGTCAGGCCGGCGAGGTACAGCCAGCCGTCGTGCTCGCGCGCGCCGGTGATGTTGCGGTACGGCGGCTGCGGGTCGACCAGCCAGCGCCGGACGGTCCCGTCGAAGCCGACCTCCACCACGCTGCCGGGTCCCGCACCCGCGCCCCCGGGCAGGCGACGGAGCAGCGCGTAGATCGCCTGGCGCAGCCGCGGGCGTGCGAGCACGGCGTCCAGCATGCTCGACCGCGGCGCGGGCAGGGCGACCCACACCCCGGTCCCGTCGGCGGTCGGGGCGAGGTTGTCGGGCATCCCCGGGAGGTCGGCGAGCACCTCGGGCGCACCCGTGCCTCCTGCCCCGACCGGGACACGGCTCAGCCGCGCCAGCAGGCTCTCGGCCACGATGACCGCCCCGCCGCCCGGATCGACCGCGACCCCGTTCGCGAACCCGAGACCGCTGGCCAGCACCTCCGTGCGCCCCGACGCGGGCGCGTGTGCCAGCAGCCGCCCGCTCGGCACCCCCTCGAGCTCCTCGGCGAGCGTCGCCTCGAACGGGTGGCGCGTGGACGACTGGCTGACGTAGATCGTCCCGTCCGCGCCCACGGCCGCGTTGTTCGCGTAGCGCAGGGGCTCGCCGTCGACGCGGTCGAACAGCAGGTCCAGGCGCCCCGACCCTGGCTCCAGCAGGAACACGCCAGCGATCGCGTCACAGACGACGTAGCCCTCGGGGTGCGGCTCGATGCCGAGGACTCGGCCGCCGGTGTCGGCGACGACCTCGGGCGTCGCCCGTCCCGGGCGGACCCGCAGGATCCTGCCGTCGTCGACGCCGGTCAGGACCGCCCCGTCCTCCTCGATCACGACGTCCTCAGGACCTCGCGCGCCCCCCAGCGTCTGGAACTCGAGCTCGCCGAGCACCCCGATCGTCGTGCCGGGCAGCTCGTGCCGAGGAGGCAGGTGGATCGGCACCGGCCGGATGGTCCGGGGCAAGGTCACGTCACGGCCGGACACGACCTCAGCGCTCAATCTGCGGCCGGAGGAGCTGGTTGCGGATGTCCTGCTCGGGCGGCGGGGCTGCGTCGTCGCCGCGCTCCTCCCAACCGGTCGAGGTGCCGCCGCGCATCTCGAACGGACCCACGGGCCAGCGGAAGCAGTCCTTCAGCAACTGATCCACCTGCGCCGGCTCCGCGACGCCCTCGCGCACGATCGTGTCGGCCTCGCGGAACACGGCCATCAGCACCCGGTTGGCCACGAACCCCCAGGCGAGCGCGGTGTCGCGGACCACCTCCGGGTTCTTGCCGCAACGCGCGGCCAGCTCGACCACGGTGTCGCGGACGTCGTCGTCGGTGGCGCCGTGCACGACGATCTCGGCCAGCTTCATCGCCGGTGCCGGCGAGGCCCAGTGCCACCCGATCACCCGCTCGGGGCGTCGCGTCCCGGCCGCCAGCGCCGCGATCGACAGCCCGGAGGTGTTGCTGGCCAGGATCGCGTGCTCGGGCGTGAGCCGGTCGAGCTCCCCGAACACCCCGATCTTGAGCGGGTAGTCCTCGAACACTGCCTCGACGACGAGGTCGGTGCCGGCGCAGGCCTCCTCGAGGTCCGCGGTGCGGCTGATGCGCGCGAGCACCACGTCCGGATCCTCGGACAGCTTGCCGATCTCCGCCGCACGGCGGAGGCCGAACCGGCCGTGCTCGACGCGTTCGGCCGCGCCGTCGAGCGCCTCCTTGGACCGGTCGTGCAGCCGGACGTCGACTCCAGCGATGGCCAGTACCTGGGCGATGCCGGCGCCCATCACGCCGGCGCCCACGACGGTCGCGGTCGAGACCTGCATCGCTGCTCCTACGGGGTCGTCACGAGCTGTCGCGGCTCAGCAGGTACCAGCCATCGCGGGTGATGCCACCCACGCGGTACCCATCGGCCAGGCGGGTCGACATCGTGTTGCGCAGCGCACCCCGCCAGGACGCCGCCGCCTCGGCATCCGAGCGCCGCAGCGCCACGATGTCGGTCGGGACCTGGCAGCGCACGACCTCGCCGTCGACATCGCTGAGGACGGGTTGTCCATCCTTGTCCGTGAGCAGCGCGACCGCGGCGTCGACATCGTGGGCACGCGGCGCGAGCGGGTCGCGGCGGGCGCCGGCGGCGGCGCGCTCGGACTCGAGGTCCCACCGGATCAGCAGCCGGTCGGAGTCGCCGCCGTTGATGGCGTCGTCCATCTGGCCGTAGAAGTGGGGCAGGTAGGCCGCCACGTCCGCGCCGAGGCGGCTGAGGTTGAAGTACGCGTTGTGCCGCACGAGTGGGTCGAACGTCCAGGTCATCGTGGACAGGCCGCGTTCGAGGCACCAGACACGCTGGTGCTGCTTCAACGCGAACCCCACGCCCCGCGACCGGATGGAACCGAGCACGCCGAGGATGTGCGAGTGCAGGACCGGCTCGCCGTCGTGCAGTGCGCGAAAGCCGAACGCGGCGCCGATGGTCTGGCCGTCCACCTGGGCGGCAGCCACGTAGTTGCCCCCGTGACTCATCGCACGGAGCAGCTCGAACGGCACCAGGCTGGAGTCGCCGTTACGACCCCAGATCCGGTCGAAGACGCGCGAGACGTCGCGCAGCCGGTCCAGGTCGCTGACCTCGATGATGTCCGCACCGGAGCGCTCGGCGGCCGCGAGCGCATCGTGGCGTGCGGTGTCCAGCATCGGGGACACAGCCACCGTGGTCATCTGCTCACCTCCGTTGCCCCCGCGAAGCGGAGCCTCACCGTCGAGTGGTGCACGGTCGTGTCCCGCGCGTCGAGCCTATGGAACCGACCCGCCTCGACCCTCGTTTGGTGCGTTCGCCACACGCGTGCGCCTTACACCTGTTCTGCGCGACGAAGGGTTGACGCGTGCGTCATCACCGGTTGGCCGGTCCGGCATACGCGCTGCACACGTTGTCGGGCTGCTTCATGCTCAGGACGTCACCCTCGGGCCAGGTCCCTGGGAAAGAGCGCTGACCGTCGTTGCCGTACCGGTAGCAGCCGTTGGGGTAGTAGCCACCGGGCCCCTCCGCATCGAAGTCCCACCACGCGGCGGCGCCGTCCTTGATGCAGGTGTAGTCGCCGGGGTCGAAGTAGCACGCGGGCACGTACGGGCTGTCGCTGCGGACCGCCGGGATCGCGTGGAACCCGCGATCGAGGGTCTCGACCGTCAGGCGGGGGCCGGCAACCTGGACACCGGTGAAGAGCAGCCGCAGGTCGTCGTAGTACGTCCGGAAGGTGCAGACCTGCCCGCGGTCGAACTCCGGGAACGTTGGATCGCCTTCGCCAGCCGCGAGTTCGCACTGGCTCGCGGCCGCCTCGAGGGGACGCGTCGTGACGACCCAGTTGTGGTCGTCCCAGGCCTGTTGGTTCTGGAACTGCTGAGGCTGGTACCCGTCGGTCTGGCCGTCCCCGGCTGTGATCCACTCCGGGTAGTAGCCGATGCGGTCGGCAGCCCTGGAGTGGGACGTCTCGAAGCCCTGCGGCCAGATGACGGTGGTGACGTCCGCCTGCTCGAACGCCGCGACGTTGCTGGTCGCGGGGATCTCGTTGTCGGTCGCGCCGGGGTCGGTCGCGTCGGCATTGTGCGGGTAGGTGCCTTCCTCGGCGAAGCTGCCGCCGCAGCCTTCGATCAACCCCGCCGCGACCTCGCCGAACCGGATGATGCCGGGCCACTGCGGGTCCGAGGTCCGCAACAGACCCAGTGTGCGGGGCTTACCGTGGTCGGCGTTGCCGCTGAAGCTGACCGGGTGTGGGACGACCTTCGTGCACACGAAGTCGGCGAACAGCGCCGCGGTCTTCTCGATCGACGGTAGGAAGCTCCAGATCCGCCCCGGATGCTGCTGGTAGAAGTCCGCTTCGCGACCCAGCAGCGAGCCGAAGTTCAGCACGCCCTGCGCGGCGGTCGTCTCGATGTAGCTGTCGACGAAGGTGCCGTACGGCAGCACCGCGAACGGGTCGACGTGACCGACGTTGTCCAGCGCGTCCGCGCGCCGGCGCTCGGGGCTCTCGCCCTCAGTGTCTGCCTCCCGCCCGACGTCCTGCGGGTAGTGGATCCAGAGGTGCACCGTCCGGCCGTACGTCTGGTAGCGACTGTTGAAGTAGCGCTGGAAGGCTCGCAGCGCGCGCGTGTCCAGCGGCTCGTCGGGCTGGGGGGTGGAGGCGAGGTCGACGTAGCCCGGCTCGGGACACTGGACCCCGGCGCTGGTGATCTCGCAGTTGACGTCGAGGTAGAACAGGACCGTGATCTCGTCGCCGGTCACGCCCTGGTACGTCGCGCCGCCGTTGTCGCCCTCGAAGTGGGCAACGCACGGAGGTGCGAGCGGGTCCTCGGTCTGGCGGGGCGGGCTGCCCACGCAGCGCTTGGTGACCGGGCGGGCGCCCGCGCCCTCCGGCAGCGCGGGTGGGGGCAGGTCGGGCGGGCTACCCGGACCACCGCCCAGGGCGTCCCCGAGCGCAGTGTCCGACGATCCGAGGCCGAGCGAGGCGGTGTTGCCGGCGTCGGGCGGTGGGACGTCGTCGTCCTGGGGTGGGATCGGCGCGAATTCCAGCGTCTGGGCGGGGTTGGACTGGGGCACGTTCAACGCCGAAGGCAGAACGAGCACGGCCAGCACGGTCGCCACCAGCGCCCCCAGCAGCGGCGGGTAGCGGCGCGTCCAGGGATCGGGCGTTGCGGCCATCTGGGTCCTTCCCGGCACCCCACTGTGCCTGGGCCCGGGGCCCGACACTTCGTCGCAGCGCACAAGCGCCGAGCCCGCGGTCGTGTGCACAGACCCAAGACCCCGGCCGATCGATGCGCGAGCATCACGATCGGCGGGCACGGTCGACCAGGCGGGCGACCAGGCGGTCAACCAGGACAGGAGCACGCGCAGTGGACGAGGGTCTCACGTCGTACCCCGCGCGGGTCCGATCGGCCGCGCAGTCCCACCCTGACGGACCGGTCATCCTGTACGAGCCCGTGGACGGGCCGTCGTACACGGTGACGTGGCGCGAGTTCGATGAGCGCTCGACCCAGGTCGCCCGCCGCTTCGCCGAGCTCGGGGTCGACGAGGACTCGACGGTCGTGATCGGCTACCGGAGCTGCCCGGAGCACGCCATCGCCGCGGCGGCGGGGTGGAAGCTGGGCGCGCTCGTGCTCCCGCTGAAGCACTCGTTGCCCGACCGCGAGCGCGACGCCATCCTCGAGCTCGCCTCACCCGCCGTGGTCGCCGCGGACTGGGACCTGCCGGACAGCACGCCCGTGGTCACGCTCGACGCGCTGCGCGCGACCACGGAACTGTCCACCGAACCGTTGCCCGACATCGTGGCGTCACCGGGCAAGGCGGTCGCGTCGGGGGGTTCGACCGGGCGGTCGAAGATCATCGTCGACCCCAACCCCTTCGCACTGCGTGAGGGCGATGAGGCGTTCCACGGGTTGATCGCCCGGCTCGGGATGCGGGAAAGGCAGGTCATGCTCCTGCACGGTGCGCTGTACCACAACGCGCCGTTCAGCCTCATGCACATGGGCATCGTGCTGCACGACACGATCGTGCTGATGGACCGCTTCGACGCCGAACGGTTCGTCGACGTGATCGAGCAGCACCGGGTCGAGTTCGCGTACGTGGTTCCCACCACGATGCGTCGCATCGCCCAACTGCCCGACATCGAGCAGCGCGACCTGTCGAGCCTCGAGAGCGTCTACCACACCGCCGCGCCCTGCCCCCCGTGGCTCAAGCGGATCTGGATCGACCTGGTCGGTGACCGCCTGTTCGAGGCGTACGGGTCCACCGAGGCCATCGGGTCGGCGAGCATCCGGGGCGACGAGTGGCTGGAGCACCCCGGCAGCGTCGGCCGTCCGGCGGGCTGCGATCTCAAGATCCTGGGCGAGGACGGTCAGGAGCTCCCAGTCGGCGAGGTCGGCGAGGTGTTCACCCGGCCCCACGCCAAGGGCCCCACGTACCGCTACATCGGCTCGGAGCCGACCAGGCACACCGACGACGGCTTCCACAGCGTCGGCGACCTCGGCTGGGTCGACGAGGACGGCTACCTGTTCCTCGCGGACCGGCGCGTGGATCTGATCATCACGGGTGGCTCCAACGTCTACCCCGCGGAGGTCGAGGCGGCGCTGACCCTCCATCCCGGCGTCGGCGACGTCGCGGTGATCGGCATCCCCGACGACGATCTCGGCAAGCGCGTCCACGCGATCGTCGCCCCGGCCGACCACGGCGACCCGGTCACGCAGGACCAGCTCGATGCCCACGTCCGCTCGCACCTGGCTGGCTACAAGGCCCCGCGGACCTACGAGTTCGTCCAGGACTTCCCCCGCGACGACGCCGGCAAGATCCGCCGCTCCCAGCTCGCCGCCGAACGCGCCGAAGGAGCGCGCACGACCGGATGAGCCGCTCGGGGCGCCGGCGCACGGGCACCAGCGACGCCAGGCACCGCCTGCTGGACATGATGGGCGTCCAGGCTCCCGACGAGGATCTGATCAGCGTCGGGATCTCGCTCCAGTGGGCGCACGTCCGGCCGCTGCGGGGGCGGCTGGTCCTGGGCGGACTCCTGGCGCTGGTGGTCGGCCTCACCACGCTCGCACTGCCCGAGCTGGTGGGGCGCACGCTGGACGCGACCGTGGCAGGGGAGGTGACGTGGCACCTCTGGGCGACCGTGACGGTGATCGTCGTGAGCGTCGTGACCTCGCTGTTCGACCCCCCGCTGCTGGCGAGCGTCCAGGCCGGCGGGGCGATGTCGCTGACCCGCGACCTGGTGCGCCACTGCCTGCGACTGGGCATCCCGGGCCGCCGTCCCTTCGAGCACGGCGACCTGCTGAACCGGGCCGCCGGAGACGTGCCGGCCGCAGTGCGTTACACCACGACGCGACTCGAGCTGACCGTGCAGGCGATGATCGCGGTCGGCAGCGCGATCGGCCTGGCACTGGTGCACTGGTCGTTCCTGCTCGTGCTGGTCGCCGGCGTGCTGGTCCTCACGTCGCTCGCCAGGCGCGTGCTCGCCCGCTTCGGCGATCTGATCGCCGAGTACCGCCGCAACGTCGGCGACCTGGCGGGCCGGTACGTGGACGCGGAGCGCGGGAGACGAACGATCGCCGCCTCGGGCACCCTGGACCGCGAGGTCGTCCGGGTCACGCGGCCCCTGGACGAGCTCGCGGAGTCGGGCCGGCGCCTCATCGCGATGCAGGGGAGGCTCGGCGCCCAGATCTCGGCGCTGTTCGACCTGTCCACGGTCGTGCTCGTCGCTCTTGGCGGCTGGTTGCTGACCCGCTCTGCGATCACACCTGGGGGCATCATCACCGCGCTCGCGTACGCCAGGTTCTCGATGGGATCGGTCATCGACCTGTTCGACCGGGGTGCGTTCCAGCTCACCGCGAGCCGCGTGAGCGCCGGGCGGGTCGCCGAGGTGATGCGGACGCCGGTGGCCACACCGCCCGCAACCGATCCGGCCCCGCCACGGCTCACGCCGGCAGCCAGCGTCCGGTTCGAGGCGGTCACCGTTGCCGGCGACGAGCAGCCCATCCTCGACCGCCTCGACCTGACCGTCCCGGCGGGCGCCACGGTCGCGCTCGTCGGGCGGTCCGGAGCCGGCAAGTCCACGATCGCCGCTCTGGTGGGACGCCTCCTCGATCCCGACCGGGGCACGGTGCGGATCGACGGCGTGGACGTCCGCAGCCTCGACCTCGACGTCCTCGGCGGTCTGGTCACCTATGCGTTCGAGCAGCCGACGCTGCTGGGCGAGACC
>DASWKO010000224.1:0-4190 GCA_036396595.1 Nitriliruptorales bacterium | reverse complement strand
ACCAACCCCGAGCAGCTCGTCGCCGCGGCTCACGCCGGGTGCTTCTCGATGGCCCTGTCCGGGGCGATCGGCCGCGCCGGCCACGACGTCGTCAGCATCGAGACCTCGGCGGACGTCAGCATCGAGAAGGGCACCGACGGCTGGGCCATCACCAGGATCGTGCTGACCACCGTGGCCGCCGTCCCCGGCATGTCCGACGAGGACTTCCAGGAGGCGGCCGAGGGTGCCAAGAAGGGCTGTCCCGTCAGCAAGGCCCTGGCCGGCGTCGACACCATCGAGCTCAACGCCACCCTCAAGAACTGACCCGCCATCCAGTCCGTCAGGCATCCGTGAGCAGTTTCCCGCCAGATGTTGCGGCGAGCTGCTCACGGATGGGTCGGGGTAGCCTCGTGGCCCCATGACCTCGTCGGCCGCGCCCGCACTGCCCCGATCCGCTGCACGGCGGTTCCTCGGGATGATCGCGTTCGAGCACAGCGTGTTCGCGCTGCCGTTCGCGCTGCTCGCGCTGTGGGACGCCGCCGGCGGCTCGCCGCTGGCGCGGGACGTGCTCTGGGTGGTGGTCGCGATGGTGGCGGCACGCACCTTCGCGATGGCGGTCAACCGCCTCGCCGACCGCGAGTTCGATGCGGCCAACCCCCGGACGGCGCAGCGAGAGCTGGTCACCGGCGCGGTCAGCGGGGGCCATGCGTGGACCGGGACCGCGCTGAGCCTGGTCGTGTTCGCCGGCGCGGTCAGCCAGCTCGAGCCCATCACGCGGCCGCTGGCGCCGATCGCGCTGGCGGCGCTGGCGGTCTACCCGTACTGGAAGCGGTGGACCTGGGCGTGCCACTTCGGCCTGGGCTTCGCCCAGGCCATCGCGCCGGTCGGAGCCTGGATCGCCGTCACGGGGTCGTTGGCCCCTGAGCCGATCCTGCTCGGCCTGGCGGTCGGGCTGTGGATGGCGGGGTTCGACCTCGTCTACGCCACCCAGGACGTGCAGGCCGACCGTGCCAACGGGGTCCACTCCGTGCCGGCCGACTTCAGCGTGGTCGCGGCGCTGCGTCTGGCCCGTGCGCTGCACCTCGGGACCGTCGCCCTGTGGCTCGCCTACGGCGTCACGACCGGGGCCGGACCGCTGTGGTGGGTGGCGGTGGCGGGCGGCGCGGCGATGCTGGTCTACGAGCACGCGCTGGTGAGCGCCGACGATCTGTCGCGGGTGGACCGCGCGTTCTTCACGGTGAACGGCTGGGTCGCGCTGGCGGTCGGGCTGGTCGGCGTGGCCGACACGATCGTGACGGGGGGCTGAGGTGGCGCCGGGCAAGCGGCTTCCCTGGGTCGTGGGCGTGACCGGCGCCTCGGGAGCGATCTACGCCCGCCGCCTGCTCCAGACCCTGATCGAGCTGGAGCAGGACGTCGACCTGATCGTCTCGAACTCGGCACGGATCGTGCTCGCCGACGAGGAGAAGGCGGGCGTCAGCGACGACGACTGGCAGGCCGACCTCGCCGGCTGGCTGGACGTGGAGAGCACCGCGCTGGCGCGCTTCGTGTGGTGGCGGCCCGACGACATGGCGGCCGGTCCGAGTTCGGGCTCGTACCGCACCCGCGGTCTGCTCGTCGTGCCGACGTCGATGGGCACGGTCGCGGCCATCGCGAGCGGGATGAGCGGCAACCTGGTCCAGCGGGCGGCGTCGGTCGCCCTGAAGGAGTCGCGCCCGACGGTCCTGCTGTTCCGCGAGACCCCGCTGAACCGCATCCACCTCACCAACCTGGTCGCGGTCAAGGACGCCGGCGCGACCGTCATGCCCGCGGCGCCCGGCTTCTACCACGAGCCGACCGACCTGTTGCAGCTCGTGGACTTCGTCGTGGGCCGGGTGCTGGACCAGGCCGGCCTCGAGCACGGCCTCTACGACCGCTGGATGAGCTGACGCCCGTCGGGCGGCTGACGGCCGCGCGGTCTGCGCGACGCCCTGACCACGTCCCGGGCAACGGGCGTACCGTGCGCCCTTCCATGAGCACCCATCTCACGCCGCCCCAGCCCCAGCCCGCCTCGGGTCCCCTCGAGCGACCTCACCCGCTGCGGCGACTCTGGGCCTACGCGCGCCGCCACCGGGGCGCGTTCGCGACGTCGGGCCTCTACACCGTCCTCAACCAGGTGTTCGACATCATGCCGCCGCTGCTCATCGGCGCGGCCGTCGACATCGTCGTCAGCGAGGAGGACTCGTGGTTCGGCCGGCTCGGCATCACCGACCTGCACGACCAGCTCTACTGGCTGGCTGCCCTGACGGTGCTCGTGTGGGTGCTCGAGTCGGTGTTCGAATACCTCGAGCAGATCGGCTGGCGCAACCTGGCCCAGACGATCCAGCACGAGCTGCGCGGTGATGCGTACGGCCACGTGCAGACGCTGGACCAGCGCTTCTTCGAGGACGAGTCCACCGGCGGGCTCATGGCCGTGCTCAACGACGACGTCAACCAGCTCGAGCGGTTCCTCGACATCGGCGCCGGCGACATCCTGCGCACGCTGACGTCGGTCATCGGCATCGGCATCGCGTTCTTCGTGATCGCCCCCGAGGTCGCCTGGCTGTCGTTCCTGCCATTGCCGCTCGTGCTCGCCGGCTCCATCTGGTTCCAGCACCGGATCGCGCCCCGCTACGTGGACGTGCGCGAGCAGGTCGGCCTGCTCAACCACCAGCTCGCCAACAACCTCAGCGGCATCCAGACCATCAAGAGCTTCACGGCCGAGGAGCGCGAGGTCGAGCGCATGAGCGGGCTCTCGGACGACTACCGCCTGCGCAACCGCAAGGCGATCGCGCTGTCGTCGGCGTTCGTTCCCGTGATCCGGATGGCGATCCTCGCCGGCTTCATCGCCACGCTGGTCTACGGAGGCATCCGCGTGCTCGACGGCGCGCTGGCGATCGGGCTCTACAGCGTGATGGTGTTCCTCACGCAGCGGCTGCTGTGGCCCATCACGCGGCTCGGCGAGACCATCGACCTGTACCAGCGCGCGATGGCCTCGACGAACCGGGTGCTGGACCTGCTGGGCATCCAGCCGCAGATCCGCCACGGCCACGTGCGCCTCGCCGTCGCCGAGGTCAGTGGCGCGGTGCGGTTCGACGGGGTCACGTTCGGCTACCTGCCGGGTCATCCGGTGCTGCGCGACCTCGACCTGCGCTTCCCGGCGGGCGAGACGTCGGCGATCGTCGGCGCAACCGGAGCGGGCAAGTCCACCATCGTCAAGCTGCTGCTGCGCTTCTACGACCCGGACGAGGGCGCGGTCACGCTCGAGGGCCACGACCTGCGCGACCTGGACGTCCACGACCTGCGGCGGTCGGTCGGCCTGGTCAGCCAGGACGTGTTCCTGTTCCACGGCACCGTGTTCGAGAACATCGCATACGGGCGTCCCGGGGCTTCGCACGACGAGGTCGTGGCCGCCGCCCGGGCGGCCGAGGCGCACGAGTTCGTCCAGGGGCTGCCCGACGGGTACGACACCATCGTCGGCGAGCGCGGCCAGAAGCTCTCCGGTGGCCAGCGCCAGCGCGTCTCGATCGCCCGCGCCGTGCTCAAGGACCCGCCCATCCTCGTGTTCGACGAGGCGACCTCGTCGGTCGACAACGAGACGGAGGCCGCGATCCAGCGCTCGCTGGAGGCGCTGTCGGTCGGGCGCACGACCATCGTCATCGCGCACCGCCTGTCCACGGTGCGCCACGCCGACCGGATCTACGTGCTGTCGGGCGGGACGGTCGAGGAGGTCGGCCACCACGATGACCTGGTTGCCCACGGGGGGACCTACGCCAGCCTCTGGGCGGTCCAGACCGGCGCGGTCGCCCGGGCCCGGTGACCCTGGCGTCGCGGGGCCGCGCCCCAGGCGATGAGGCGTGCGCGAACCGGCGGATGCGCGCGTAGGAGCACGCCTCAACCGCTCGGCCGTTGGTGCTCGGGGCCGCGACGTGCGACCCTGCGCGCTACCCCGACCGCAGGACGTCCGTGGCCACCACGACCAGCTCAGGTCAGTTGCGCGAGATCGAGGACAAGGTGCTCGACGGCGAGCGCCTGTCGTTCGAGGACGGGGTGGCGCTGTACGAGGCCGAGGATCTGTCGTGGCTCGGGTCGCTGGCGCGCGAGGTGCAGCGGCGCCGGACCGGCGACACGGTGATGTTCAACGTCAACCGCCACCTCAACCTCACCAACGTCTGCGTCGCCTCCTGCGCCTACTG
>DASWKO010000223.1:0-5233 GCA_036396595.1 Nitriliruptorales bacterium | reverse complement strand
CGGCCGCGCACCCAGCGGGGGGCCTGGACCTGCACGCTCGCGTTCAGAGTGGTCAGCGCCCACACCCAGGTCATCCCGGCGGTGGCCAACGCCAGCGCGCTGAGCCCAGGGATCTCCGAGACGCCGAAGACGGTCCCGCTGGCCCCGAAGGCCAGCATCGCGCCGGGAAGCATCGCCCGCCCGGTGGCGAGCCGGGCCCGGTCACGGGTCGTGGCGCCCACGAGCGCGCCGGCGCCGAACGCGCCGTAGAGCAGGCCGAAGCCGGTGGCGCCCAGACCGAGCTCGTCGGAGACGACGTTGGGCAGCAGCGCCTGGACGCACGCGCTGGTCACGGCGAAGCCCGCGGCCAGCGCGACGAGTACGCGGATCGACGGCGTGAACCGGACGTAGCGCAGTCCCAGCACGGCCGCCCGCCACAGCCCACGCCCACGGCGGTCCTCGATCGCCTGGCGTGGCAACGCCGCCACGACGGCGATGACGCCGAGCGAGGTGAGCGCGTTCAGCCCGAACGCCACGGGCGTGAGCCCGGCCGCGACCAGCGCGCCGCCGATCGACGGGCCGATGGCGCGCGCGACGTTGTACCCGGCCGAGGTCAACGTGATGGCCTGCGCCCGCAACGGGGCCGGCACCAGATCGGGGACAAGGGTGTGGAACGCGGGCTGGGCGATGGCGCTGCCGACGCCGAGCACGAGCGTCAACGACAATAGCGAGGCCGGCCCCAGCGCCTCCGTGGTGGCCATCACCGCCATCACGGAGACGGCCGTGGCTCCGAGCGCGTAGCCGCCGACCAGCAGGGTCCGGCGATCGATCGCGTCTGCCAGCGCCCCGGCGGGCAGGGCCAGCGCCAGCCGCGGCAGCATGAGGGCCGCCGTGACCGCACTCACCAGGAAGGGCGAACCGGTGAGCTCGTTCATCAGCCACGGGGCGGCCACCAGTTGGAGGAACGTGCCGACGCTGCTGACGAGCGAGGCGGACCACACCCGGCGGTAGACCCGGTTGCGCAGCGGGTCGAACGTCCTCGGGGCGTGGGCCGAAGTCACCTGCTGCTCCGAGGTCACCCGTGGCTCCGACGGTCGCTGGCGTGGTGCGGGTAGATCAGGCTCCCGCGGGGCGGCTCATCGAGAGCACCTGCTCCCGGGTCGCCTCCATGTTGTGCAGGTCGCGCCCGTGCTCCTGCGTGGCCGCCACGACATCATCCTCGGTGCCGGACGTCTCCCACCCGCACGCACACGTCACGATCAGCTCGCTCACGTCGCCTCCGTCACGCCAGTTGCCGGAACGGCTCCGCACGGTAGCCCGACAGGGTGGCCCGCCAGTGCTCGTCGAGCGTTCCCGCGACGACGGGGTCGTCGGCGACGAGCCACGCGAGGTGGCGCAGGCCGTGCTCGAGGACCGCCTCCCAGCCCACGGTCGCGGGCGCCTCGGTGGCCTGGCCGCGCGCCAGCTCGACCCGATCGACCGGGACCGCCTCCATCGCGCCCACGGCGCTCGGCGGGATGACGGCGGTGAACGTGAGGATCACCCCGTCCCGCTCGAAGCGCCACGACGTCGAGTGCACCAGCTCGACGTCGTCCAGGACGCGCCGGACGGTGGCGTCCACGAGCGCCATCGGGTGGCCGGCGTCCACGGCCTCCAGCAGCCACGGCGCCGCCCCGCACGGCCCGGTCAGCAGGATCTGCTCGCCGTCGTGGACGAGCACGAAGATCTCGGCGCGGACCGGTCCTTCGACGTCGAACGCCGGCCAGTCGGGATCGGGTCCCATCACGCCACGCTCAGAGGTTGCCGCGGCGGGCCTGCGCCCGCTCGATGGACTCGAACAGCGCCTTGAAGTTGCCGAGGCCGAACCCGGTGGCGCCATGACGCTGGATGATCTCGAAGAACACCGTGGGTCGGTCCTCGACGGGCTCGCTGAAGATCTGCAGCAGGTAGCCCTCGTCGTCGCGGTCCACGAGGATCCCGAGCTCGGCGAGGTCGGCCCAGGTCTCGTCGATCTCACCGACGCGCTGCCGGGCGTCCTCGTAGTACTCGCGCGCGACGTCGAGGAACGAGAGCCCCCGACTGCGCAGCTCGCGCACCGTCTGGATGATGTCGCCGGTCGAGATCGCCAGGTGCTGGACGCCGGGGCCCTTGTAGAAGTCGAGGTACTCCTCGATCTGGCTCTTCTTCCGGCCCGCGGCCGGCTCGTTGATCGGCAGCTTGATGCGGCCGTTGCCGTCCCACAGGACCTTGGACATCAGGGCGGTGTACTCGGTCGAGATGTCCTCGTCGGAGAAGTGGCGGAACTCGCTGAAGCCGAGCGTGCGCGCGTAGAACTGCGCCCACTCGTCCATCGCGCCCTCCTCGACGTTGCAGACGACGTGGTCGATGGCCGACAGGCCGGTCGGCTCCGCGATCGGATCGGGGCCGGTGGCCTGGTAGCCCGGCAGGTAGACGCCGGCGTAGTCGTCACGCTGGACGAAGCTGTGGATCGTGTCGCCGTACGCCTTGATGGCCGAGCGCACGATCTTGCCGTGCTCGTCCTCGAGCACCTGGGGCTCGTGGTGCGAGCTGGCGCCGCGGCTCATGGCGATGTCGTAGGCGTCCTCGGCGTCCGACACCCGGAAGGCGACGTCGCGGACGCCGTCACCGTGCAGGGACTGGTGGTGCGTGATCTCGTGGCCGGGATCCAGGGCCGTGGTCAGCACGAACCGGACCGACCGCTGCTCCAGCACGTAGCTGGCGCGGTCGCGAACGCCGGTCTCGGGGCCTGCGTACCCGACCAGCTCGAACCCGAACGCCCGGCGGTAGAAGTAGGCCGCCTGCTTGGCGTTGCCGACCCAGAACTCGATCGCGTCGTAGCCCTTGATCGGGATGTCGTCGGTGCGTGGGAGGCTCACGAGGGTCCTCTCGTGGGAGCTGGGCCGTCACCGTCCTGCGACGGATGGAGGTCGGCGTGCGCCCGGGATCGCCGGGCACGCTGCGACCACCTCCACGGTACCCCGGGGCCCCGAGCCCCGCCGGAGCTCCACACGTCCGTCCGTGCCCCGATCCCGTGACGAGGTCAGCTCTTGACGGGCGGGATCACGCCGGGGGCAAGTGCGTCGCGGCCCTCGAGCGGGCTGAGCTCGAACTCAGGCTCGTCGATGAGGAGGAGCTCGACCGGCTCGTCGTCGGCGAGGTGCTGCTGGCAGATCGTCGCCACATCCGCGACCGTCACGCCGCCGTACCACACGTTGTCAGGGGCGACCATGACCGTGGGCCCGACCATGCAGGGCTCCATGCAGCCGGTCGCGACCACCTTGACGTCGTCGAGACCCATCTGGCCGGTGGTCTCGCGGAAGGCGTTGAACAGGCCCGCGGCCCCGCGCTGGATGCACGACCCACGCGGGTGGTCCTCGGGGCGCTCATTGATGCACACGAACACGAACTTGCGGGGCTTGCCGGCGCGGGCCACCACGTCCTCCTGGGCAGGTCGTTCCCGCAACCTACAAGCAGACCCCGCCGGTCGCAGGGGCCGCGCGCCCGCGGGCTGGCTGGAGGCCGGGAACATCGAGGGTGGCGTGACGTGTTCAACTCAGCGCGCGACTGCGACACGACCGCGAGATCGCCTGCGGCGCTGCTCGACACACGACCCGGAGGTCCCGTGAGCGATCGACCGACCGTCGACACCATCCTGTCCTACGCCCGGCGCATCGCCGTGGTGGGGCTGTCGAGCAAGCCGTGGCGGTCCAGCTACCAGGTCGCCCACATGCTCCACGAGCAGGGCTACGAGATCATCCCGGTCAACCCCAACGAGCACGACGTGCTGGGGCTGAAGGCCTACCCGAGCCTGGCGGAGATCCCGGGCGAACCGGTGGACGTCGTGGACGTGTTCCGGGACGTGGAGCACCTGCCGGGCATCGCCGAGGAAGTCGCAGCCGTGGGTGCCAGGGCGATGTGGGTGCAGCTCGGCCTGCGCTGCCCCGAGGCGCGTGAGATCGCCGAGTCCGAGGGGCTGGACTACGTCGAGGACATCTGCCTCAAGATCGAGGTCAACCGCCTGAGCCGCCACATGAACCTGCCCCCCGAACTCGCGTGATTGAGCGTCGTCCACAGCCATCGGGCGATGCGGGTCGACACGGCTGCGCGGTGCTGCGAAGGTGGTGGGTACCTGTACAGTTCGTGTAGCTGTTCTGTACGGGAGGCAACCGTGGCAACCGAGGTCCCGGTGACCGAGTACCGGGCGAACCTGCGCCACTGGCACGCGCGTGTTCTGAGCGGCGAGGAGATCGTGGTGACCGAGAACGGCAACGCCACCGTCAAGGTGACGTCGGCGACGACCGAGTCGCTGTTCGATCGTTGGGAGCGCGAAGGTCGGCTGCGGCGGCCGACTCGCCGTCGCCCGACGAGTGAGGAACTCCCCCGCATCCGTGCGGAGGGGTTCGATTCCACCGCGTGGCTCGAGGAGAACCGTTGATCGCGGTGTTCGACGCCAGCGCGGCGGTCAAGCTGGAACTGGATGAGCCGGGTAGCTCTCAGGTCGAAGAGGTGTGGCGCGATCGTGCCGTTCTGGTGGTGGCTCCGGCGGTGGTCGTGCCTGAGGTCGCGTCCGCCATTGCCGCGGCACGTCGAGCGGGGCGCCTGGATCCCCACCAGGAGGCCATCCTCCAGCAGAGGTGGTTCGAGCGCACCCAGGCGACGCTCGTCGTTGCCGTGGACCCGGAGCTGGCGAACCACGCGGCGGCGCTGGCTCGCGATCGGGTGATCGGGGGCTGCGACTCCCTGTACGTCGCGGTCGCGCGCGAGATCGCACTGACCGGTGACCGACCCGTCGGTCTGGTCAGCTTCGATGCTCGGCAGCGGGCTGCCGTGCGCCCTGGCGACGGCGTGGCGCTCATTCCGGCATCCGATCACGGTGATGGGCTGTAGGGGTCTAGCTACTCCAGGCCGCGGACGGCGACCTTCGGAGGGCGCCAGCCCAGCAGCGCCTCGGTCATGGTCAGGACGTCGCGGGTCCGGGCCACCTCGTGGGCACGGACGATGTGGGCGCCGCGGAGCAGGCTGAAGACCGTGGCAGCCAGCGTGCCGTCGACGCGTTCCTCCAGTGGCCGGTCCAGGGTCTCACCGACGAAGTCCTTGTTGCTGAGCGCCACCAGCACGGGGAAGCCCAGGGCCACCAGCAGGGGCAGGGTCCGCGACAGCTCCAGCGAGTGGTGCGTGGTCTTCTGGAAGTCGTGCCCCGGGTCCACGACCAACGCGTCCCGCCGCACGCCGG
>DASWKO010000222.1:0-16510 GCA_036396595.1 Nitriliruptorales bacterium | reverse complement strand
CGAAGAGCCCATCCACTGCGAGGTCACGCTCCACGCCAAGGGGCACTACCTGCACGCGGCAGCCACCGGCAAGGACCCTTCCGAAGCCATCGACCGTGCCGAGAAGAAGCTCGAACGGCAGGTCCGCAAGCTGAAGACGCGCATCGTCGCGCGGCGCCAGCAGGCGCAGCCCACGCGCGGTCGGATGCCCGTGGGAGCACCGGCGTACGCCGAGGAGTAGTCCTCGACAACAGCAGGACCATGCGCCCTGACTAGCCCTCTGACACCGGCGTGTCACGGCCTGCCTCACCACAACGGGCCACACCAGCTAGACTCCCAGGCACGGCAACCGTCTTGAGCGCGGCCCGTGTCGGCGCATCAATCGCCCAGCGACCTGCGCCGGTTCCGGGCCCGAAGGGGAGCATCGTGGCCGAGGACACCATCCGGCTCGTCATCGCAGACGACCATGAGCTGTTCCGACGCGGCTTGCGCATGGTTCTCGAGGACGAGGCTGACATCGAGGTCGTCGGCGAGGCGGGCGACGGCGCCACCGCCACCGAGCTGGTCCGCGAAGAGGTCCCCGATGTCGTCGTGATGGACGTGCGCATGCCGGGGTTGTCCGGGATCGAGGCGACGCGGCAGATCAAAGAGGAGCTGCCACACACCAAGATCCTCATGCTGACCATCAGCGACGAGGAGGACGACCTCTACCAGGCCATCAAGGCCGGAGCCAACGGCTACCTGCTCAAGGAGATCTCGATCGACGAGATCGGCAACGCGGTCAGGTCGGTCCACGGTGGCCAGTCGCTGATCAGCCCGTCGATGGCCTCCAAGCTGCTCAACGAGTTCGCCTCCATGATCAAGAAGGAGGAGGAGAAGCAGCAGGTTCCCGCGCCGCGGCTGACCCCGCGCGAGATGGAGGTTCTGCAGCACGTGGCCAAGGGCATGAACAACCGCGAGATCGCCAAGACGCTGTTCATCTCCGAGAACACGGTCAAGAACCACGTGCGCAACATCCTCGAGAAGCTGCACCTGCACTCGCGCATGGAGGCCGTGGTCTACGCCGTCCGAGAGAAGCTCCTCGAGATCAAGTGACCGACGCCATCGAGGATCTGCTCACCGAGGATCGCACCTTCGCGCCGCCGGAGGGGTTCAAGCGCGAGGCGTTGGTGACGGGGGCCGGGGTCTACGACCGCGCCTCCGAGGACCGGGAGGGCTTCTGGGCCGAACAGGCGCTGGAGCTGGACTGGTACGAGGAGTGGGACCGGGTCCTCGAGTGGGAGCCGCCGTACGCCAAGTGGTTCGTGGGCGGCAAGCTCAATGTCAGCCACAACTGCCTCGACCGCCACGTCGAGGCCGGCCACGGCGATCAGGTCGCCTACCACTGGGTCGGCGAGCCGGGCGACACGCGGACGTTGACGTACGCCCAGCTTCTCGACGAGGTCGGGCGCTTCGCGAACGCACTCAAGGGCCTCGGCGTCCACAAGGGTGACCGGGTGTGCCTCTACCTCGGGATGGTCCCCGAGCTGCCCATCGCGATGCTGGCGTGCGCCCGTATCGGGGCGCCCCACTCGGTGGTTTTCGGGGGGTTCTCGGCGGACTCGCTGCGCGACCGCATCAACGACGCCCAGGCCAAGGTGCTGATCACCTCGGACGGCTCGTACCGCAACGGCAGCGTGATCGACCTCAAGGCCAACGCGGACGAGGCGCTCGAACAGACCGACACCATCGAGCGCTGCATCGTGGTCCGGCGCACCGAGAACGACGTGACCTTGGCTGATGGCCGCGACATCTGGTGGCACGAGCTGGTCGACGGTGTCGACCAGAAATGCGCGCCCGAGGCGATGGACAGCGAGGACCTGCTGTACCTGCTCTACACCTCGGGCACGACCGGCAAGCCCAAGGGGATCATGCACACGACCGGCGGCTACCTCACGCAGGTGGCCTACACCCACCGGTACGTGTTCGACCTGCACCCCGACGCGGACGTGTACTGGTGCGCGGCCGACATCGGCTGGGTCACGGGGCACAGCTACATCGTCTACGGACCGCTGGCCAACCGCGCCACGAGCGTGATGTACGAGGGCGCCCCGGGCCACCCCGACAAGGACCGGCTCTGGTCCATCATCCAGGAGTACGGCGTCACGCAGTTCTACACCGCACCGACCGCGATCCGGACCTTCATGAAGTGGGGCGAGGAGCACGTCGAGAAAAGCGACCTGTCCTCGCTGAGGCTGCTCGGGACGGTCGGCGAGCCGATCAACCCCGAGGCGTGGATGTGGTACCGCGAGGTGATCGGCGACGGGGTCTGCCCGGTCGTGGACACCTGGTGGCAGACCGAGACCGGTGCGATCATGATCAGCCCGCTGCCGGGCGCGACCACGACCAAGCCCGGCTCGGCCACCTTCCCGTTGCCCGGCATCTCGGCCACGATCGTCGACAACGACGGCAACGAGGTCGCCGCCCCTGGCGGTGGCTACCTCGTCCTGGATCAGCCGTGGCCTTCGATGCTCCGGGGCATCTGGGGCGACGACCAGCGCTACCGCGAGACGTACTGGTCACGATTCCCCGGTCGGTACTTCGCCGGCGACGGCGCCAAGCGCGATGCGGACGGCTACTACTGGCTGCTCGGACGGGTCGACGACGTGATGAACATCTCGGGACACCGGATCTCCACCACCGAGGTCGAGTCCGCGCTGGTCGGTCACCCCGCGGTCGCCGAAGCAGCCGTGATCGGGGCCGCCGACCCCACCACCGGCCAGCACATCGCGGCCTTCGTGACGCTCAGGGGTGGGCACGACCCGTCGCAGGACCTGGTGGCCGAGCTGCGCGACCACGTCGGCAAGGCGATCGGCCCGATCGCCAAGCCCCAGCACATCCTGTTCACCGACGAGCTGCCCAAGACCCGATCGGGCAAGATCATGCGACGGCTGCTCAAGAACGTGGCCGAGGACGACCAGCTCGGTGACACCACGACGCTGGCGGACCCGAGCGTGGTCGCCGGCATCAAGAGCAAGTACCTCGCCAAGACCACCGACGGGTAGCGCCCACGGAACGGCCGGGAGGGCCCGGACGTTGTGACGTGACGTACCCTGTCGGTCCGGGCCGTCTCCCGTCAGCCACGTCAGCGGCTGGTCGCACTCCGTAGGAAGTCCACCTCGATGGTTCTCGACAAGCTTCTGCGTCTCGGTGAGGGACGCAAGGCCAAGCAGCTCTGGAAGATCGTCGACCAGGTCAACCAGCTCAGCGAGCCGACGGCCGCGATGTCCGACCTCGAGTTGCGGGCCAAGACCGACGAGTTCAAGCAGCGTCTGGCCGACGGCGAGTCCCTCGAGGACATCCAGGTCGAGGCGTTCGCGGTCGTCCGGGAGGTCGCGTGGCGGGTACTGAAGGAGCGGCCGTTCGACGTGCAGGTGTTCGGCGCGTGCGTGCTGCACGGGGATTCCATCGCCGAGATGAAGACCGGTGAGGGCAAGACCCTGACCTCGACCATGCCGGTCTACCTCAACGCCCTGACCGGCAGGGGCGTGCACGTCGTCACGGTGAACGAGTACCTGGCCAAGCGTGACGCGGAGTGGATGGGCAAGGTCTACCGCTTCCTCGGGCTGACCGTGGGTGCGATCCACAGCCAGCAGCCACGCGAGGGCAAGCAGGCCGCCTACGCCGCCGACATCACGTACGGCATCACCAACGAGTTCGGGTTCGACTACCTGCGCGACAACATGGCCTGGTCCAAGCAGACGCAGGTCCAGCGCGGCCACCACTTCGCCCTGCTGGACGAGGTCGACTCGATCCTCATCGACGAGGCCCGGACGCCGCTGATCATCTCCGGTCAGCCCGAGCAGAGCGCCCAGTGGTACCAGATCTTCGCGCGCCGGATCGCGCCCAACCTCGAGAAGGGCGACGACCTCGGCGAGGGCCAGACCACCGGCGACTACGTGGTCGACGAGGCCAAGCGCACCGTGGCGGTCACCGAGGAGGGTGTGCGCAAGGTCGAGCAGCTCCTGGGGCTCGAGAACCTCTACGAGTCGGTGAACACGCCGCTGATCCAGCACCTCAACAACTCGCTGAAGGCCGCCGAGCTGTTCAAGCGCGACCGCGAGTACATCGTCACCGACGGTGAGGTCAAGATCGTCGACGAGCAGACGGGCCGCATCCTCGAGGGCCGGCGCTACTCCGAGGGGCTGCACCAGGCGATCGAGGCCAAGGAAGGCGTGCACGTCAAGGAGGAGAACCAGACCCTGGCCACGATCACCCTCCAGAACTACTACCGGACCTACGACAAGCTGGCGGGCATGACCGGTACGGCCATGACCGAGGAGCTGGAGTTCCAGGAGATCTACGAGCTCGGCGTGGTCGAGGTCCCGACGAACGAGTCGGTGATCCGCAACGACGAAGCCGACCTCATCTACAAGACCGAGAAGGCCAAGTTCGAGGCGGTCGTCGAGGACATCGTCGAGCGGGTCGAGCGCGGCCAGCCCGTGCTGGTCGGCACCACCGACGTGGCCAAGTCAGAGCTGGTCAGCCGGATGCTGATGCGGCGAGGCATCGACCACAACGTGCTGAACGCCAAGCAGCACGCCCGCGAGGCGCACACCATCGCGCAGGCCGGCCAGCCCCGCGCGGTCACCGTCGCCACCAACATGGCTGGCCGCGGTACCGACATCATCCTGGGTGGCAACCATGAGGAGCTGGCCAAGGACGAGGTCGCCAAGCTGCCCGATGAGGCGACCGAGGAGGAGCGCGAGAAGGTCTTCGACGAGGCGTTCGAACGCTTCCACGAGCAGTGCCGCGGGGCACGCGAGGTGGTGCTCGAGGCCGGCGGCCTGTACGTGATCGGCACCGAGCGGCACGAGTCACGACGCATCGACAACCAGCTACGTGGCCGGTCGGGCCGTCAGGGCGACCCGGGAGAGTCCCGGTTCTTCCTGTCGCTCGAGGACGACCTCATGCGGCTGTTCAACGCGTCGGCGGTCGAGCGGATCATGACGCGGCTGCAGATCCCCGAGGACGTGCCGATCGAGCACAAGTGGGTGACGCGCGCGGTCGCCAACGCCCAGCGCCAGGTCGAGTCGCGCAACTTCGACATCCGCAAGAACGTGCTGAAGTACGACGACGTGCTCAACGAGCAGCGCAAGGTGGTCTACAGCCAGCGCCAGCGTCTGATCGAGGGCGACCACGACGGCGTCGAAGAGCTGGCGATGAAGTACCTCGACGACGTCATCATCGGCGCGGTCGACAGCTTCTGCCCCCCGGGCGTGTTCCCGGAGGAGTGGGACATCACCGGGCTCGAGACCTACCTCCAGCAGACCTACCCGGTGACGATCGACGTCGCCGAACTCGACCTCCAGGTGGTGGTGCGCGAGGACGTCGTCGACCGGCTGATCCAGGACGCCGAGGCGCGCTACGACGAGCGCATCGAGGAGGTCGGTGGGCAGGACGTCATGCGTGAGGTCGAGCGGCGCGTGATCCTGAGCGTCGTGGACCGCAAGTGGCGCGAGCACCTGTACGAGATGGACGCGCTCCGCGACGGCATCGGGCTGCGTGCCGTCGGCCAGCGCGATCCGCTGGTCGAGTACCAGCGCGAGGCCTACGACTCGTTCGTGATGATGATGGAGTCGGTGAAGGAGGAGGCGGTCACCTACTTCTTCAACCTGCCCGTCAAGACCGCCGAGGAGCAGGCGACCCAGGCGCTGGCGGACCAGAAGGGTGGCGTCCACCTCGACCCCAGAGGTGCGGCGCAGACCGCCTCGGGCGCGGCGGCGCAGTGGCGCTCCGGTCAGCAGCCGGCGCCGTCGGGCAACGGTGAGCGCTCCGACCAGCCTACGGAGGTTCCGAAGGTCGTGTTCGAGCAGCCCAAGGAGGTCAGGATGACCTACTCGGGCGCGGACGAGAACGCCGGCACCGGCAGTGCCAGCGCCAGCTACGAGGTCGGCGGGGATGACCCCGCCCGGGCCGCGGTGGCAGCCACCCGCGCAGGCTCGCACGTCCAGAAGACCGAGGAAGGGCGCACGGTGCGCCAGATCGCGGCCGGCGGCACCTACACCAAGGACGACGACGAGTACGGCAACGTCGGTCGCAACGACCCCTGCCCCTGCGGCAGCGGCCAGAAGTTCAAGAGGTGTCACGGAGCCTGATCCGGGGGCGCGGGTAGGCCGGTCGCGAGGGGATCGGCACCAGTCCGTCCTCCGGCCGCGCCAGTTCGGTCACGCGCCACGCTCCGCGCCAGGCCTCGAGGCGGACACACACCGCCGTCGTGCGCTCGCCGATGTGCACGGCCACCGCCGCCTCCAGCGTGTCGTCGGTCGCCCGCGTGACCTGCAGTGCCCGCACGGAGCGGATGCCGGGTACCGACGCCACGGCGGACCGCCCCGCCGAGAGGGCCTCGCGCCGGCGTCGTGCCAGCGTCGCGCTCAGCCGGTCGTAGACGGTGGGCGAGAGGGCGTCCGCGAGCTGGTCGAGCGGCCGCCGGCCGGCCTCGATCTCGAGGTAGGTGCGCACGACGGCCACGGCCAGGCGCTCGGGATCGGCATGGCCGGACGGGTGGCGCGTGAGGGCACGGAGCTGCGCGGCGTTGGTGGGGCGGGTCCCAGGCGCGGTCACGGCGCCACCTCCCGCGCCTCATCCGGCGCCACGGGGAGCCAGCCGGCGACCACGAAGGCACCGAGGTGTGGCCGCAGCCACACGGTCCGCTCCGCCGGTTCCGAGCCGTCCAGCGCGCTCCCGACGAACGTCACCGCCCACGGCCAGCCGTCGGAGCGCGCCAGCGAGACCACCTCGGTCACCGCGTAGCCGGCGTCGGTCAGGGCGTCCACGGCGGCATTGGCCGCGTCGGGGTCGTCGACCGGCTGGAACGCCAGTGGGTCGAAGCTGACCGTGGGGTCCGGCAGCAGGTACGGGGCGCCTGCCGCTCGTGCACCTGCGCGATCGAGCTGCACGGGCACGGCCAGCCGCCGCGCGGTGGGTACCAGCTCGTCGCCGTGCGGCTCGAGCACCAGCAGTCCGAGCGTCACCACGACCTGACCGCGCCAGGGCGCGTCGACCGCCTCGACCCAGAGGTGCTCCACGTAGCCGGGGTGGTCGCCGGCGAGGTCGGCAGCCACCGGGATCGCGGTGGGACCGGGACCCGAGAACCAGGCGCGCGCCACCAGCACCGCGGTCGTGATCGCGTCTCCCACGTCGGGTGTGTGGCGCGCCGACGAGCTGGCCGTGAGGGTCATCGGGTCCGGGTCCAGGTCCTCGGGTGCGTGCGTGGTCGTGGTCGCCGGAGGCCCCGCCGTCGGGGACGAGGACGGCGTGGCCGCCGGGGTGCCCAGTGGCTCGGCGGCTCGGACCGCGACCGGACCGGGGCGCACCAGCAGCGCGAGGACGACGATCCACGGCACGGTGGCCGATGCCAGCAGCAGCCACCGCCTACCGGTCCGGTCACCTGCCGCGTCGGTCTCGTCCGCGGGCCAGGTCCACGCGTCGGCCCCGGCGTCCGGGCTCGGCGGCTCCATCACATCGGTCCTCCGGGGTCGGGCCTGCGGTGTGCCGGCTCCGGTTGGGGCGACCGGAGCCGGCGGGGAGCACGCGCTGGCAAGGGGGGCGGGTGTGCGCGGCGCGTGTCCCGGGTCGCAGGGCTTTCAGGGTTCGAAGATATCTTCGGAGCTATTACATGTTGTTCCATGCTGTTTTGTACCTCCCCAGTGGCGGGCTGTCACGCCGACGGGCGCTGCGGCTGTGGACAGGCGCGCGGGTACCCTGCGGGCCCCCGACCTCCGAGGACGTGGTGACCAACGCCGCCAGCACCGGCGCGCGTGCTGGAACGGCGTCCGGCCCGGTCCGCCAGGAGCTCACGGACACCGAGCGCCGGCAGCGCTTCGAGGAGCTGGCGTTGCCGTTCCTGGACCGGTTGTACGGCGCTGCGCTGCGCTACACGCGCAACCCGGCCGACGCCGAGGATCTGGTCCAGGAGACGTTCGCCAAGGCCTACCGCTCGTTCCACCAGTACGAGCCGGGGACCAACCTGAAGGCCTGGCTGTACCGCGTGCTGCACACGACCTACATCAACCTGTACCGCAAGAAGCAGCGTCGACCGCAGGAGACGCTGCAGGACGAGATCGACGACTTCTCGATCTACGACACGCTGGGGCAGCGGTCGGGCCCGTCGGCAGAGCACGAGGTGCTCGACGCCTTCACCGCCGACGAGGTCAAGCAGGCGCTGGCCGACCTGCCCGAGCAGTTCCGCCTCGCGGTGTACTACGCCGACGTCGAGGGCTTCTCGTACCAGGAGATCGCCGACCTGATGGGCACCCCCATCGGGACCGTCATGTCCCGGCTGCACCGCGGAAGGAAAGGGCTCGGCAAGGCGTTGGCCGAGTACGCGAGGAACCGTGGGCTGATCGACGATGCCGAGCCCACAACCGCGCAGGAGGCAGCACCGTGAACGGTCCGGGCGACCGCCAGGAGCACGGCTGTGCGGACGTCGACTGTGCCGAGGTGCTCGACGAACTGCAGCGCTTCCTCGACGGCGAGGTCGGCCCCGGCAGGGTCGCGTCGATGCGAGAGCACCTCGAGACCTGCTTCCCCTGTACGCACCGCGCGGAGTTCGAGCGCCACTTCCGCAGCCTCGTGCGCGCCCGGTGCAGCGACGAGCTCGCCCCGCCCGGCCTGCTCGACCGGGTCCTGGCGTGCCTGGACGAGGCCGGGACGACTGGTTACTAGCTAGCTGGTTACCATCCGGCGATCCGCTGCTCCCACGCCTGAAGGCCCGTCGTGCCCGTCACCGAGACCGTCCTCGTCACCGGCGGCGCCGGCTTCATCGGCTCCAACCTGGTTGATCGGCTGCTGGCCGAGGACCGGCGCGTCGTGGCCGTCGATGACCTGTCGACCGGCACCCTCACCAACCTCGCCGAGGCACGCCGCAGCGCGCCCGGCAGCTTCGAGTTCCAGCGCCTCGACCTCACGAAGGGGGCTCTGGATGCGGTGGTCGAGCGGCACCACCCCGAGGTGATCGTGCACCTGGCGGCGCAGATGAACGTGCGGGCCAGCGTGGAGCATCCCGTGCACGACGCCATGGTCAACGTCGTCGGGACCATCGAGGTGCTCGAGGCCGCCCGCCGTCACGGCGTGCGCAAGGTCGTTTTCGCCACCTCGGGGGGCTGTATCTACGGCGAGCCGTCCGAGGACCAGCTCCCCGTCGGCGAGCAGGCGGGTCCCACCGCGGTCGCCCACTCGCCGTACGGCGCGTCCAAGCGGTGCGCCGAGGAGTACCTGCGCACGTACCGCGAGCTGTACGGCGTCAACTGGACGTCGCTGGCGCTGAGCAACGTCTACGGGCCCCGCCAGGACCCGGCGGGTGAGGCCGGCGTGGTGGCGATCTTCACCGAGCGGATGATGGCGGGCCAGCCCTGCGTGATCTACGGCGACGGCGAGCAGACGCGTGACTTCGTGTTCGTCGACGACGTGGTGCACGCCTTCGTGCTGGCGATGGACCGCGGCGACGACGAGCGGTTCAACATCGGGACCTCCGAGCGCACCTCGGTCAACCAGCTCTACCGCGCGCTGGCCGCGGCGACGGGCTACGGGCGTGAGCCCGTGTACGCCCCCGCCCGGACCGGCGAGCTCCGGCACAGCGCGGTCGCGACCAGCAAGGCGGCACGCGGGTTGGACTGGAAGCCGTGGACGACCCTCGAGGAAGGGCTGGCCACCACGCTGCGGTGGGCCGCGGATGCCCACGCTGCCCGGGCCTGACCGCCCCTCACGTGCCGCAAGCAACCGCACGCGGACCGTGACGACGGCGGATACGCTGCGTGCACGACGGCAACGCTGAGCGAGGGGACTTCCCGGGCGGGCGCAGCCCCCACACGGAAGGGAGCACCGTGTCCTACGCCGAGGACGTGGGCGCGCGGCTGCGGCGCATCCGCCTGCAGCAGGGCCTGTCGCTGCAGGACGTGGAACGGCGCTCCGACGGGCAGTGGAAGGCCGCTGTGATCGGCTCGTACGAGCGCGGCGATCGCAACATCAGCGCGTCGCGCCTGTGCGAGCTGGCCGAGTTCTACCAGGTGTCGCCGTCCGACGTGCTGCCGCAGGACGACGCGCCGCGCCCGGTCGACCGCAGCCGCAGCATCGTCATCGACCTCAGCCGGATCGAGGCCGATCCTGACCGGTGGGGCAACCTGCGACGCTTCTGCGAGTCGATCCAGGTCCAGCGCGGCGACTACAACCGGTCCCTGCTGTCGATCCGGGGCGAGGACGTGCGCTCGCTGGCGATCATCCTGGACACCACGCCCGAGGGCCTGCTCGACACCCTCCGCGACGAGGGGCTGCTGGCCGACGTGTGATCAGCGCGAGACGGCGCGCAGCTCGCGGTTCAGCGCGTCCAGCACGGAGCGCGCCACGGCTTCGACCTCGTCCTCTCGGACGACGGCGCTGCCAGCGATCGAGCGGGTGCCCCGCTTGGTGTGGATGTGCACCAGCGTGAGCGCGACGGGCGTCCCCAGCGTCAACTCGACCGACGCGCCCTCGACCTCCACCATCATCTCGTCGTTGAACAGCGGCTTGACCGCCTCGAGGGTGGCACGGGCGGCGGTCCGCAGGCGGCCGCTGGCCGACGCGGGACCCTCGGCGGTGCCCAGGAACTCCTGCTCCCCGTCGGTGAGCGCCACGGCGACGTGGACCGCCAGCCCGTGCTGGGCCGAGGTGACCCGGGCCAGCGCGACCCGGTTGGGATCGTGTGGCGCGGCCTCGTCGTCGAGCTGGACGATGGAGATCACGCGATGGTCGGTGGCCAGGCCGAAGCGGGCCATGAGCAGCGATTGCACGTCGCGCACGAGTTGCTTGGGGTGCTTCTCGAGGGTCGCCAGGATGTGCAGCTCGTCCACGTCGCGGTCATAGCCGGGCACCAGGCGGGCCGCCCGAACCTCGGGCAGCTCACGCAGGGCGTGCTCGACGTGGGTGCGCTGGGTGGGGTCGTGCAGGTCGGCGTGCGGGGTCGGGCTCGCCTCACCCACCGTGGGGTCGCGATCCACCGTCGTGTCCACGCTGCCTCCTCTCGGCACGAACCGTACGCGCCCCGCCGCCGGTGCAGCGACATCCGCCGCGCCGGGTCGTTGCTCGGGACATCGGCAGGCCACCAGGTCACCTGTAGTGGCGTTGATCTAACACGGAGCACACAGGAGCACTCAACGCACTCTGTAGTTGGATGCCCACTTAAAGCAATCTTTTGCCCAGGGCTTCACAAAGACCCCACCAGTAACGTAGGATGTGGACGTTCGTCCCAACTGACAACTCAAGAGCGAACGGTGTGCGGGAGCGGCTCGTCCGACCTGACCCTGGCCCAGTGGCGGGCCTGAGACCTCGGGTCGTCGCGGACGACCGAGGCGCTACAACAGCTACGACGTACCAAGACCGACGTACCAGGTACGAGCACGCGGGCACGAGACCCCGCCGGTGCGGTCCTCACGGACCGATCGGCACTCGAAGCGGAGCGGAGTGATGCACGTCCTCGATTAGCGAGAGGGCTGGCGACAACTTGACCGGTTCGAAGGGGGTGTTCCTATGAAGAAGATCTTCGCCGCCATCGCCAGCCTGGCCAGCCTCGTGCTGACCGCCGGTGCTGGTGCCCAGTGGGGCTGATCATCTAGCCGGAGGGCCCTCCCGCACACCGTTTGCTCCCCTTCAGAGTTCCCGGCCTCCGACGGCCGACGGGAAGGTCCGACGGAGGTTCCAGGATGCGTGCCGAACGCCGCCGCCGCCGGCTGCTGCCGGCGGTCGCTGCTGCTGGCCTCGTCGTGGGCGTGGCGCTCATCTGGTGGTCGGTGCGCACCGTCGACGACCACGTCGCCCTGGTGTCGTTCGCTCTGGCAGGTGCCCTGTCGCAGTTCCTGCCGGCCCACGCGCGGCCGGGTCTGCTGCTCTCGCTGACCAATGTCGTGGCGTTCACGGCGGTGTTGCTCGGCGGTCCCGAGCTGGCGATCCCGGTGGCGGCGGCCGCCGTGGCTGCCGCGGCGCCGTCCTACCCGTCCCAGCGGGTGCTGCGTGTGGCGTTCAACCTCGGGCAGTTCACGCTGGCTGGCGCCCTGGCCGGGTTCGCGTACGAAGCGATCGCGCCGGCGGTCGCGCACGACCTCCTGGTAGCCGGCCAGATCTCGGGCCTCACGTCGGCCCGGGGGCTGGCGGCACTGCTCGTGACGGGCGTCACGTTCACCGCCGTGAACTTCAGCCTGGTCGCGCTGGCGGTGTCGCTGCACAGCGGCGAGCGCTTCCGGGGCGTCGTGCGAAGCATGGTTCCGGCGATCGCACTCCAGCCGTTGTACCTGGCGCTGTCCATCCTCGCGGTGGTGCTGATCGTGGACGTGCACCCCGCGGCCGTCATCCTGCTGGTGGTCCCGGCGATCGTGGCCCGGACCGGTCTGGTGGCCCTGCAGCGCGAGGCCGAGGCCTACGACCAGCTCGTGCTCGCGCTCGTGAAGCTGATCGAGGTCAAGGACGGCTACACGCGGGGTCACGCCGAGCGGGTGGCGCTGCTGGCCGTCGAGGTCGCCGGCGAGCTGGGCTACGACTTCGAGGCGCGCCGCACGACGCGGTACGCGGCCCTGCTGCACGACGTGGGCAAGATCGTCGTGCCGCTGCAGATCCTGCGCAAGCCGGCTGCGCTCGAGGACCACGAGTACCGGCGCGTCATGACGCACCCAGAGGTCGGGTTGGACCTGCTGGCCGACATCGACTTCCTCGCCGACGCCCGGCCCGGGATCCTCTCACACCACGAGCGCATCGACGGCCGGGGCTACCCGCACGGCCTGCGCGGCGACGACATCCCCGAGCTGGCACGGATCATCACGGTCGTCGACGCGTTCGACGCGATGACGTCGACCCGCGCGTACCGCCGTGCGCTGGAGGTCGACACGGCGGTGGGACGGATCCACAGCGCCGCGGGAACCCAGTTCGATGCCCGCATCGTCGCCGCCTTCGACCGGGTGCTCGGACGGTTGAGCTGGCTCCCCACGCAGCTCGGCCCCGACATCGATCTGACGATGGTCGAGCACGGGGTGGACGCGTGACCGCGGCCCACATGGTCGCGCGTGCCCGGTACGTGGGCATCGTCGCGCTCGCGGTGACGGGTCTGGCCGTGGGCGCCGCGTGGTGGGTGCTCGCCGAGCCCGGGTCCGGGCGCGGCTGGATCCTCGGCTTCGTCGTGGCCATGGCCGTTGGCGAGCTCATCGCGGTCGACGAGCCCGACTCCCGTCCGGTCCCCGCGTCGATCGCGGTCCTCGGTGCGTTCGTGCTGCTCGGCAACGACCCGCTCACGTCGGTCGCGGTCGCCCTCGCGGGGGTCGCGGCGGGCGGCGCCATCTGCGCCGTCGCCGGGACGGGATCGTTCCGGCCCGGTGATGCGCTGGCCCGCATCATCGCGGCGTGGTCGCTGCCGACGCTCGTGGCCGTCGCCGACCGCTTGCCGTCCACCTTCGAGATCGTGCCCGCGGGCGGCGCCGACGAGCCGTTCAACCTCGTCGCGTTCCTGCTGGTCAGCGCGGCGATCGTGCTCGGGCTGCCGTTCTGGGAGGCGGTGGAGGCCGGCTCGCCCCAGGGCACGGTCGTGGGCGCGCTCTACGGCGCACGGCTGCGCGCGACGTGGTTGGCGGGCGTGGCGCTGGTGGCCGGCGCCGGATTGGCGGCCCTCGTGCACGCCGACCTGAACTCCTGGGGTCTGGTGCTGACGCTGCTGCCCCTGCTGGCCGCGCGCAGCGGCCTGCGGCGGCTGGCCTCCGTACGCCGGACCCACGCCCAGACCGTGCGCGCGATGAGCCGCATCGCCGAGTTCGTCGACGCCGCACCCGAGGGCCACGCCGCGCGCGTGGCCGCCGTGGTGGTGTCGATGGGCCGCGACCTCGGTCTGTCGGCGACCGACATCGCTGACCTCGAGCGGGCGGCCTTGCTGCACGAGATCGGCGTCGTCGTCGCCGAGGGCGACCTGGTGGACGCCGCACGCGCCAGCGCCGAGGTGGTCCGTGAGGTGCCGCACCTGGCCAAGGTCGCGACCATCATCGACCGGCACCGCGAGACGCGGCGCCTCGGCATCGTCGTGGGGGAGGATCGGCTTCCGCTCCCGTCACGGATCCTGCGGACGGCCTGCGAGTTCGACCGGCTCATCGCACCCACCCAGCTCGATCACGGCTCGCGGGACGCGATCCACCACTTCCACGTGACGGCGGGCCACGAGCACGAGCCGGTGCTGATCCAGGCGTTGGCGCGGACGGTGGACCGCGGGCTGCTGATCTGAGCAGCCGGCTAGAGCCGGCCCCGCCGTCCCCCGCGACGCTCGGTGGCCGGCCGGTAGGTCATGAGGTGGTGGACCAGCGGCACCAGTCCGGCGGCGAGCACGATGTCGCCGACACTGATGATCGTGCGGATCGGCGGCAGCGCGAGGATGTCGGCCAGCCAGGGCAGGCGCGTCGCCTCGGTCAGCAGCACATGCTTGCCTGGGCGCACCTGCGCGCCGTCGATCCCGAGCCGAGCGATGGCGTCGGGGTCGACCGGCATCGCGCCGTTGGCTGCGATGACGATCGCGTTGAGCGCCAGCCCGAGACCGATCAGCGGGATGCCCGGCCGGTAGCGGTTCGTGACCGTCCAGCCGACCACCAGGAGCTGGCTGGCGAGCAGCAGCAGGTAGCTCGGTGACCCGGTGACCCAATCGCGAGCGGCTGCGACATCGACGAACACCTGCAGCACCAGCCCGGCCAGCAGCAACCGTCCGCCCTGGAGGTCCGCGGTGGGGATGCGCCGGAACCGTCCGCCCCGAGCCAGGCTCGCGAGGATCGCGACCGCCACCACCAGGATCGGGAACGGCAACGTCCACCTCCTCGACGCGATGGTGCCACGGCACACCCGACTACTCTGCGAACCCCGATCCCTCCCCAACGACACGGCTCGTTGTGACCCCTCCTCCCGATCAGCCATCCGACGCTCGTGGCCGCGACCGCCGGGGCGGTGCCCGCGCCGGCCAGGGCGGCGGGGGCAAGCCGCGTGGGCAGGGTCAGGGCAAGGGTGGTGCCAAGGGTCGGGGGAAGGGTGGTGCCCAGGGCGGCGGTCGCCCGCGCCCCGACCGGTCCCGTGCCGATGAGCTGGCCGAGCCGCTGAAGCGCGTCCTAGAGCGCATCCCGGCCACGCAACGCGAGGTGCTCGAGTGGCGCATGGGGTTGAAGGACGGTCACCCGCACGACCTGTCGTCGACCGCGGCCCAGCTCGGGCTCTCGATCACCGAGACCAAGGAGATCGAGCAGCGCGCCTTCGAGCACATCCGCGAGGTCGTCCCGCTCGAGCGCCTCCAGAAGCTCCTCGGTCACTAGGTGTCCTCGCTCCAGGAACTCGCCGAGGTCGCCGGGCTGTCCGACACCGCGATCGACCAGCTCCAGGCGATCGTGTCGGACTGGCAGATCCTTGCGGACCTGGCGTTCGCGGACCTGCTGCTGTTCTGCCGCGAGCCCGATGGCTTGGCCTTCCACGTGCTGGCGCACATGCGCCCCTACACCGCCCAGACCATCTACCACGAGGACCTGATCGGCCAGACGTTCGAGCCCGAGCAGCGCCCGGCGGTCGTGCGCGCCTTCGACACCGGTCAGATCGTCCGTGACGGCGATCCGGACTGGTCGACGGGCGTGCCCGTGCGCGAGGAGGCGATCCCGATCGAGTTCGATGGCCAGATCATCGCCGTCGTCACGCGCGAAGCGAACCTGTCCATGGTCCGCTCGCCCTCGCAGCTCGAGCTGACCTACCTCCAGACCGCTGACCAGTTGGTCCAGATGCTGCTGGAGGGCACCTGGCCCTACCCCGGCGACGATCCCGAGCGCGAGCTGGCCCCTCGGGTCGGCGACGGGCTCATGCGCCTGGGCCCCCACGGCAACGTCGTCTACGCCAGCCCCAACGCGATCTCGGCGTTCCGCCGCCTCGGGGTGGTGGACAACATCATGGGGCGCAACATCAAGGAGTTCGACCTCGATGACCAGGCGGTTCTCGAGGCGCTGGGCGACGGGGAGCCGCTGGAGTCCGAGGTCGAGGCGCGCGGTGCGGTCGTGCTGCGCAGGCTGCTGCCGCTGACCCGCGGGCACGAGGTGCTGGGTGCGGTGATGCTGGTCCGTGAGGTCACCGAGCTGCGCCGTCACGAGCGGCTGCTGCTGTACAAGGACGCCACGATCCGCGAGATCCACCACCGGGTCAAGAACAACCTGCAGACGGTGGCATCGCTGCTGCGGCTCCAGTCGCGCCGCCTGCAGAGCGACGAAGCCAAGCAGGCCTTGAGCGAGTCGGTCCGGCGCATCTCGTCGATCGCGCTCGTCCACGAGACGCTGTCGCAGGACTCGCGTCAGCGGGTCTCGTTCGACAAGGTCGCGCAGCGCCTGGTCGACATGCTCGGGACCGGGCTGACCGACCCCGCACACCCGGTGCGGATGCAGCTCGAGGGCGAGGCGGGCGAGCTGCCCGCCGAGATCGCCACGCCGCTGGCACTGGTGCTGTCCGAACTCGTTCAGAACTCGGTCGAGCACGCGTTCCC
>DASWKO010000221.1:0-7959 GCA_036396595.1 Nitriliruptorales bacterium | reverse complement strand
GCAGCGCGCACGAGCTGCTCGCCCTCGTTGGCGTGCAGCGCTTCGCCCATGCCCATCGTCGCCCGTTCGGCCTCCGCCTCGACCACCGAGACGTCGTCCGCCGTCACCATGCGCGACAGGAGCGTGTCGCCGCCCCGCCCGGCCGTGGCCGCCCCTCGGAAGCCGGTGGGAAGCTTCTGTGACTCGGCGATGCGATTGCCGCCCTCGAGCCGTGCGAAGTTCGCGGCGAGCTCAGCCTCGGTGAGCAGCTCCTCCCGGTGCTGGGCGTCCCCAGGGAAGCTCGCCACGCCGACCGAGATCGACACCGAGATCGGCTCGGTCGCGGTCGCGACGGGGATCGGCTCGGAGGCGGTGAGTTCGCGGGCCCGCTCGGCGACCGATCGCGCCCCCTCGCGATCGCACTCGGGCAACATCAGCGCGAAGCTGTCACCCCCGATGCGTGCAACCAGATCGTAGTCGCGAGCCAGCGACCGCAGCCGGTCGGCGACGGCGCGCATCACGGCGTCGCCGGCCTCGTGGCCGAACTCCTTGTTGATGCGCCCCATGCGATCGACATCGGCCACCAGCACCGAGAGCGGGCGATCGAACCGCTGGCTGCGCGCCACCTCCTCGGCCAGCGCGATCCGCAGCATCCCCGAGCGCGCGGTCGAGGTCAGCGGGTCGATCCCACCGCTGGGCCCGCCGAGTTCGGTGCCGTCGGCGAAGCGCCAGACCGCCAGCAGCGGGATCAGCACCAGCAGGATCAGCAGCGGCTCGAGGACCCACATGACCCCGAGCAGGACCGCACCTGCCGCGAAGGTCAGGTCCCGCAGCCAGCGGATCTCCTTCTGCACCTGCCAGGTCGCGCTGGTGGCACGTCGGTCGATCCACGCCGCGAGCCAGCGCAGTACTTGCCAGCTCGCGGTCAGCGCGACGCCGATCAGCAGCGCCGTGATGACTCCCACGCCATCGCCGTCCGTGCCCACGACACGTTGGTCGGGAACGAGCCCGGGTCCCAGCTCACGCGCCAGGCTGGCCGCTCCGGTGGACAGCACCAGGGTAGAGAAGCTGTCGATGATCCGGTTCGTGCGATCACCCCGAACGAGCCCCGCGAGCCCAACGAGGGCGGCCGTCCACAGCGCGAGGACCGGCTCGAGCACGACCGCGCCCGCGCCCACGAACACCAGCGCGCCGGGGACCGACACCGACGAGGATCGCTTCGACAGGAACCGCGACGCGCCACCGAGCGCCGAGAGGACGAGGAACGGGGTCCACGCCAGGTCCTGGTTCGCGGCGCTCGCGGTCGTGCCGGCGAGGGCGGCGACCGCCCCGACGACCATTGCTGCCCGGATCACGCGGGCCGCGGGCCCGGGGGACTGGCCACCCCGTGCGCCGACCCCGCCGTGCTGGGTCGTCTCCTCGGACACGTCGACTCCGATCCCGCTCGGCCTCCCACGCATCAGGGTCGGCACGTCAGGGGTCGCGCTGAACCTCCGCCACGGTAGTGCGGTCCCCGGGCGCGGGCTGGTCGTGATCAGGGGCGGACGCACACCAGCAGCAGCTCGGGGTCGTCCAGCCCGACCGCGTCGCCGGCGTACCGGCCGGGCTCGCACCCGCTCACCGACACGATCTCGAGGCCGACCGCACGCGCCAGCGACACCGCCTCGCGCACGGTGTACGTGGAGGTCCACAGGGGGTAGCGGCGTACCTCGCCGTCGGGGCCCACCACGTCGGCGATGTGGTGGTGCACGCCGTGGACCGGGTCGTAGGCGTCGCCCTCGACGAGGTGGCGCGCGGCGAACAGCGCGTGGAACGCCGTGAACGCCACGCGGCCGCCCGGGCGGACCGCGCGCACCATGCCGGCCAGCACGTCCGGATCGGTCGCCGGGTTGGTACCGAATCCACCCTGACACAGCGAGGTGGCCGCATCGAACGCGGCGCGCGCCACCGGCAACCGCCTCGCATCCGCACGCACCCACCTCGGCGTCGCCGCCCCGTCCCCGGAAGCGTCGCGTGCGGCCGTGAGCAGACCATGGGAGATGTCGATCCCGAACCCGCCGATGCCGCGTCCGGCCAAGGCCCGCAGGTGGCGACCGTCGCCGCAACCGACATCGAGGAGCCGGTCGCCGGGCCGCAGGCCGAGGCGACGCACCAGTGCCGCGATCTCCTCGGCCGTGCCGGCGGCGAAGGCGTTGCGGCGGTAGCCGGCTCCCTGGAAGTCGCCGATCGGCTGGTAGAACGGACCGGCATCGGCGCCGGGCGGGTCGTCCACGTCGGCTGGACGGTCCACGTGATCGCGCCAGGACGGCGGCAGATCGCTCACACCCAACGGTCCGGACCAGCGACGCTCACGACCGCAGCGCCTGCTCGATCTCGTCCTGGGACAGCCCGGCACGCTTGGCCCGCCACCAGGACTCGAGTTCCTCCAACGCGGCCGGCACGTCCATCGGCCCCTCGTCGATGCGCCGCTCCAGCAGGTGGTTCCAGGCCTCGCCGACCAGCGGCCCCGGCCGTAGCCCCAGATGCGACATGATGGCGTTGCCGTCGATCGGGGGCCGCAACGACTCGAGCTCCTCCTGCTCTCGGAGCTGCTCGATGCGGACCTCGAGCTCGTCCATGCGTTGCTGGATGGCCTGCGCCTTGCGCTCGTTGCGGGTCGTGACGTCGGCACGGGTCAACCGGTTGAGCCGATCCAGCAGGTGGCCCGCGTCGCGCACGTACCGACGCACCGCCGAGTCGGTCCAACCCATCCGGTAGGTGTGGAAGCGCAGGTGGAGCCTGACCAGCTCGGACACGTCCTTGGTGGTCTGCTTGTCGAACTTGAGCTCGCGCATGCGGTGCCGGGTCAGCCGGGCCCCGACCACCTCGTGGTGGTGGAACGTGACCGTCCCGTCCGGGTGGATCTCGCGGGTTTCCGGCTTGCCGATGTCGTGCAGCAGGGCCGCCATCCGCAGGACGGGGTCGGGGCCGTCCGGCTCGAGCTCCATGGCGTTCTCCACCACGGCCAGGGTGTGGGCGTAGACATCCTTGTGACGGTGAATCGGGTCGACGCAGGTGTGCAGGTCGATCAACTCCGGGAGGCTGTGCTCGGCCAGCCCCGTCGTCACCAGCAGGTCGATGCCGCGCGTCGGGTCGGGCGCGGCGACCAGCTTCCACAGCTCGTCGCGGATGCGCTCACGGCTGATCGATGACAGCGCCTCGGCCATCTGCGTCGCCGCGGCCAGCGTGGCCTCGTCGGGGATCGCCCCCAGGACGGCGGCGAAGCGGGCGAGCCGGACCATCCGCAGGGGGTCGTCACCGAACGACTCGTGCGGGTCGGCCGGCGTGCGCAGGACCCTGGCGTTGAGGTCGCGCAGCCCGCCGAACAGGTCCACGAAGGTGAACTCGGGCACCCGCACCGCCATGGCGTTGACGGTGAAGTCACGCCGGTGCAGGTCGCCCTCGATGGTGTCGCCGTAGGTGACCTCGGGGTGGCGCGAGTGGGCCTCGTACGCATCCGAACGGAACGTCGTGATCTCGACCCGGCGAGGCGGGGTGTGCTCACCGCGCCCCTTCTCCGCCGACACGGTCCCGAACCGTGCCCCGGTCAACCAGATCGCATCCGCCCAGGGCTGCACCAGCTCCTCGGTGACCTCGGGCCTGGCTGAGGTGGCGAAGTCGAGGTCGATGCCCAGCAGGTCGTCCTCCACGCGAGCCAGGAGCGTGTCCCGCACGGAGCCGCCCACCAGGTACAGCTCGTGACCCGCAGCCTCGAAGCGCTCACCCAGCTCGCGGGCCTCGGGGTGCGCATCGATGAGCTGCCCGAGGTGGGCAGCCTGCTCGGGCGTGAGCTCGTCGGACACACGGGGCCCCGGGTGGTGGCGGGCAAGGTCAGGGTGGTGGCGGGCAAGGTCGGGTGGTGGCGGGCAAGGTCGGGTGGTGGCGGGGTGTCGGCGGGTCAGGCCTGCGTTGACAGCCCGGCGGCCCGGACCGCCACACGGAAGTCGTGGGGGCTGGTCGAGGCCGCGATCGCGTCACGCAGCGTGATCTCGCCGTCCTTGTAGAGCTGCAACAGGTGCTGGTCGAAGGTCTGCATCCCGTAGTACCCACCGTCCTTGATCGCGTCCTCGATCTGGTCGGTCTGGTGCGGATCGACGATGAACTCGAAGATACGCGTGGTCATCACCAACGCCTCGATCGCGGCGATCCGGCCTTCGCCCGTCGCACGGGGGAGCAACCGCTGCGAGATGACGCCCTTGAGGTTGTTGGCCAGCGACAGCCGGGCCTGGTGCTGCTGCTCGCTGGGGAAGAAGTCGACGATCCGGTTGACGGTCTCGGTCGCGTCCGTCGTGTGCAGCGTCGACACCACGAGATGACCGGTCTCGGCCGACTGCAGGGCGGCCACGACCGTCTCGATGTCGCGCATCTCCCCAATGAAGATCACGTCCGGGTCCTGCCGGGCGACCGCCTTGAGGGCGCGCGCAAAGGTCGAGGTGTCCACCCCGACCTCACGCTGGTCGATGATCGCCAACTCGTCGCGGTGCATGACCTCGATCGGGTCCTCCACGGTCACGATGTGACAGCGGCGCGAGCGGTTGATGTGACCGAGCATCGCTGCCGTGGTCGTGGTCTTGCCGGACCCGGTCGGGCCGGTCACCAGGACCAGGCCGCGGTGTTCTTCCGCCAGCGCACGGACCGCAGGAGGCAGGCCCAGCGACTCGAAGTCCGGGGTCCCCGGCAGCACCCGTCGCAGCACGACCCCGACCGAGCCCCGCTGGCGGAACGTGTTGACCCGGAACCGTCCGACGCCCGACACCGAGTAGGCGAAGTCGGCCTCGTTCGCATCCATGAACTGCTGGGTGGTCCGGTCGTCCATCATGGCGAACGCATAGCGCTCGGTGTCCGCGGGCGACAGCGGGGGCAGGTTCGTGATCGGCTTGAGGTCGCCGTCGATACGCACGTAGGCCGGCCCGCCCGCCTTGAGGTGCAGGTCGGACCCACCCTTCTCGACGATGAACTGCAGGTAATCGTTGACGGAGACCAACCGTCTCCTCCTCCTGGATGGAGCCCGGACCACTCGGTGTTGCCGACAGCGTAGAGCCTCACGGCAGCGACGTGACGCCGGGCGCGTCCCGATCCCTGCCCCGACCTACCGGTAGCCTCCGCCCGTGACCGCCCCACCGGGCCTGCGCGCCCTCGCCGTGCTGACCATGCTCGCCACCCTGGCCGGCGGCTGCTCGGGAACGGGGTCGGGGACCGCACCGGCGCCCGGGCCGACCGCCAGCCCTTCGGCGCAGATCACGGCACCGGCACCCGCCACCGAGCGGGTCGAAGCGTCCCTGTGGGTCTCGCCCGACCGGTCCGAGGCCGTGGTCCGGACGGTCATCGACGACCCGATCCCCACCGGCGCGGCGTCCATCCAGCTCACCGGGGAGGCGCTGCGGCTGGCGACCGACGCCACCTTGGTGGTCGACGGCACCCCGCGCGCGATTCAGGGGACCGGCCTGATCCCCTGGCAGTTCGGCACGGACCGCAGGCTGGAACTCGAGGTCGCCTTCCCCGTGACGCCCAGTACCCGCTGGAAGCTGGCGGGCCAGATGATCGATGACTGGCTGCCCGTACGCGCAACGGTGCCTCGCTACTTCTCGCGGGTGACGTGGGACATCCAGGTGCACGGTCCCGTCGAGGCCGCCATCGGCGGTGACCCGTCGACCTGCGAGCGGCCGGCCCCGCGCGGGCTCCAGGCGGCCGCATGCGTCGCCACCATCGAGCTCGGCATCCCACCGCTGATCTACCTGCCCGGACCCGCCGAGACCGTGCGCCGATCGGCCGCCGGCTACGTCGAGCTCATCGGCGACCTCGCACCCGCCGTCGCCGAGGACCTGCTCGGGTTCGCCGGCGAGGCGGTCCAGGCGCTCAACGCGATCCTGGGCGACGTCGCCCCCCGCCGCGTCGCCGTCGTCGTGGGCGATGTCGTGGGCAACTTCGCCGGCGAGGCGATCGGTCCCATGGTCGTGCTCGACGCCGACCATGTCCGTCGCCAGCCTGACGCGGCTCGGACGCTGCTGGCACACGAGCTGGTGCACACCGCGCAGGAGCACCGACTGGCCGCCCCGGGGCGCGACCCCGGGAGCGGCATGACCGAGTCGCTGGCCGAGTACCTGGGCGCGCGGCTGGTGCTCGGTGACGACCTCGACCTGCTGCGCGCACAGGCGCGGAACCGAGGCGTGGGCGACGCGGACGTCGACGACGTCGAGGGCCTGGTGCCGCGTGACGCCTTCGGGCGCCGCCCGCCGATCGGCCAGGACCAACTCCTGGCCACGTACGAGTACCAGCGCCGTGCGCTGGTGTACGTGTACCTGCCACGGGCCTGGATCGACCTGCACGCCCATCTGGGCACGGCACGCATGGACGCGTTCCTGCGCGCCATGCACACCCGCCCCGGTCTGGATTGGAACATCGACCAGATGTTCGAGCTGGCGGGCGAATACGGGGAGCGCGCCGCGTCGATCCTCCGCGGGTACTGGGAAGAGCCGGTGCCCGCCGACCAGGAGACCTGGTGATGCGGGCGCTCGTCCAGCGCGTGAGCCGGGCCCAGGTCACCGTCGACGACGAGGTCGTGGGCCGGATCGGTGCCGGGCTGTGCGTGTTCGTCGGGGTCACCCACGAGGACACGCCGGAGCAGGCGGACCGGCTCGCCGACAAGGTGTGGCACCTGCGCATGCTCCCCGATGACGACGGCGTCCCCAACCGCTCGGCCGCCGAGACGGGCGCGCCACTGCTGGTCGTGGCGCAGTTCACGCTGTACGCGGACACCCGCAAGGGCCGCCGCCCCTCCTATCTGGACGCGGCCAGGCCCGAGCAGGCGCAGCCCCTGATCGACCGCGTGGTCCAGCGCCTCACACAGCTCGGCGCCACCGTCGCCACCGGCCGCTTCCAGGCCCACATGCACGTGAGCCTCACCAACGACGGGCCGTTCACGCTGCAGATCGAGGTGTGAGGCAGCGGGTGAAACCCGCTGGGGCGGGGCCTCACGCGTGTCCGTCCGGACAACTCGGACCCGGACGGATCCGCGTGGTCAGCCAACGCCCGCTGGGGCGGGGCCTCACGCGCGTCCGTCCGGACAACCCGATCCCGACAACTCGATACAGTCCGTGGCATGCCGAGGTACCCGACCGAGCGGGCGACATCAGCAGGCGGTGTCGTCTGCGACGACCGTGAGGACGGCAAGCGCTGGGTCCTGCTGATCGCGCTGCGCAACGCCGCCGGCAAGCCCCAGTGGACGCTGCCCAAGGGTGGCATCGAGGGCGACGAGTCCCCCGAACGGGCCGCCCTGCGCGAGGTGCGCGAGGAGACCGGCTACGGCGCCGATGTCGTCCACCGGCTGGGCACGATCGACTACTGGTTCGTGTGGCGGCCCGACAAGGTCCGCTACCACAAGTACGTCCACTACTTCTTCATGCGCTACGACGGGCGGCCCCCGGGCGAGCGCGACGACGAGGCGGAGCACGTCGAGTGGGTCCCGATCGACGCCGCTCTGGTACGACTCGCTCACCGCAACGAGCGCAACCTCGTACGTCAGGCGATGCCGTCGGAGGATCAACAGTGGGGTCGCGATCGCGACGCGACCGGGGAACGGGCGGCGGCTGCAGACCGGTGAACGGCCGCAGCCTCGTCGCGGTGTGGTCGCTGGTGCTGACCCTCGTGCTGACCCTGGCGGCCTCGTCGGGAGGGCCTGCGGCTGCACAGGACACCGAGCCCGCCGACGGCCGGCCCGAGGTGCGACTGGTCGTGACCGGCCTGTCACGCGTCCTCGGGCCCGGGATCCTGCCATCAGATGCGTCCGACGAGCGCGCCCAGGCCGCCGAGCGCGTGACCGTGCGGGCACTGGTCGAGAACACGGGCTCGGTGCGGGTCGGCGATCTGCGGCTGTCGGTCGAGATCTATGAGGCGGTCGGCTTCCGGAGCACCCTGCGGACGGCCCTCGACCTGGACGACCCA
>DASWKO010000220.1:0-6542 GCA_036396595.1 Nitriliruptorales bacterium | reverse complement strand
GTGCGAGCTGCTGGGCCAGCTCGAGTTCCTCGTCGTGCAGGATCTGTACCCGACGACCGAGACGGCCCGGCTGGCCGATCTGGTCCTGCCTGCCGCGGGCTGGGGCGAGAAGGAAGGCACCTTCATCAACTCGGAACGGCGCATCGGGCTCCAGAAGCGCGTGAGGGCGGCTCCAGGTCAGGCGCTCTCGGACTTCCGCATCTTCAAGCTCATCGCGCAGGCGTGGGGCTGTGGCGAGCTGCTGCGCTGGTGGTCGAGCCCGGAGGCGGTGTTCAGGATCCTGCGAGAGTTGACCCGGGGCCAGCCGTGCGACGTGACCGGCATCGACGGCTACGAGGCGATCGAGGCCGCCGGCGGGGTGCAGTGGCCCTGCCCCGAGGGCGTCGACCCGCTCGCCGCAGCGCCGCAGCGCCGCCTGTTCGAGGACGGCCGGTTCCACCACCCGGATGGCCGGGCCAGGTTCCTGTTCGAGCCACCGACACCGCCGGTCGAGCACGTGCGTGCGCGCTACCCGTTCGTCCTGCTGACCGGTCGTGGCTCGTCCAGCCAGTGGCACACCGAGACGCGGACGGGCAAGTCCGCGACCTTGCGGGCCCTGGCCGCGCGCGAACCGGACGTGCAGGTGCACCCCGAGGATGCGCTGCGCCTGGGCATCCAGCCCGAGGAGCTGATCGAGCTGGTGTCCGAGCGCGGCTCGATGCGCGCGCGGGCGTTCATCACCACGGCCGTGCAGCCGGGACAGGTGTTCACCTCCATGCACGACGTCCAGACCAACCAGCTCACCTTCCCGAGCTTCGATCCGCTGTCGCGCCAGCCCGCCTACAAGCACGCAGCCGTCGACGTGCGACGGATCGAGGCCTGGGCGCGATGACCCCCGTCGTGGGCGGGGTGGGTCGTACGCTCCTGGCACGTCCCCCCGGAGCATCCGCCGTCGATCAGCTACTGACCCCGAAGGACGTCCAGCGTCTGCTCGACGTCCACGGCCTGGCGCCGCGCCGGGCCGCGGGGCAGAACTTCGTGGTCGACCCCAACACGGTGCGCAAGATCGTCCGGGACGCGCGGGTCGAGCCGGACGACGAGGTGCTCGAGATCGGGCCGGGGCTGGGGTCGCTGACGCTCGGCCTGGCCGAGGTCGTGCGCCGGGTGGTGGCGGTCGAGATCGACCAGGGGATGGTGCGCGCGCTCGACGAGACCGTGGGACACCTGGACAACGTCGAGGTCGTGCACGCCGACGCGCTGCGCACGGACCTGTCCACCCTGGTCGCACCCGGTGCCCGGCTGGTCGCCAACCTGCCCTACAACGTGGCGACCCCGCTGGTGTTCGGTGCGCTCGACTCGGGCGCGTTCCGGGACCTGTTCGTCATGGTCCAGCGGGAGGTCGGGGAGCGGTGGGCGGCCAGTCCGGGCGATCCGCCCTACGGCGCGGTCAGCGTGAAGCTCGCCCTGGTCGCCGATGTCGTCATCGTGTCCCACGTGCCGCGCACGGTGTTCCTCCCGGTGCCGAACGTCGACAGCGTCACAGTCCGCGTGACTCCACGTGCGCACGCTCCCACGGGCCCGGCGCGGGAGCGGATCGTCGACCTGATCGACGCCGCCTTCGCCGCACGCCGCAAGACCCTGCGCAACAACCTCAAGCGCATCGCCCCGCTCGAGCGGGTGCTGGCCGCGTGTCGTGCCGCCGGCATCGACCCAGGTGCTCGTGCCGAGACGTTGGACGTCGCCGACTTCGGCCGTCTGGCCGAGTCCCTCGATGCGAGGGGGTGAGCGGCGCCTCCGTAGCATCGTGGGGGCTCGGGATCCCAGGGAGGCCAGGTGGAGCGGCAGGCGTCGCGCGTCTCCGACGTCGTCGTGCGCGTGCGCGTGCCGGCCAAGGTCAACCTGTTCCTCGGTGTGCGTGGGATCCGTGACGACGGCTACCACGAGGTCGTCTCGATCATGCAGACGGTCGGGTTGCACGACGTCATCGAGGCGCAGCTCTTCGGCGCAGCGTCGGCGCAGCACCCGGCTGCCCGCAAGCGTATGACCGTCACCCTCGGGCACGATGGCGGCCCGCGGGTTCCCGACGGCGACGGCAACCTTGCGTTGCGCGCCGCGCGTCGGCTGGCCGAGACGTTCGGCGCCGAGCACGACAACGGGCAGCACGAGGACGACCCGCGCAGCCACCTGGAGCTGCACAAGCGCATCCCGGTCGCGGCCGGCATGGCCGGGGGATCTGCGGACGCCGCGGCGGCACTGGTCGCGCTGAACGAACTCTGGGGGTGTGAGCTCGATCGCGACGAGCTGCGCGCGATCGGTGCGGAGCTCGGCGCGGACGTGCCGTTCTGCGTCACCGGCGGGACCGCGCTGGCGACCGGCACGGGGACCGCGACCGCTCAGGTCCTGTGCCGCGGGACGTACCACTGGGTCGTGGGCGTCCAGGACGAGCCGCTGCCGACCGCCGAGGTCTACCGGACGTGGGACCGGATCGGCACGCCTTCGGAGGTGGAGCCCGATGCGGTGCTGCAGGCGCTGCGCACCGAGGACCCCGAAGCGTTGGGCGCGGCGCTCTACAACGACCTGCAGCTCGCCGCGTTCCACGTGCGCCCGCACCTCGGCGAGACCCACCGGAGGCTGCTCGACGAGGGCGCCCTGGGCGCGCTGGTGAGCGGCTCCGGTCCGACGCTGGTCGCCTTGGCCGAGTCTGCGTCGCACGCCCGCCATCTCGCGGGCCTGACCCGCGATCGCTTCTCCCGCGTCCACGTCGTCACGTCTCCGGCGGGCGGTCCCGACCTCACCTGACCACTCCGGACGTCCCCATCTCGGGGTGTACGCTCGATCGAAGGCTCCCCTTGGGAGGTGGTGTAATCGGCAACACGCCGTCCTTTGGAGTCGGTGTTCCGGGTTCGAGCCCCGGCCTCCCAGCCACCGTCAGGATCCCGTGTGCCTGCTGATGTCGCCGCCGTCGTCCTCGCCGCCGGGAAGGGGACGCGCTTCAAGTCCGATCTGGCCAAGGTCCTGCACCGCTGCGCCGGTCGCTCCATCCTGGGCCACATCCTGGCGGCGCTCGAGCCGCTGGAGCTCGGGCAGATCGTGGTCGTGGTCGGCCACCAGGCGGACGACGTCGAAGCGGAGGCCAGGGCCGCCGGCGTTGCCAACCTCACGATCGCGTTGCAGGCCGAGCAGCTCGGCACCGGTCACGCCGTGCAGGTGGCCCTGCCCGCGCTGGACGACCGCATCCGCCGCGTGGTGGTCGTGCCGGGCGACACGCCCCTGCTGCGACCGGACACGATCACGGGGTTGCTCGGCGCGGGCGGGGACGTGCACGCGGCATCGATGGTGAGCGCGGTGCTGGACGACCCGACCGGCTACGGACGGGTGATCCGCGAGTCCGGCTCGGTGGCCAGGATCGTCGAGCACGCCGACGCCTCCGAGCCGGAACGTGAGGTGCGCGAGGTGAACGCGGGCATCTACGCGTTCGAGCGCGAGCTGCTGGCGGCGTGCGTCGGCGGTCTGGACACGACCAACGCACAGGGCGAGATCTACCTCACCGACGTCATCGAGGCGCTCGTCGCGCGTGGTGCGCAGGTCGCCGCAGTCGTCGCGGACGCCGACGAGGTGGCCGGGGTCAACGACCGCCGTCAACTGGCCGCCGCCGCTGCCGCGCTCCGCGCTCGGACGCTGGATCGCCTGATGAGCGAGGGCGTCACGGTGCTCGACCCGGCCACCACCTATGTCGACGTGGACGTCAGCATCGGCGCGGACACGGTCGTCTACCCCAACTGCATCCTCGAGGAGGCGACCGCCATCGGCGGGCGCGCCACGATCGGCCCCAACTGCCACCTGGTCGGCGCCGAGGTGGGCGACGAGGCATGCGTCACCAACGCGGTGGTGATGCACGCCGTCATCGGACCCGAGGCCCACGTGGGCCCCTTCGCCTACCTGCGCCCGGGCACGGTGCTGGGGCGCGGGGCCAAGGCGGGCGGCTTCGTCGAGATGAAGAACGCGCACATCGGAGCGGGGAGCAAGGTGCCGCACCTGAGCTACATCGGCGATGCCACGGTCGGTCGCGACGCCAACGTCGGGGCCGGGACGATCACGTGCAACTACGACGGCTTCGACAAGCACGAGACCCACATCGGCGACGGTGCGTTCATCGGCTCGGACACCATGCTGGTGGCGCCCGTCCGCATCGGGAAGGGTGCGGTCACGGGCGCCGCATCAGCCATAACCGAGGACGTGCCCGACGGCGCCCTGGCGGTCGAGCGCAGCCACCAACGCAACATCGACGGTTGGGCGGACCGGCGCCGCGAGCAGCGTGGCCCCCGGTGACCTCCGAGGACGACCGTGCCGAGGAGCCGCCCGGTCGTCGGGCCGCGATCGTCGTCGCCCACTGGGTGACGATCGGCATCTCGGCACTGGTGGCGCTGATCGCGTTGCTCTCGGCCGTGCTGGGCGACGGACCGCGCGGATCGCGTCCGCTCGGCCTGGCCCTGGCCGCAGTCGCGGGCGTGACCGTGGGCGTCGCGTGGTCGTCGTTGCGCACCTTCGTGCAGACGGATCGGCCGCGGCTGCTGTGGATGGGTCTGGTAGGCGCCACGTGGATGGTGGTGGTGCTGGTTGCGCCGGCCGTCGTAGCGGAGGGGTAGCCTGGTGCCACCCCCTTCTCCTCCGCTCCCCATCCCCGCGCGCAGGTAGGTCGATGGAAGTCCCCACCAAGAAGCGGATGATGATCTTCTCCGGGTCCGCGTACCCGGAGCTGGCCCGGGAGGTGGCCGACCACCTCGGTATGCGACTCGGGGAGGTCAAGCTGTCGCGCTTCGCCAACGGCGAGCGCTACGTCCGCTACCTCGAGTCCGTCCGTGGCACCGACGCGTTCATCATCCAGTGCCACACCGAGCCGGTGAACGCGCACATCATGGAGTCGCTGCTCATGATCGATGCGCTGAAGCGCGCGTCGGCCAAGCGCATCGTCCTGGTCAACCCGTACTACGGCTACTCGCGGTCCGACAAGAAGACGCTGTCGCGTGAGCCCATCGGCGCCAAGCTGATGGCAGAGCTGTACCAGGCCGCGGGGATCGACCGCAGCATGTCGGTGGACCTGCACACCGGCCAGATCCAGGGCTTCTTCGACACGCCGTTCGACCACCTCACCGCCCTGCCTCTGCTCCAGCAGTGGATCAGCGACAACGTCGAGCCCGGGCAGCGCGTGATCGTGTCGCCTGACGCAGGCCGGGTGCGGCTGATCGAGAAGTTCGCCAGCTACCTCGAGTCGCCGATCGCGATCCTGCACAAGCGCCGCGACCCGGGCCAGCACAACGAGTCCGAGTCGCTCGAGGTCATCGGTCACGTGGAGGGCAGGACGGCGATCCTCGTGGACGACATGATCGACACCGCCGGCACGATCTGCGGGGCCGCCGAGCTGCTCAAGGAGCGGGGCGCCTCACGGGTGATCGCGTGCGCGACCCACCCGATCCTGTCGGACCCCGCCACCGAGCGTCTGAAGAACTCCATGATCGAGACCGTCGTCGTGACCAACACGCTGCCGATCCCACCGGAGAAGCGGCTCCCCAACATGTCGGTGCTGTCGATCGCACCGATCCTGGCCAGCGCCCTCAAGGCGGTCTTCGAGGACGAGTCGGTCAGCGAGATCTTCCGCGGCGAGAACGCCTAGTCACCCCGTCTGGACGCGGCGTCACCGGCGTGCCCGTCGCGCGTTGGTACCCGCAAGAGCGACAACGAGGAACGCCCGTGCGCTGTGCTGTCATCGAGTCACCGATCGGTCCGCTGACGCTGGTGGGCAACGGCGTCGGGATCCGGGAGCTGCGGTACGGCAGGGACGTGCGGGCTCACCCCGAAGCTCCCGTCGAGGACGACCCGCTGCTGGGTGCCGTCGCCGCCCAGCTCCGGAGGTACTTCGCGGGCGACCTCGAGGAGTTCGACGTCCCGGTGTCATGGGGCGACGTCACGCCGTTCCAGAAGGCCGTGTACGAAGCGATGTCGCGTACCACCTACGGCGAGATGGTCAGCTACGGGGACCTGGCACGCGAGGTCGGCTCGCCGCGAGCCTCCCGAGCGGTCGGGCAGGCCTGCAACCGCAACCCGCTGCCGATCCTCGTGCCCTGTCACCGGGTCGTGGCCAGCGATGGTTCGCTGGGTGGCTACGGCGCCGGGCTGGAGGCCAAGCGCCACCTGCTGGCGCTCGAGCGCGGTGGCGACGTGCCCGGGGGTGGCTGGGAGCCTGCGCACAACGCTGTCAGGTAGCGCCGGAGCGGTTGCCGAGCGCCGAGTGCGCCGGGTACCCTCGCCGCTCACCGGCCCGCCCTCGCGGGCCGTCGTCGTGACGGTCGTGAGGCGTCCCGTCCCGCGCGGCGTGTCGATGTGAGGAAGATCCATGGCAGAACAGATCAAGCTGAACGCCGCGCTGCGTGACGACGGCGAGACGGGTAAGGGCGCCACGAAGCGCCTGCGCCGTGAGGGCAGGGTGCCGGCCGTCGTCTACGGCCAGAACCGCCCCACGCGCGCGCTGACCATCGAGGCGAGCGAGCTGTACCACGCGCTGCACA
>DASWKO010000219.1:0-9814 GCA_036396595.1 Nitriliruptorales bacterium | reverse complement strand
GACCCACCTGGGGGCCCTCGAGGATCTTGCAGCCTCCGTCGTCGTACACCTCGACCGGTACCGGCGGCAGCGGTCGGGACAGCTCCTCGTGGGTCAGCGCGCCCGGCTCCATGCACAGGGTCACGCCGTCACCGTCGCGCTCGATGATCAGGTCGGCGTGCAGCGCGTGGAAGCGGCCGATGAACCGGTCGAGCTCGCCGGCGCTCACGGGTGTCTGGGTCGAGCTGGGTCGCTCGAGATCGACGAGGTTGCGCAGCGCCCACTTCGTGACCTCGCGCTGGAGCACCACGCCCCGGTCGGCGTTGGTCAGCACCGTCATCGCGAAGCCGTGGTCGGGGACCACGACGAACGCCGACTCCTGGCCGATGGTCGAGCCGCCGTGCGCCAGCAGCCCGGGCGTGCGCTGGATCAGCCACGACAGCCCGCCGTAGGCGGCACGCCCGCCCCCGGCCTCGATCTGAGGCTCGCGCATCCCGACCAGCGTGTCACGATCGAACAGCCGGGTGCCGTCGGGCGCGGTCCCGTCACCGAGGTGGAACCTGGCGTAGGCCAGTTGGTCCTCCGCGCAGGAGATCAGGCCCCCCGCCGGATTGATCGCCCGTGGGAGCTGCCACGGGCGCAGCACGACCGGGCCGTCCTGGGTCACAGCGTGCCCCGCCGCCACCCGGTGCGTGATGCAATCCGAGGCCAGGAAGAACGACCGCGTCAGGTCCAGCGGCTCCAGCACGACGTCGGCCACCGCGCGCTCGAAGGTCGTGTCCGTGATCGCCTCGATCACGCGGCCCGCGAGGTTGAACCCGGCGTTGTTGTAGTTCCAGACCTCGCCCAGGGGCGTGATCTGAGGCAGGTTCCTCATGGCGTCGACGGCGCGGGCCAGCGCGTCGTCGCCCGGCCCGAAGTCGTCGAACAGGTCGCCGTCGAAGCCGGCCGTGTGCGTCAGCAGGTGGCGCAGCGTCACGCCCTCGGTGACCTCGGGGCTCGCCAGCTCGAGGTCCGGCAGGTAGCTCCTGACCGGCTCGTCGAGGTCGGCACGCCCCCCCTCCACCAGCCGCAGGGCTACCAGCGCGGTCAGCGTCTTGGTCGTGGATCCGACCTGGAACAGCGTCTGCCCGTCGACCGGCAGCGGGTGCTCCACGCTGGTGACGCCGAAGCCCTCGACGTAGTCCTGGCCGTCGCGGTGGATCGCCACCGCCACGCCGGGGACGTCGAGCTGTCCCATCGCCTCGCCCACCAGCTTGCCGAGGCTGGCGCAACCCTCTTCGAAACTGACCGTCACGGCGGCTCCTTGTCGTCGGTCTCGCAACGTCTACGAACGTGGGTCGAGTGCAGGCAGTCGGTCCGCCCACGGCAACGCCTGTTCGAGCTGGCCGGCCAACCGGAACACCATCGCATCATCCTGCGGCGGGCCGACGAGCTGGATCCCGATCGGCAGGCCTTCACCGTCCTGATGCAGCGGCAGGGTGATCGCGGGCTGGCCGGTCACGTTCCAGAGGAAGCAGAACGGGCCGATGCCCTCGTCGGAGCTGGGACGACCTTCGGCGTCCCGCAGGTCGTCAACTCGCCGAGGCGGCGCGAGCACGGTCGGCGTGACGAGCACGTCGAAGTCCCCGAACGACGCGACGACCCGCCGCGCCAACTTCGCCGCCTCCTCCTCGGCGCGCAGGAAGCCCGCCAGGGGGACCTGGCGGGCAGCCAGGACCAGGTCGCGGATGATCGGGTCGAGCGTGTCGAGCTCAGGCAGGTCCTCGCGCGCGCCGATCCGGGCCGAGAATGCCCACACGAACCGTTCCACGTACTCCTCGTCCGGGAACGGGATGTCGCCGTCGACGACCTCGTGTCCGAGCTGCGCCAGCACGTCAGCGGTCCCCCACACGGCCGCCTCGTAGTCGGGATGAGGGGTCGCTCCTGCCTCCTCGGTCACCACGGCGATGCGCAGCCTGCCCGGATCGGCCCCGACCTCGTCGACGAACGGCCGCGACGGCACGGGTGCCCAGAAGGCGTCACCGGTGACGTAGCCGGCGGTCGCGTCGAGGAACGCCGCGGCGTCGCCGACGCTCCGGCTCAGCGGACCGGGCTGCACGAACAACGACGACGCGGCGGGGTGGGTCGAGATGCGTCCGCGCGACGGCTTGAGCCCGACCGTCCCGCAGGTGGCGGCGGGGAGCCGGACCGACCCACCGCCGTCGGTGCCGTGGGCCAGCGCGCACAACGACGCGGCCATCGCCGCCCCCGCTCCACCCGAGGAGCCACGCACGGTCCGGTCGCGATCCCACGGGTTGCGGCACGGCCCGTAGGCGATGGGGTCGGTGGACCCGATGCCGAACTCCGGCGTGTTGGTCTTGCCGAGCACGATGCACCCGGCCGCGCGCAGGCTCGTCACGATCGACGCATCCTCCTCGGGCACACGATCGTGGTAGGCAGCCGTGCCCATCGTGGTCCGGATGCCGGCCGTGTCGGTGAGGTCCTTGATCGAGATCGGCACGCCGTGCAGCGGCCCGAGCTGCTCCCCCGCGGTGACCGCCTGCTCGGCCTCCTTGGCGGCCACGCGGGCGTGGTCGTGGGCGACCGTGAGGTAGCTGTTCAGCCCCGGGTCGTAGCGATCGATGCGATCGAGGTAGGCCTCGACCAGCTCGACCGGCGACACCTCGCGCGCGCGCACGAGCCGCGCCTGTTCGAGCGCCGGGAGGTGGACCAGCTCGGCGCCGTTGGTCGCCGTCACGCTGCCACCTCCGAGCGCCGGGCCAGGCGGCTGCTCGAGAACGTGTAGCCGGGCCGCCCGTCGCCATCGAAGTCGGTGAAGTAGAAGGGCTGGGCCGAGGCGCCCTCGCCGACCATGAGCAGCTCGGGCGTGACCAGCCGGCCCCGCGTCACCTGGTCCTCACCGGTCGAGTACACCATCCACTCGCGGCTCGGGTCGGTATCGGCGAACGTGAGGACCAGTTCGTCGCCGTCGGCATCGACGGTGGTGCGCAGCCCCCACCTCTCGTAGGTGCCCTCGTACGGTTGCAGGTCGATCCCCGACCGCGGCTCGGGGAGCTGGTCGAGCGCCGTCGCGGGTCCCTGCCCGCCGGTCAGCTCGCGAGCCAGCTCGACGTGGAACCCCAGCGACTGCGAGTGGTTGGCGAAGGCGACGCAGGCGAAGCGACGCTCGGGGATCACGTACAGCATCGCGCGCCCACCGTTGGACCCACCGCCGTGCGAGAGCACCGTCACCCCGTCACGCTCAGAGCGGCCCCATGTGATGCCGAACCCGGTACCCGCCGGCGCCGGCACGCTCACCTGGTGGGTCTGCATCAGGGCGACCGACTCGGGCTCGAGCAGTCGCTGTCCGGACGGGGTCACGCCCTGGTCCAGGTGGAGCTGGGCGAAGCTCAGCACGTCGTCGACCGACGTCACCAGCGTGGCGCCGGCCGGACCCATCGAGTACGGCAGCATGTAGGCGGTCGTCGGCTGGGGCAGCCCGTCCGGGCGGCTCGACGGGAAGTGGCCGACGGCGGCACGGTGCAGGACCGCGTGGTCCGCGGTCAGCCCGGTCCGCGTCAGCTCCAGCGGCTCCAACAGCAGCTCGCGGACGACGTCGTCCCACCCCGTGCCCGCGATCACCTCCATGATGCGCCCGGCGACCACGTAGCCGGCGTTGTTGTAGGTCGCCCAGCGTCCGGGGTCGTGCAGCCAGCCCGCGGTCGCCAGCGCCTCGACGTAGCGCTGTACGGCGTCGGGGTTGCGACCGCACTCCAGGATGAAGTCGCCCGCGTCGATGCCGCTGCTGTGGGTGACGAGGTGGCGGACCGTGACTTGCTGCGCCAGGTCCTCGTCGGCCAGGCGGAAGTCCGGCAGGTACTCGCGCACCGGCGCGTCGAGGTCGAGCGTGCCGTCGTCGACCAGCCGCATCACCATCGTGCCCATCCAGGTCTTGGTGATGGACCCCAGCAGGAACACCGTATCCGGGGTCATCTCGACACCGGACGCCAGGTTCGCGGTCCCGGTGCCGGCCAGCGACCGCTGGCCGTCCTGGAGCACGCCCGCGACGGCACCGGGGATGCCGTGCCGCTCGCGCAGGTCGGTGACGAGCTGCTGGAGGTCTGCCTCGCCGATCACGCCGTGTCTCCTGGGTCGCCGGGTGCCTCCCAGGATGCCCGCCCCGCGTCCCGCCCCGATGGTGCGAACCGACGAGCGGCGCCCCCGGTGTTGGTTCGCACCGACCACCCGCCGGGCCGCGCGAGCGGCGACACTCACGCCCCCGGGGGCGCAGCGCGTGAGCCAGGTTGAGGCGTGCCGTTCGATGCGTATACGCGTGTAGCCGCACGCTTCATCGGCAGGGTCGGGGCGTGAGTGAGTGAGAAGAACGAGCGACGACGGTGGCGGTGGCCGCCGGACGAGACCCGCGCCGCGCTGCGCGCCATCGCTCGCGTCAGTAGCCGCGTGACGGCCGTCGGGCTGTTCGCCCTGGTCGCCCTGAGCGCAGCGCTCAACCTGGCGACCACCGTGCTCGTCGGGATCGTCGTGGGGGCCGTCCCGGCGGCCGCCCGTGCGGGCAGCGGTACGCCGCAGGCGCAGCAGCTCTGGCGGCTCGTCACGCTGTTCGCCGTCGCGCTCGTCGCCGGCCAGGTGCTGGGACGGATCACCGCCCTGGCCGACCGGCGCCTTCGGCTGGCGGTCAACCAGCGCGCCGCTCACCGGCTCCTGTCCTTCGCGCAGGGGCCCGACGGGATCGCGCACCTCGAGGCACCGGCCTTCGCTGACGAACTCACCCTGCTCCGCGGCGAGATGACCCGGACCGACCCCGGAGCGGTCGTGACCGGGCTCATCTCGACCTTCGGCACCCGTGCCTTCGGCCTGGGCGCCGCGCTGGTCGTGGCCGCGTGGTCGTGGTGGCAGGCCGTGCTCCTGGTGGCTGGCGCCCTCGTGGTCTACCGCTGGCTGCACGACATCAGCTTCAGCCTCGTCAAGGGGTGGATACGCGACGCCACGCACCTGCGCCGGTCCGCCTACCTGCGCGACCTCACGCTGACACCCCCGAGCGCCAAGGAGGTGCGTGTGTTCGGGCTGTCCGGCTGGCTGGTCTCGCAGTTCTCCGAGGCCTGGCACGAGGTGATGCAGCCCGCGTGGGACGAGCGCCGCACCCGGACCGCGCGGTCGTGGACCGTCCTCGTCGCGCTGGCCGTGCCCACTGCCATCGTCGCCATCAGCGCGGGTCAGGCCGTCATGGCAGGCCGTCTCGAGCTGGGTCCCGCACTGGCGGTCATCCAGGCCGCGGTCGCGGTGGGGTCGATAGCCGTCGTCGGTAACCCCCAGCTCTTCGGGGCGGCCGGAGCCACGATCCTCCTCCGGTTGGAGGGCCTGGGTGAACACGTGGCCGTGCGCGACGCCTCGCTGACGTCCGGCGGTCGCGATCCGGCCCGTGGCCCGCACCGGGAGCTCGCTCTCGAACACGTCACGTTCACGTACCCCGGCGCCAGCCGACCGGCGCTCCACGACGTCACGCTGCGCATCCCGGCGGGTTCCTCGATCGCCATCGTCGGCGAGAACGGCGCCGGCAAGACCACCCTCGTCAAGTTGCTGTGCCGGCTCTACGACGTCGGCGCGGGGGCGATCACCGTGGACGGGGTCGACGTCCGCGAGCTGGATCTCGAGGCGTGGCGGACCCGCATCGCGGCCATCTTCCAGGACTTCACGCGCTTCGAGCTGTCGCTGCGGGACAACGTCGCGTGGGGCGCGGGCCCGATCGACGACGACCTGGTGGTCGACACGCTGGAGCGTGCCGGGGCACGCGGCCTCGTCGACACCCTGACCGAGGGCCTCGACACGGTCCTGTCGCGTGGCTACGAGGGTGGCGGGCAGCTCTCCGGCGGCCAGTGGCAGCGCGTCGCTCTGGCTCGTGCGCTGTACGCCGCGCGCGACGGAGGTGTGCTGATCCTCGACGAGCCGACCGCGAACCTCGACGTGCGCGCCGAGGCCGAGCTGTACGACCGCTTCCTGGACGTGACCAGCGGCCTGACGACGATCCTCATCTCGCACCGGTTCTCGACCGTGCGCCATGCGGACCGCATCGTCGTGCTGGGCGAGGATGGCATCGTCGAGGACGGGTCGCATGACGAGCTGGCAGCGCTCGGCGGCCGCTACGCGAAGATGTTCGCGCTCCAGGCGGAGCGCTACACCGATGACGGGGCCACCGTCGCAGCCTCCGAAGCGGGGGTCGAGCCGTGACCGGCGACGTGTCCATCAGCGACCCGGAGGCCGATGGCCTGCGCACCTCGGTCCGCGCGCTGTGGACGATCGTCAAGCTGACCTTCCGCGCGTCGCCGCCGATGGCGGCGGCGATGTTCCTGCTCGAGCCGATCGCGGTGGTGAACTCGCTGGCCATCCCGCTGTTCCTCAAGCTGTTCACCAACGCGGTCGTGGCCGGCTCGTCGGCCGCGGTCGTGACCATGGGCGTCGCGATCGGGGTCGCGTTCGCTGCATCCCTGACGCTCTCGACGCTCGGCTTCAACGTGCGCATCACGATGATGGAGCGCGTCAGCCACCACGTGGACCTGCGCACCTCCGAGCTGACCGCGGGCATACCCGGGCTCGAGCACCTCGAGCGGCCCGAGTACCTCGACCGCATCGAGATGCTGCGACGCGACCCACAGGGCGTGGGCAACACGGTCAACGCGCTCGTGTTCAACCTGGTGGGGGTGACCCGTTTCGTCGCCGCCGTGGTGCTGCTGGCCAGCGCCGACCCGCTGCTCGCGGTCTTCCCCGTGGTCGGCGTCGTGCCGCTGGCGGTCTCGCGCCGCAGCCAGAAGCGCCAGCAGGCGCTCGAGGACGAGCGATCCACCATCTGGCGTCGCGCGCGGCACCTGGTCGAGCTCGGCACGCAGCCGGCCAGCGGCAAGGAGCTGCGGCTGTTCTCGTTGCGTCAGCCCCTGCTGGACCAGCTACGGCACCAACACCGGTCCGAGGACCGACTGGACCGGCGTGTCACGAGGCAGGACGCGGTCGAGGCCGCGGTCGGCGACGTTGTCTTCAGCGGGGCGCACGTCGCGGCCGTCGTGTACGTGACGCTGCGGGCGCTGGCGGGCGCGGCCACCGTCGGCGACGTGATCCTGGTCATGGCACTGGCCGGTCAGGTCAGCGGCGCGCTCGCACAGCTCGTGGGCAACTACGCGTGGCTGTCCGGCAACCTCCGCAACGCCCGCCGGTTCCTCTGGCTGCTGGATTACGCCGCCGCGCGGCGGCGCGACGACGCGCGCCCGGCGCCTCGGGGCCTGGCCGACGGGATACGCCTGCGGGGGGTGTGCTTCACGTACCCGGGCACCGACGTGGAGGTGCTGCACGACGTCGACCTGACCCTGCCCGCAGGGTCGGTCGCGGCGATCGTGGGCGAGAACGGGGCCGGCAAGACGACCCTCGTGCACCTGCTGTGCCAGTTCTACCAGGCGACGTCCGGGACCATCGAGGTCGACGGGACCGACCTCGTCTCGATCGACCCGGTGGGTTGGCGCGCGCGCGTGGCGGCGACGTTCCAGGACTTCGCGAACCTGGAGTTCCCTGCCGCGACGGCGATCGGGCTGGGCGACGTCCCGCGTCGCGACGACCTGGACGCCGTGGGCACGGCCACGGACCGCGCGGGAGCCCGGGTGGTGATCAAGTCGCTGCCGGACGGGTTCGCCACCCACCTCGGCAAGCAGTGGGCCGACGGCGTCGAGCTGTCAGGTGGCCAGTGGCAGCGAGTCGCGCTCGCCCGTGGGCTCATGCGCGACGACCCGCTGTTGGTCGTCCTCGACGAGCCCACCTCCGCGCTCGATGCGGCCGCGGAGCACGCGCTGTTCGAGCGGTTCGCCGCGGCGGCACGCTCACGCGCGGAACGGGGCGCGGTCACGGTGATCGTCAGCCACCGTTTCTCGACGGTCCGCGTGGCCGATCTCATCGTCGTCCTCGAGAACGGACGCGTCACCGAGCAGGGACGTCACGAGGAGCTCATGCGGCGGGGCGGGACCTACGCTGAGCTGTTCGAGCTCCAGGCGCGCGGCTATCGCTGACGCCCGGAGCGCCCCCTTGTTGAGGCGTGCCAGAACCGGCGCATCCGCGGGTTACGACACGCCTCACCAAGGTGGGCGCATGGCGGAAAGGATGAGGCGTGCTGGAACCGGCGTATGCGCGGGTACCAGCACGCCTCAACCTGAGTCAGGCGATCGCGGCGCCGCAGTCGCGGAGGGCGCGGCGCACCTGGTCCGCGACCTCGCCGGGGCGGTACAGCAGGTCGGACTCGTCGAACCTCAGTGGGTGCCACGCCGGCACGAGGTCGTTCTGGCGCGCGCCGTCCGCGTTGCGGCCGAGCGTGCGGCCGTGGTCGGGGTGCACGTCGATCTCGATCATGATGCGCAGGTCGGCGTACGCGAAGTCGAGGTACCGCACGCGCCCCGCCGCATCCACGACGCGGACGTTGGCCACGGGGAGTGCTAACCCCGCGTCGCGGAGGATGCGCAGGAACAGGCGCTCGGCCTCGGACCTCGTCAGGCGTCCTTCGGGCAAGTGGCGTTGCACCGCGAGGCGGAGGTTGACGACCCCCGGACTCTTCCAGAGCAGACCCGCGAGTTCGTGGAACTCCTCGATGGTCGCGCGGTTGGCCGCGACGAGCGCGTCGATCATCTTCTCGACCGTCTGCACGCTCCGCCGGCTGGCCAACGCCCCGACCGTCCAGACCGAGCTGGTCACCCGGAACGGTCCGCGCCGGACGACGTGCCTCTCGGGGCAGAGGTAGATCGACTCGTGCATCGGCACGTCCAGCTTCGGCAGGCGGACGTGACGTGGGAACGTGAGCTCGATGGTCGGCGAGCGCCCGACGCCAGCGTGCTCGAGCTGCAGGATCTTCGCGGCGGCCCCGTGCGACAATGCCCCGTTCGCCCCGCCCCCGAACTGTTCGGCCAGGGCGCGCTGCTGCCACGACTGCTGGTACAGCTCGCAGCGGTACACGCCCCGGTACAGGCGCACGAGCAGGCCGGCAGCGACGAGCCGGTCGATCCCGCGCGAGTCGAGCGCGCGCAGCAACTGGCGGGTCGTGATCAACCCGAACTGGGCACGTACGAACGGGGCGAGGGTGGCGAGCGCGCGTGTGGTGGACATGCCCGGCAGGGTGACGCACGACCAGCGCACCTCGCCACTCGGATCATCGCAGCCCTGTGGATAACCAGCCCCCCATGTTGAGGCGTGCCAGAACCGGCGCATGCGCGGGTAACAGCACGCCTCATCGGGGACGGGTCAGCGTGTGGCGTGGAGCGAGACGTCGGTCGGCAGGCCGGCGACCTGGCGGAGGTGGTCCACCGCGATGCGTGCGACGGTGCCTATCACACGGTCCTGGTCGGGTTGGCGGGCGTCCAGAACGCGCCCGCGCGTGAACACCGCGACGGCGTAGCGGCCGCCGTCGGGGTAGGTGACGACACCGGCCTCGTTCTTGAGGAACGGCAGCGTCCCGGTCTTGGCCGCGACCGCGACCTCGCCGGGGAAGCCCGTCGGCAGCCGATGCGAGAAGAGCTGCTTTCCCATCACGGCCCGGACCTGCGCGCACGCCTCGGCGGGACCGGCCTGGTCCAGCCAGATGAGCTGCAGCAGCCGAGTCACCTCACGGGGGGTGCTCTGGTTGGTGTCACGGGGCGCGATCACCGAGGTGGCCGCTGTCCGCCGTGCCCAGCCGTCGGGATCCGCGGCCAGCGCCTCGAGTGCTGCCTGCGAGGACAGGTCCTCCAGCCGCTCGAACCCCAGCTCGATCGCGAACCGGTCGAGCAGGGTCCGGCAGTCCTCGGGGACGAACGTGCGCTCGAGGCCGAGCTCG
>DASWKO010000218.1:0-3743 GCA_036396595.1 Nitriliruptorales bacterium | reverse complement strand
GACGTCGTCGCGATCGAGGACGTCGTCCCGCACAGGACCGATCCCGCCAGTGGTACCTCCTACACCTCGGAGGGCGGGGACCTCGAGGTGTGGGACGGCGAGTCCTTCGTGGCCTGCACCGCCCGCTCGGCGAACTGGAGGTCGTCCAGCCTCGTGACCCTGCACGGCCGCGGCGGCGTGGTCGAGACGACGCCGGACCACGTGGTGTTCCTGGACGGCGGAGACCGGGAGCGCGCGGCGGGCGACGTCGCCGCCGGCGAGTCCGCCTGGATCGGGCGCGACCCGACACCGACCGCCGCGACGGTCCTCACGGCGGACGAAGCGTGGTTGCTCGGCATCCTGGTGGCCGACGGCTGGGTCTCACCCGAGGGGTCAGGGCGCGTCGTCAACGGTGACGAGTCCGTGCTGGCCGAGGTCGCCGCGTGCTGGGAGCGCGTCGCGGCGGGGACCTGGCGCAAGAGCGACGGAGCGCTCTCCGAGTTCTCCGACTCGCGGACGCCGTCGCTCGAGCTGCAGGGCAACCGGGCGTACCTGCGGATGCTGCGGGGTCAGCTCTACACACGCGAGAAGCTCAAGCGGGTCCCGAAGCGGGTGCTGAACGCCGCCCCTGACCTCCAGGAAGCCTTCCTCCGCGGGTACAACACCGGTGATGGCTCGCAGGCCGGCAACGGGACCGACGAGTTCAACAGCTTCCGGACCACCTCGCCGGTGCTGGCCGCTGGCCTGGTGTGGCTGGCGCGGACCGCGTTGGGGCGCCGGGTGACCGTCTACCTCCAGGACGGGGTGCTCGGAGGTGGCAGCAGCTACCAGATCAACCTGGGATCAGGCGCGAACCACGGCGACGACCAGGGTGCGCACCTGCGCAGGCCTATCGACGAGATCCGCAAGGTGACGAGGCGCCGGTTCACCGGCTGGACCTTCGACCTGGCGACCACGTCCGGGCGGTTCGCCGCGGGCGTCGGGGGACTGGTGGTGCACAACTCACCTCGTCGGGGCCCGACGTTCGTGACGCGCAAGATCACGCGGGCGGTGGCGTCGATCGTGGCCGAGCGGCAGTCCACGCTGTACCTGGGCAACCTCAACGCCAAGCGCGACTGGGGCCACGCGCGCGACTACGTGCGCGGGATGTGGATGATGCTCCAGCAGCCCGAGCCCGACGACTACGTGCTGGCGATGGGCGAGACCCACACGGTGCGGGAGTTCGCCGCCCGGGCGTTCGCCCACGTGGGGCTGGACTGGGCGGGCTTCACGCAGATCGATCCGCACTACTACCGGCCGACCGAGGTCGAGCACCTCCACGGGGATGCCTCGGCCACGACGGCCAAGCTGGGCTGGAAGCCCGAGGTCAGCTTCCGCGAGCTGATCACCGGCATGGTCGAGCACGACCTGTCGACGTTCGGGCTGAGCCTGGATGCGGCCCGGGCCCGTGTGGCCGAGACGTGCGACGCGGATGTGCGGATCGACCCGGACGCCGAGCCCGACTTCGGCCCGAGCCACGGTCCCCAGCCGCCCGACGGCGACCACCGTCAGGCGACCGGCCGGACCGTCGTCGAGGGCGGCGCCGGCGGCGAGCGGGCGATCCAGGGCGGCTCGTGGTGAGCGGTCCTGACCGTGCTGACGGCGGTCCTGACGGTCCTGATCGTGCTGACGGTCCTGACCGTGCTGACGGCGCTGACCGTGCTGACGGCGCTGATCGTGCTGACGGCGCTGACCGTGCTGACGGCGGCTTCGAGGTGCCGTTCTCGCTCGAGGGCCGGCGGGTCTGGGTCGCCGGTCACCGCGGGATGGTGGGCTCGGCGGTGATCCGGCGGCTGGCGTCCGAGCCGATCGGGCACCTGATCACGGCCACCTCGGCGGAGGTCGACCTGACGAGGCAGGCCGCGACCGAGCAGTTCGTCGCCCGGGCACGACCCGACCTGGCGATCATCGCGGCGGCTCGGGTGGGGGGCATCCACGCCAACCGGTCCGCGCAGGGCGCCTTCCTCTACGACAACCTGATGATCGCGGCCAACGCGATCGAGGCGTGCCGCGCCGCCGGCGTCCAGAAGGTGGTCGTGCTGGGGTCGTCGTGCATCTACCCGCGCGACGCCGGGCAGCCGATGTCCGAGGAGGCGCTGCTGACCGGGCCGCTGGAGCCGACCAACGAGGGTTACGCGATCGCCAAGATCTCCGCGCTCGAGCTGGGCAGGATGTACCGGCGCCAGTACGGCCACGACGTGATCAGCCTGATGCCCACCAACCTCTACGGCCCCAACGACAACTTCGACCTGAAGACCTCTCACGTGCTGCCGGCGCTGCTGCGCAAGATCCACGAGGCCAAGCAGCGCGGCGCGTCCGAGGTCGTGCTGTGGGGGACCGGCGAGCCCAGGCGCGAGTTCCTCCACGCCGACGACCTGGCCGACGCGGTCGTGTTCGCGACCAGGCACTACACCGGCGAGCAGCACCTCAACGTCGGCGTGGGCGAGGACATCCCGATCCGCGGGCTGGCCGAGCTGATCGCCGAGGTGGTGGGCTGGGACGGCCGGTTCGTGCACGACACCACGATGCCCGACGGCGCCCCCCGCAAGCTGCTGGACGTGTCCAAGCTCGCCGAACTCGGCTGGAAGCCCCGGATCGGCCTGCGCGAAGGCATCCAGCGCACCTACACCTGGTTCCTCGAGCACGATGGCGGCTGGGGGTAGCGCGACATCCGCGTGTTGCCTCGCACGGTGACGACCCCGCAGCGCCCGCCTGCCGCCCGCCGGCAGCAGCCTCGCGGTGATGTGAGCGTACGGTGTAAAAACTGTGATGTGCGTGTACGATCATATCACGCCTTTGTGAGCGAACGAGCACGAACGAGCACGACGAGCACAACGGAGGGCAGCGGTGGTGGAACCCATCGAGGTGCGCACCGCCGCGCAACTCGGCGCCGCCGTGCGAAGCGCCCGCCTCGAGGCCGACCTCAGCCAGCAGGTGCTCGCGCAACGCGCGGGTGTCAGTCGGCGCTGGATCAGCGAGCTCGAGCGCGGGAAGGCGCGGGTCGAGTGGTACCTCGTGCTCGCCGTGGTGCAGGCCCTGGGGATGACCGTGATCCTGACACCGGACGCCTCCCCTGTCGCCGACGAGCTCGCACCGGAGGATCCGGATTGGTGAGCCGGACACTGCACGTGTGGCTGTACGGCGAGCACGTGGCCGATGCCGAGCGCGCCTCGGACGGGACCCTGTCGCTGCGCTACGGCGAGCGGGGACACGACGTGTCCACCTCGATGAGCTCGCTCGTCGAACGCCACGGCCATGCCCATGTCGCCCCGTGGCTGGCCGGGTTGCTGCCTGACAACACTGCGGTGCTCAGCCGGTGGGCGACGGAGTTCCAGGTCGCCCCTACACCGTTCGCATTGCTCGGCACCGCGATCGGCCTGGATTGCGCCGGGGCCGTCCAGTTCACCCCCGGTGGCGTGCCCCTGCCCGTCCGGCGCGACAGTGGTGTCGAGTGGCTCGACGAAGACCAGCTCGCCCGCGTCGGGGAGGCGCTGTACCGCGACCGGACGGCGTGGGGCGGATCGCGGGGCACCGGGCGCTTCAGCCTGGCCGGCGCACAGAGCAAGGTCGCGCTGCGGTTCGAGGACGGCCGGTACGGCCAGCCCTTCGGCGACGAGCCGACCAACGTCATCGCCAAGCCGTCGCTGCCTGGCTTCGAGGGCCATGACCTCAACGAGCACCTGTGCCTCGATGCGGCGCGGCGGTGCGGCGTGGTCGCACCGCCG
>DASWKO010000217.1:0-14237 GCA_036396595.1 Nitriliruptorales bacterium | reverse complement strand
CAGGTGCTGGCGCACGTCCGGCTCGAACTCGAACTCCTGGCGCGGGAGGGTGGTGCCGACGGCGGAGACCTCGAACGCCTCGCACGGGTCACCGGGCGCGCCCAGAACGACCTCCGCGACGTCATCAACGGGCTGCGGGCGGGGATCGAGGACGCGGGGCTGGCCGGCTCGCTCCGGGCCTACGTGGCCGACCTGCGCAGCCGTTCGGGCCCGATCGTGCACTTCAGCGCGCACACGAGCCACGCGCACCCACCGGAGATCGAGCGCGAGGTCTTCCGCATCGCCCAGGAGGCGATCTCGAACGCCGTGCAACACGCCGACGCTCGCACGATCACCGTGCACCTCGAGTCCGACGACGCGGGGATCGCGCTGACGGTCGACGACGACGGACGCGGCCTACCATCGGAGCCACCGACCTCGGGCATGGGACTGACGCACATGCGGGAGCGAGCCGAGCGCCTGGGGGCGCGCCTGGATCTGATCTCGACGGGACCGGGGACCGGCGTGAGGTTGCGCGTCCCCGCCTCGGCCGCCTGGGAGCGCCCCGACGTCAACGGAGGCGCCGGTGCCTGACGTGCTCGTCATCGACGACCACCAACTGGTCCGCGAGACGGTCGCTCGCGCGATCCGGTCCGAGTGGCCGGACGGGCGCGTGGACGAGGTCGGCGACGCCGAGGGGTTCTTCGTGGCGCTCAGCGGCCACGATTACGACCTGGTCGTGCTGGACATCGAGCTCGGCGAGCACGGTGGGCTGGAGCTGCTGGCAACGCTACGTCGCGACCATCCTGACGTCCGCGTGGTCATCCTGACGATGCACGACGGCGATCACTTCCTGCGTCGGGCCCTGGCGCTCGAGGCCGAGGCCTTCGTCTCGAAAGCCGAGCCACTGGAGAGCCTGCTGGTCGCGATCCGCACGGTCGCCGACGGCCAGACCTACCTCAGCCCGGACCTGATGCGCCGAGCGGTGGCGCTGGCGACCGGACGCAGCCCGACCATCGAGGCCGGCCTCACCGAGCGCGAGCTCGAGGTGCTGAGGTTGCTGGCCGACGGGGCGCGCCCCGCCGAGATCGCCGCCGGCCTGTACCTGTCGGTCAAGACCGTGAAGAACCACCTCACGCGCATCTACGCCAAGCTCGGGGTCGAGACCGCGGCACAGGCCGTCTCCGAGGCGTTCCGGCGCGACATCGTGACCATGAAGTAGTGAAGTAGTTCATCGGTGTCATCCTGGCCAGCTCGGCGTGGCCCGTCCGGGGGGCCGACACCGGGACCTGCGTCCCCCGAACCATGACCCACGACCTACCGAACAGGTGTCCGCTGCCTCACGACGAAGGGTGGGCGACCGCCTACGTTGAGTTGTGTGCCCGGGACCCACCACGCGGTCGACCGGGGGGCCTTAGACCCACAGGAGGCGGGCCATGGCAGAGCACTTCGGAAAGCTGACACAGGCGTTCGCGCGCCGGATGAAGGCGTTGCGCGAGAGCGAGCTCGGCGCAACCGCCGTCGAGTACGGCATCATGGTCGCGCTCATCGCGGTCGTGATCATCGCAGCGGTGTGGGGTATCGGTCAGGCACTGAAGGACGACTTCGAGTGCGTTTCCGACTACCTTGAGTACACCGACCAGGACGGGTCGCCGGCCTGCTGATCTGCGCCCCCTGCTGAGTTGCGCCCCATGATCGGGGGAGGTGGCGGCGGCTCGTGAGAGTCGCCGCCACTCGCACCGTGAAGGATCTCCATGGACGTCAGGCGCTGGCGTTCGGAGATCGGAGCGTCGGCGATCGAGTACGCGATCCTGGCGACCGCCATCGCCGTCGCGGTGGTCATCGCGGTCGCGGTCCTCGGACGCAACGTCCAGGACAGCTTCGAGTGCACGGAGGACGTGGTGAACGACCCCCTCTACGAGTGTCCGCAATGATGCGCAAGAGCCTCGGGATGATGCGCAACAGCCTCGGGATGATGCTCGACAGCCTGGGGGCCGGGTCAGCGACCGCGGGAGGTGGCGCATGGCGCGCTTGAACGTCAACCGTCGGCTCGTCGGGCTGGTCCTGGCGATCGTCCTGGCGGGCGCCGGGACCTTCGCGCTGTACCAGTACGTCACGCGCGTCGAGGACCGCGCGCTCGAAGAGGTGGAGCTCGCGCAGGTGTACGTGGCGGCCGGGACCATCCCCGTCGGCACCTCGGCCCAGGCGGCCATCGAGCAGGGCTTGATCCGGCGCGAGGAGGTCCCGCGCCGCGTGGTCGCCGACAACGCGATCGGCTCGCTCGAGCAGATCCAGGGCCTGGTCGCCACCGCGACCATCACCCGCGGCGAGCAGATCCTGACCACCCGCTTCGGCAGCGCCGGCGCGCTGGAGACCGGCCTGATCGAGATCCCCGAAGACCGCCAGGCGGTCTCCGTCGAGGTCGGCATCCTGCCGGGCGTGGCCGGCTTCGTGCGCCCCGGCGACCACGTGTCGATCCTCGCCACGCTCGACGAGCCCGATCCCACCGACCCCGACCCGGCGGCCACCCGCACGCGGGTCGAGTTCGTCATCCACGACGTGATGGTGCTCGCCGTCGGCCAACGGGTGCTGGTCCGTGACGAGCAGGGCCGGAGCCAGGGCTACGCGATCAACGAGACCAACGACCGCTACCTGTTCACCGTGGCCGTCGCCCCCCCGGACGTGGAGCGGCTCCTGCTCGCCTTCCAGGAGGTCTCGATCTGGTTCACGCTGCTCCCCGAGGGCCAGGCCCCGGCGGTCACGCAGGGACGTACCCTGGAAGACCTGCTGATCGGAACGCCTTGATGTTGTTGATCCTCAGCGAGGGCACCGAGTTCGCCGCGCTGGCCCAGGACTTCACACCCGACAGCCACCGCACCGTGGTGGTCACCGACGCCAGCGCGCTGGACGCTTCCGTGCGCGAGTACGGACACGAGCTCGAGTCCGTCATCATCGGCCCCGACATCGAGGAGGAGGAGGCGCTCGACGCCGCAGCGGAGGTGCACGCGCGCTACCCCCACCTGGCGGTCATCCTGGTGCGCGAGCGCGCCGGCGCGCGCCTCCTGCGTGCCGCGATGCGTACCGGGGTGCACGAGGTTCTGTCCGGGTACGTCGATCGCGACAGCTACCTCCAGGCGCTCGAGAGCGCCATGGCCGAGACGGCGCTGCACCGCGAGCGCGGTGTCCAACCGGTCCACGAGGGCGCTCCGCTCGGTCGCATCGTCACCGTGTTCTCGTCCAAGGGCGGCTGTGGCAAGTCGACCGTCGCGACCAACCTCGCCATGCTGCTGGCCAGGCACGCCCCCGGCGACGTGGCGCTGGTCGATCTGGACCTTCAATCCGGCGACGTTGCCGTGCTGATGCAGCTCCTGCCCCAGTGGACCTCGCACGACGCCGCCGTCCACGCGGCGACGCTGGACGCCGATCAGCTCGTGGGCTTCATGACCAAGCACGAGGAGGGTGTGGACGTGCTGGCTGCGCCGTTGCAGCCAGAGCACGGCGACGCCCTGAGCGCCGAGCTGACAACCAAGATCCTGCAGCTTCTGCGGTCGCGCTACCGGTACGTCGTCATCGACGGTCCGGCGTACTTCACCGACCCGCTGCTGGCGGCCCTCGACGAGAGCGACCTGATCGTCGTCCTGGCGTCGCTCGACGTCCCGAGCGTCCGCGGGTTGCGCACCACGCTCCACACGATGGAACAGCTCCAGGTCCCGGCCTCGCGCATCCGTCGCGTCCTGAACCGTGCGGACTCCAAGGTCGGGCTCACGGTTCGCGAGGTCGAGCGCTCGATCGGCGCGGTGGTGGACGTGGCCATCCCGTCGAGCCGGGATGTGCCGCGCTCGGTGAACCAGGGCACCCCGCTGGCACTGACCGATCCGGGGTCGCCGGTGGTGCAAGCCATTGACGAGATCCGCCGCCTCGTGCTGCCGGATACCGCCGGGGACCACCGGGCTGGCCGCCGCCGGGGGCTGCTGCGGCTTCCGCAGCCGGGCGGGGAGTAGGAGGAGACCCATGGGTCTGACCGACCGACTGGCACGGGGACGCGAGGCCACCGCGCCGGCTGACGCCCTGGCAGCCGCTCCGGCCACCAAGGGTTCGTCGGCTGACCCGGTCGTCCAGCTCAAGGCGCGCGTGCACACCGGGCTGCTGGAGGCGCTGGGGCCCAAGCTGTACGTGGGCGTCGAGGAGGACGAGCTCGCCAAGCGCGTGCGTGCCGAAGTGGACCGCGCGCTGGCTTCCGAGACCCTGCCACTGTCAGCGGCCGAGCGCAGCAACGTCGTCACCGAGATCATCGACGACGTGCTCGGCTACGGACCGATCGAACCGTACCTGCGTGACGAGACCGTCACCGAGGTGATGGTCAACGGACCCGAGGCCGTCTACATCGAGCGCGATGGCCACCTGCACCTCACGCCGGCCCGGTTCGTGGACGACCGCCACCTGCGGCGGACGATCGAGAAGATCGTCGCAAAGGTGGGACGGCGGATCGACGAGTCCCAGCCCTATGTCGACGCCCGACTCGCGGACGGCTCACGTGTCAACGCGGTCATCCCTCCGGTCGCGGTCGACGGGCCCTCGCTGACCATCCGCAAGTTCGCGGCCGATCCCTACCAGGTGCCCGATCTGATCCGGTTCGGCACGCTGACCAGGCACATCGCCGAGTTCCTCGACGCGTGCGTCCGGGGGCGCATCAACATCCTGGTGTCCGGTGGGACCGGTGCCGGCAAGACCACGACCCTCAACGTGCTCTCCAGCTTCATCCCGCACGACGAGCGCATCATCACCATCGAGGACGCGGCGGAGCTGCAGCTCCAGCAGCCGCATGTGATCCGGCTCGAATACCGACCACCCAACATCGAGGGGAAGGGCGAGATCTCCATCCGGCAGCTCGTCCGCAACTCGCTGCGCATGCGCCCGGACCGCATCGTCGTCGGTGAGGTCCGGGGTGGCGAGGCGCTGGACATGCTCCAGGCAATGAACACCGGCCACGACGGCAGCATCACGACCGTGCACGCCAACTCGCCACGGGACGTCATCTCCCGCGTGGAGACCATGGTCCTGATGGCCGGTGTCGACCTCCCGCTGCGGGCGATCCGCGAGCAGGTGGCGGCCGGTGTCCAGCTCATCGTGCACCAGAGCCGGCTGCGCGACGGCAGCCGCCGCATCACCCACGTCAGCGAGATCACGGGCATGGAAGGTGACGTGGTCACGATCCAGGACATCTTCCGGTTCGACTTCGGCATGGGCTTCGACGAGCACGGCCGGTTCCTGGGCCACCTCAAGCCCACCGGCATCCGGCCCGACCTGAACCAGCGCCTGAGCGATCTGGGCATCGAGCTGACCCCGAACCTGTTCGAGCCCGAGGCTTTCACGCAGACTCCCTCAGCACGCCGATGATCCGCCGGGTCGCTCTCGCGCTGGCGGCGAGCTTGGTGGCGCTGATGGTCGGCGCCGGCCAGGCCACTGCCCAGGACAGTGAGCTTCAGATCAAGATCCGCGAGGCGGCACTGGACGAGGACGGCGGCGTCCGGCTGATCGTCCAGCCGGTCGGCGAGGGCGCGCAGGCCGTCACGGCGGCCGACGTCGTCGTCGAGGAGTCCGGCACGGTGATCGGCGACATCACCGTCTCACCCCTGCAGGAGGAGCGCACCCGGTCCGTCGTCGTCGCGCTCGTCATCGACGTGAGCGGGTCGATGCAGGGCGAGCCGTTGACCGTGACCAAGGCGGCCGCCTCCGGCTTCGTGGAGCGGGTCGCGGGCGCGGGCGTCCGCGTGATCCTGGTCACGTTCGCCGACCAGGCCCGGGTCGTGGCCCGGTCGGCGAACACCTCCAGCGCGATCATCGACGCGATCCAGGGCCTGGAGGCCGGGGGCGAGACCGCCCTGTACGACGCGGTCGTGCTGGCCGCGGACGAGCTGGGCCGGCTCGTCGACGCCCAGCGCAACCTCGTGGTGTTCTCCGACGGTGGGGACACCGCGAGCCAGGCCGAGCTCGAGAGCGCCGTGGCGGCGGCCCACGCCGTGGACGTGCCGGTCAGCGCGGTGACGTTGGTGACGGGCGAGTCCGACCTCGCGGCGCTCAACCGCCTGACCGGTGCCACCGGTGGCTCGACGTACCAGAGCGCCGACGTCGCCGCGCTCGACGGCGCGTTCACGAGCGTGGCCACCGAGCTGACCAACCAGTACGTCGTGCGCTACCGCAGCGCCCGGGCGGACGTCGACGAGCTCGACATCCAGGTCCGCTGGAGCAGCGCCGGCGGGGCCGTCACCGACACCGTCACGGTCGTGAACCCGCGCCGGCCGCCGGCCCCCGAGATCCAGACCTACACCCGGCCGGCGCCAGGTCTGCTGGGATCGCGTGCCGGTCTGTTCGTGGGCATCGCAGGTGTCTTCGTCGCAGCCGTCATGGTGCTGTCGCTGCTCCTGGCACGCCCGGGGGGTCACGCATCCAAGCTGCTCGAGCGCGACCTGTCCGCCTACATCGTGGGCGACCGGCCCACCAAGGGGCGGTCGTCGGCCGTCGCCCAGGTGCTGCGGCAGCGGGCCCGGCAGTTCCTCCAGGCCGCACCTCGCCCCCGGGGCATGGACGAACGCCTCCAGCACCGCCTCGATCAGGCCGCCTGGCCGCTGCGCAGCACCGAGTTCTACGCGATCATGACCGGCGCCGGAGCGGTGCTCGCGCTCCCCATGCTGATCGTCGGCCGGTGGTGGCTCACGCCGGCCGCCTTCGCGGTGGGGGCGGCCGTGCCATGGCTCGCGCTGAACGTGCAGCGCTCCAGGAGGCGGGCGGCGTTCCTGTCGCGGTTCCCGGACACGCTGCAGCTCCTGGCCGGATCGTTGCGCGCCGGGTACGGGATCGTGCAGGCCGTCGACTCCGTGGGCCGGGAGGCGGGCCCCCCGACCTCCGAGGAGTTCGCTCGGGTGCTGACCGAGGCGCGCCTGGGGGCTCCTCTGGAGGACGCCCTGGACGGGCTCGCGGACCGGATGGACAGCGAGGACGTGCGCTGGGTGGTGCTGGCGATCAAGATCCAGCGTGAGGTCGGCGGCAACCTGGCGGAGCTGCTCACGACGGTCGCCAAGACCCTCCGTGAGCGCGAGGCGCTGCGCCGCCAGATCAAGGTGCTCAGCGCCGAGGGCAAGCTCAGCGCCATCGTGCTGATCGTGCTGCCGTTCCTGCTGGCTGGTTACCTCACGCTCGCCAACCCCACGTACGTACGCGTGCTGGTCGAGAACCAGGTCGGCTGGATCCTCATCGTGGGCGGCATCACCCTGATGGGTGTCGGCGTCCTCTGGATCCGCAAGATGATCCGTATCGAGGTCTGACGTGGACCTGGTGGTCGTGCTCGGTCTGCTTGGCATCTTCGGTGCCGTGGTCACGGCCGTCGCCGTGGCCTACGACTGGATGCTCGAACAGCAACGCACCAGGACCACGCTGCACCGCCTGGACCTGACCACGGACCGGATCGTCGACGTCCGGGCTCAGCAGCTCTCGGCGTCGACACTGCGGCGCGTGATCGCACCCACGATCCGCCGCCTCGGACGGCTGGCGCGCCGGCTCACGCCGCTGGACATCTACGAACGGCTGGACCAGGAGCTGGTCTACGCCGGCAACCCCCCGGCCTGGGACGCGGAGCGGGTGCTGGCCTTCAAGCTGTTCCTGCCGCTGATGGGAGTCGCCGGCGCCGGGCTGTACGGCCTCCTGCTGCAGCCGCCGCTCGTGTTCGCGATCGTCGGGGCGTTCCTGTTCGGCGCGGTGGGCTACTACGTACCCGAGTGGATCCTGCGGTCGCGGTCCAAGGAGCGCCAGCACCGCATCCAGCTCGCGCTGCCCGACAGCCTCGACCTGATGAGCATCACGGTCGAGGCGGGACTGGCGTTCGACGCGGCCCTGGCCAGGGTCGCCCGCAACGTGCAGGGCCCGCTCGGGCAGGAGCTGTTCCGGGTGGTCCAGGAGATGCAGCTCGGCAAGTCCCGGGCCGACGCGCTGCGGTCCTTCGCTGACCGCTCGACGGTCGACGACCTGCGCTCGTTCGTCCTGTCGATGGTCCAGGCCGACCTGTTCGGGATCCCGATCGCCCAGGTCCTGAAGGTCCAGTCCGAGGAGATGCGGCTGCGACGCCGTCAGCGCGCCGAGGAGCAGGCGCAGAAGCTGCCCGTCAAGATCGTCTTCCCGGTGGTGCTGTGCATCTTCCCGTCCATCTTCGTCGTCCTGTTGGGGCCCGCGATGATCCAGATCTACGACGCGCTGCTGCGCTGAGCCTGCTCGCGCAGGTCCTCGACCTGCTCCCTGATGACCCCCACGCGGGACACGTGGTAGCCGTCCAGGCGCGCCAGAACCGCGTCGGCCGCAGCGACGGCTGCGTCCGGATCCAGGTGGACGAGGGCCGCGATCGCGTACCCGGCCTCCCGCAGGGTCGGTGCCCGAGCCGCGATCCTCGTCAGCGCCCCGACGTCGTTCGTCGCGCTGTACGTCGCGATGTCGACCAGCCCCGACACGGCCGGATCGCCGGGACTCGCGCCGGCAGCCTCGGCCGCGTGCGACCGTGCCGTCGTCAGGTCGCCCACGGCCAGCGCCGCGACTGCCCGCTCGACATGCGGCGCCGAGCTCCACGGCCCGGCACCGCCGCGCGCCTCGGCGACCCGGTCCCACCCGAACGTGACCAGGCCCAGCACGACCGGCGCCACCAACAGTCCGACGGTGACGCGCGTCCAGCGCCCGTCGCGGACCGGCCGTGGATCGGGCGACCGAGCCCGGACGGCCGCCCAGATCGCCGCGACCGCAGGCACGAGCGTGTACGCCCAGTCGACATCCATCAGCGTGTGCGCAGTGACCAGGACGGCGGCTGCCGTCGCCCCCACGGTCACCGAGGTGGAGCGCCGGCGCAGGACCAGCGGTGTGAGCGCGACCAGCAGGGCCACGTGCACGACCGCGAACGGCACCCCCACCAGCAGGCCGCCCTCGCCCAGCACCTCGACCGGCTCGCTGTGGGCGCTGCGCGTGAAGTTCATCCGGGGGTCGGCGACGTCGAGGATCTTGTAGGCGTACGAGCCCAACCCGGCGCCGACCAGCGGATCGCGCTCGAACATCCGCCACGCAGCCTCGACGTGAACGAGGCGGGCCCGGAAGTTGCCGCCGGCCGGATTGCGGACCTCGAACGGTGAGTCGGCGTCGAAGGTCGTGGCACCATCGTCACGCCCATCGACCACCGCTTCGCCTCCCGGCCCGTACGCCGGGCTCAGGTACAGCAGCACGCCGGTGAGGGACACGGTGGCGACACCGACGACGAGCGTGCGCACCACGGCGCCCCGCCCGCGCACATGGACCGCCAGCACCACGACCAGAGCGAGAGCCGTCATGGCGATCGAGCCCCGCGACGAGCTCAGCCACAGCCCGCTGCCGGCGGCGGCAGCCACCACGCCGTGGAACCACGCCGAGGGCTCCCGAGCGAACCGCACGACCGCGTACACCAGCACGCCACCCATGAGGATCCCGGACGGGTTGTGCCAGGGGACCACCCGCCAGGCCGCGAACAGCGTGTCGGACGGCGCGAACCACCCGCTCCAGCCCTGCAGCCACATCCACGCGCCGGCGATGGGCAGCGCCCGCACGAGCAACCCGGGCCACGCGACCCACACGTACCTGGCGACGAGGTAGACCAGCGGCACCCCTGCGTAGGTCAGCAGCGGCTGAACCAGCCCGTCGCGATACCCGGCGACGAAGGGATGGACCAGCAGCGACACACCGAGCGCTGCCAGGACGATGCGCTCGGTGCGTGACGTGCCGGCCACGCCCCGGACCGCGGCCGGGGCAGCCAGGACCACCATCAGCCCCAGCCCGGCCAGCCCAGCGGGCGTCCGGCCTCCCGACATCACCGGCAGCCAGAACAGCACCGCGCCCATGACCGCGAAGGCGCCCGCGTCGACGACCAGGCTCCGGGGCGGCGGTGCCGGCTCGGTCGCCACGGTCGGTGCTGCGACGTCGGTCTGCGACACCCGGTCCCCTGCGTGATGAGGCACCTCGTGTGGCTCCGAGCGTACGCCGTCGGGACCGCCCCATACGGTTGGGCGCGCGGCCAGGCTCGACCCGTCAGCCCCCGAGCAGCTCGACCGGCAGGTCGACCTCGCGGCTGCGCAGCCACTCGGCCAGCCCCTTGGCCTGCGGGTCGAACCGGGTGGCCGACGCCACGCCCTCGTCGAGGATGCCCTCGATCACGACGTTGACGGCGCGCAGGTTGGGCAGCAGGTGGCGAGTGACCGGGAGATCGGCTGCCTCGGGCAGGAGAGCCCGGACCGCGTCATCGGTGAGGTGGTGGGCCAGCCACGCGTAGCCGGCGTCGTCGCGCGCCCAGACCCCGACGTTGGCCGAGCCACCCTTGTCGCCGCTGCGGGCGCCGAACACGCGGCCGAGCGGCGCACGGGCGGTGTGGCCCTGCGCTGGCTGGTCCGGCAGTGCCGGAACCGGGACATCCCCGAGCGGCTGCGTGGACGGCACGTCGTTGCCGACCTCGATCCGCGAGCCGTCGGGCAGGACTGCGAAGTGCGCGACCTCGGGCCGTGGTACGTAGGCCGGGCGGTAGATCCCGAACGGGGAGGCGTCCCCCGGCGGTGCCGTGCCCGTGAAGCCGGGGTAGCTGGCCAGCGCCAGCTCGATGAGCGTGGCGCTGAACCGGCGGCCGACCCGGCCCTGATCGGCGTCCTTGGCCTGGACCCGCAGCAACGCGCTGGCCTGCTGCTCGGTCGGGGCGTCGGGCTGGTCGGTGCGGGCCAGCGTCCAGACCACCTGCCTCGGGGCGTCCTCGCCGACCGCGCGCTCGAACTGGCGCCGGACGAGTGCGGCCTTGGCCTCGATGTCCAGACCGGTCAGCACGAACGTCATCTCGTTGCGGAACCCGCCCAGCGTGGTGGTCGCGACCTTCAGCTCGGGCGGAGGTGGCTCGCCGTGCACCCCGCTGATGCGCACGCGGTCCCGGCCGTCGTCGCCGAGCTCGATGGTGTCGAACCGGGCGGTGACGTCCGGGTTGGCGTACCGGGCAGGGCCGACCTCGTAGAGGAGCTGGGCCGTGACGGTGCCCACGTCGACGACGCCGCCGGTTCCCTGGTGCTTGGTGATGACGCTGGAGCCGTCGGCGTGCAGCTCGGCGATCGGGAAGCCGGGGTAGGTGACGTCGTGCTCGGTGAAGAAGCTGTAGTTGCCGCCGGTGGCCTGCGCCCCGCACTCGATGACGTGGCCCGCCACGACCGCGCCGGCCAGCCGGTCCCAGTCGTCGCGCGCCCACCCGAAGTGGGCAGCGGCGGGACCGACGACGACCGCCGCGTCCGTGATGCGGCCGGTGACGACGACGTCCGCGCCGGCGTCGAGGCATGCGGCGACCCCCCACCCTCCGAGGTAGGCGTTGGCGGTCAGCACCCCCTGGCCCAGGCCCAGCTCCTCCGCGCGATCGCGCAGGTCGTCACCCGTTACGTACGCGATCGCCGCGTCCACCCCGACCTCGTCGGCCACCCCGCGCAGTGCCTCGGCCAGCCCGGACGGGTTCAGCCCGCCCGCGTTGACGACCACCTTGACGCCTCGGTCGACGGCGGTCGCGAGGTTGTCCCGCATCTGGCGCAGGAACGTCCTGGCGTAGCCACGGGACGGGTCCTTCATGAGGTCGCGTCCGAGGATGAGCATGGTCAGCTCGGCGAGGTAGTCGCCGGTCAGCACGTCCAGCGGCCCGTCCTCGAGCATCTCCTGGACCGCGCTGAAGCGGTCGCCGTAGAAACCGGAGCAGTTGCCGATGCTAAGCGGCTGGTCGCTCACGCCGTCCCCTGGGTCGTCGCGTCTGCCCTGAAGCCTGCCTCAGTCGCCGCTGGGGACGAAGCCGTCGATCATCGACAGCACGCGCAACATGGTCTCGTCGGAGCCGCCGCCGATCGAGGTGAGCCGGCCGTCACGCAGGAACCGGGCGGTCCACGTCTCCTCCATGTAGCCGATGCCTCCGTGGAACTGCATGGTCCAGTCCGCGATCTCGCGGTGGAGGCGGCCCGCCTTCAGCTTGGCGATGGTGGCCTCGCGGGTCACGTCGAGCCCGGCCGCGTAGCGCGTGGCGATGCGGTGGTTGTAGACCTTCAGCAGGTCGACCTCCGCCGCCAGCTCGGCCAGCCGGTACTGGATGTACTGGTTGTCGATGAGCTGCTTGCCGAAGATCCGGCGCTCCCTGCCGTACTGCGCGGTGCGCTGCAGGGCGAGCTCGCAGGCGGTGGCGGTGGAGTAGACCGCCCACATCCGCTCGACCACGAACTGACTCATCTGCTGCTGGAAGCCCCGGCCCTCGATTCCGATGGTGTTGCTGACCGGGACCCGGACCTCGTCGAAGGTCAGCAGCCCGGTGTCGGAGGCGCGCATCCCGAGCTTGTCGAGCTTTCTGGAGACCTCGAACCCGGGGCTGTCGGTCTCGACGACGATCTGGCTCATCCCGCGGTAGCCGCCCTCGTCGGAGGTGCGCGCGAGCAGGCACATCCAGTCGGCCTGGAGCGCGTTGGTGATGTACATCTTGGAGCCGGAGATCACCCAGTCGTCGCCGTCGCGCCGGGCCCGGGTCGTGATCCCGGCCACGTCCGAGCCGGCGTCGGGCTCGGTCACCGCGATCGCGGCGACCATCTCGCCGCGCAGCGCCGGCGCCAGGTACGCCTCCTTGAGCTCATCGCTGCCGTGGTCGTGCAGGGACGGCGTGGCCATGTTGGTCTGCACGCCCAGGGCCATCGGCAGCGAGCCGTGGTCGGCGCGGCCGAACTCCTCGGCGAGCACGACCGTGAACACGTGGTCGGCGCCTCCGCCGCCGTAGGCGGGGTCGAAGTCGAGCCCGATCATCCCGAGCTTGGCCATGGCCGCGAACAGGTCGTGCAGCGGCATCATCCCCGCCGCCTCCCAGTCCTCGACGTGCGGGTTGACCTCCTCCTCGACGAAGCGGCGCACAGTCGCGCGGAACGCCTCGTGCTCCTCGTTGAACGTCTCGGTGAACGCCACGTGGGCTCCTGGGACTGAGAGGCCGCGATGCTACGTGGCCCGGCTCCCGCCACGGCTCCCGAGCAGCCGAGCAACCCTCAGCGGATCAAACCACCGCCGATGATCGGCGTCGCCACGAACCGGCTCGGATCGGGCCGCATGGTCAGCACGCTGCTGCCGTTCAGCTCCAGCTTGTAGGTGAAGAACTGCGCGCTCGTGAGCCGGTAGCCCGGTCCTCCGTGGAGCCTGAAGTTGTCGTTGTCCGCTGACCGCCCCGCGTTCGGCGAGAAGAAGATGCCCTCGAGCTCGAGCTGCCCGCCGCCCCCGAGGTCGTGCTGGTCGAAGCTGTTGGACCAGAAGGCGAGGTTCCGGAAGCACGCCGCAAGAGGTGCGCTCAGGGCCGCGTACGTGCACAGGCCGGTTTCGATCACCGTCCCCGCGTCGTCGAGCAGGTCGTAAGGCAAGCTGAGAGGGGCATCCCAGACCGTATTGCCCTTCAGGGTAGTCGTACCCGACTCGACGTAGACGAATGTCCGGTGAATCTCGGTGGCACCTGCACCGCCGGTGTCGTCGATGTCGCCGCTCTGCACGTAGACGATGCTGTCGTCGGTGTCGCTCGAGTTGATCCGCAGGAACCCCTTCTGCGTGATGGGCCCCGCGAAGACCACCGTGCCGGGACCGACGAAGTCGTGCGTGACACCGGGCTTGACGAAGAAGCCCTGCCCGTTGGGGCAGTTGATGAAGTAGTTGCCGGAGGGGTAGGTCCCGTCCCCGTTCGGGCTGCATCCTTCGCCCTGGATCACAGCGAAGCCCAGGGCCACCATCTGTGCCCGAGTCTTGCCACCGTACGCGGCGACGAGGTCGTCCACGTGACCCGGTCGTGTCCCATTCGACCCGCACGGCTGCACATCGGTGTCATCGGGCTCGTCAACCGGGTAGTGCCGAGCGCCCTGGGCGTCCGCGTATCCCGGGCTGTAGTAGTCGTCCCGGCAGTTGTAGCGGTGGTCGATCGGCTGGCGGGTGATGCGACCGCGCCGGGTCGGGTAGGGCTCGACCTGCGGGGGGGACGAGGTGAACCGGGCCGCTGCGGCGACCGCATCGGGCTGCGCCTCGGTCAACAGGGTCTCGGGCGTCGAGTCACAGGGTGGGCGGCCGCCTGAGCTCGACGCTTCGAAGATGGCGGTCGCCACGAGCGGTTCTACACCGGCGCAGATCCGGCCAGGAGCGGCCCCGGACATGTCCAGGGGGTAGCCACAGCCGTCGTCCGACGCGTCCGA
>DASWKO010000216.1:0-2310 GCA_036396595.1 Nitriliruptorales bacterium | reverse complement strand
GGGAGGGATCGGCGCGAACTCGAGCGTCTGTGTCGGGTTGGACTGGGGCACGTTGAGCGCCGACGGCAGGATGAACACAGCAAGGACGGTGGCGACAACCGCCCCCGACAGCGGGGGGTAGCGACGCGTCCAGCCGTTTCTCATCGTGACTCTCCGATTAGTTGGCCGCTCCTCTCGACCAGCATGGCCGAACTCGCGACCGCCGGCATGGTCGTCTCACACAACATGTGTGCCGCACGACCGTGCACACGGACGAACCCGGCGCGGGCAACTGACGCCCCGGACCCGCGTCGCCTACGTGGAGGCTGCGCGGGCACTGGGACCCGCTCGGGACGCTGCTCGGGCGCACGCGCCGCGATCTCATCGGACCAGGTGGTGCAGGTCCAGTGGACCACCGGCCCCAGCCACCAGGCCGGCTGGTCGCAGACGATCCAGGTCACCGAGCACGGCTACCTCGGAGCCACCGACCCCCCCGCCCCGACGGCGCTGTCGTCGGCCACTACGCCGCGATCTGATCACAGGTACTGGGCGGCGCTCTGGAATGCGTTGCAGGGATCGTCGGGCCCGGCCCGCTGGTCCAGCGCCTCGTCGGGCCATTGGCCTGCGAGGAACCGCTGACCGCCTGCGACCATGCGCCAGCAGCCGGTCCCACCGTGGGCGGGCGTGCCCTGGCGGTCCCACCACTCGAGCGTGGCGTCCTTGACGCACGTGTAGTCGCCCGGGAGGTAGAAGCAGGCCGGCAGCGTGGGGTCCGCTGATGCGATCGACGGGATGGCGTGGAAACCCTGGTCCATCGAGGCCGGGTTCAGCCGCGGGCCCGCCACCTGGACACCGGTGAAGAACTGCCGCAGGTCGCGGTACACGACACTGCCGCACCCAGTGCTGCTGTTCGTGTCGCGCGCACCGATGGACGGGTCCGCTTCCCGCAGGGAGCGCCGGCACGGGTCGTCCTCGACCGGAGGCACACGTGTGGCGGTCGTGGTGATCCAGGCGTGGTCCCAGGCGTCCTGATCCTGCTCGCGGGCGTTGGTGTTGCCGGCGTGGATCTCGTCGCCACCGAGGACCCACTCGGGGCGGTACCCGATGCGGTCCGCAGCCTTGGACTGGTCGGTCTCGTAGCCACCGGCCCAGACGATGGTCGTGACGCCTGCGGACTGGAACGTGGCCATGTTGCCGGGCGCGTAGCTTGCAGTGGCGTCGCCGTCCTCGCGGAACTGCGGCTGGCGCGTCTGGTGGACCCAGCCCGAGACCGGGTGGGTGACCTTCTCGGCGAACTCCCCGCCGCACGCCTCGACCCGTTCCTCGACCAGCTCACCCAGTCTGACCAGGTGCGGCTGCGTGTCGTCCGTAGTGGTGATCAGGCCGAGTTTGCGTGGGCCGCCGTTCTCGCCCGGGTTCGCGCTGTCGACGACGGGCTTGCCCACGATGCTCGAGCACACCATGTCCGAGAACAGCTTCGCGCTGGTCTCGATGGTGGGGTTGTAGTCCCAGCGCAGCCCCGGGTACCGGCGGTAGAACGCCTCGTCTCGCTGGGTCCCGATCGATCCGAATGTCATCACGCCCCGGCGCGCCATCTCGTCGGTGTACGCATCGATCCCACCCACCGGTGCCATCAACGAGGTGAACACGGCGAAGGGCTCGACCCGTTTGAAGTTGTCTGCGGCGTGGCTGCGCATCAGCTCGCCGGACGGGACCTGGCCCTCGTTGATGAAGACGATGAACCGCACGGAGCGCCCGTAGGTCTGGTAACGCTGGTTGAAGTGCGCCTGGAAGCGGCGGAGGTTGCGGTGCAGCACCGTCTCGTAGACACCGGGGGGCTCGCCCAGATCGTGGTAGCTCCCGCCCGAGCCATCGTTGTCCGGGCCCGGATCTGGCTCGTACCCGTTGTCGGACTCGCGGAAGTACCCGCCCTGGACGTAGAACAGGATCTTGACCTGGTCGCCGGTGACGCCCTGGTGGGTCGCGCCACCGTTGTCACCCTCGAAGTGCGCCACGCACGGAGGCGACATCGCGTCCTCGGTCTGCCGCGGGGGCGACCCCACGCACCGCTTGGTGACGGGACTCTGCCCGATCCCGCCGGGCAGGCCCGGCTCGGGCCGCCCAGGGCCAGCCCCGTCACCCCCCGGAGCGTCACCGACCGAACTGGAACTGCTACCCAAACTCAGCGACTCCACGTTCGACGACTCGTCGGGTGGTGGCGGGTCGTCCGCCTCGGGAGGGATCGGCGCGAACTCGAGCGTCTGTGTCGGGTTGGACTGGGGCACGTTGAGCGCCGACGGCAGGATGAACACAGCAAGGACGGTGGCGACA
>DASWKO010000215.1:0-5829 GCA_036396595.1 Nitriliruptorales bacterium | reverse complement strand
CCCCCACCACAAGCGACAGCACGAGCGGCACCGCCAGCACCAGCGGCACCGCCAGCACCAGCGGCACCGCCAGCACCAGCGACACCGCCAGCACCAGCGACACCGCCAGCGACGGTGGCAGCACCACCGACAGTGGCGGCGGTTCTTGCGGCTGTGGTGGTGCGGTGGTGGCGGCCAGGCCGTTGTTCTTCGGCACGATCCAGCTCGAGACCCTGCTGGGCCTGTCCCATCTGCCGGGCAACATCCTGACCCGCATGACCGGGGGGCGGCTGCGGGTGGATGCGGCCACCGCCCGCCGGCTGATCGACCAGGCCGGGGTGGGGCTGCGCACGATCGTGATCGACCAGACCGGTCAAGCCCTCGGGGTGGGTACCAGGACCTACCTGGCTGCTGGGTGGCTGCGTGACACCATGCTGGCCCTCCAGCACGAATGCGCCGCCCCGGGCTGCCAGGTGGCGGCCCGCAACAGCGACCTGGACCACATCCTCGCCTGGCCGGGCGGCCCGACCGATGTGGCCAACCTGCAGTTTGCCTGCCGCTCGGATCATCGTGCCAAGACCCAGGGCCGCTGGCAGGTCCAGGTGCTGGCGGACGGCACCCGACGCTGGCGTCACGTCAGCTCGGGGCTGACCACCGACACGCCTCTGGCCACCCGACCCCTGAGCACCCCTGCCTGCCAGCCCCCACGGCCTGAGCTGTCTGGGCGAAGACCCTGACGCCCCGCACGGCCCCGAGCCAACGGCGACGGGGCCCACACCCATGTCCAAGACCACCAACGGCCCCCTCAGGACCCTCAGGACTCCGGGCCGACCGCCGGCCGGCAGCCGACGCGGAGGGAGGGGCGCGCCGGGGGCCGTGACGCAGGTTGCAGTTACGGGGTACCGGAGTCGCGGACCACGGGGCGCCCCTCCCGAGAACGTGCCAAGCCCACCAGACCGAGCGACCCACGACGCCGGGCGGCAGCCGGCCGGAGGGAGGGGCGCGCCGGGGGCCGTGACGCAGGTTGCAGTTACGGGGTACCGGAGTCACGGACCACGGGGCGCCCCTCCCGAGAACGTGCCAAGCCCACCAGACCGAGCGACCCACGCGCCGGGCCGCAGCCGGAGGGAGGGGCGCGCCGGGGGCCGTGACGCAGGTTGCAGTTACGGGGTACCGGAGTCACGGACCACGGGGCGCCCCTCCCGTGGACGTGCCAAGCGCACGGAACACGCGCCCCTCCCGAGAACCCCCTCAGGCGATGACGTGGGGGGTGCCGGTGCCGCGTTCGGCGCGGATCTCGTCGGCGAGCTCCTCGGCGAAGTGGATCATCGATTCGACGATGTCGGCTTCCTGGACGGTCGCGATGCGCTGGCCCTTGCGGAAGATCTCACCCTTGCCGTTGCCGGCGGCGACCCCGAGGTCGGCCTCGCGAGCCTCACCGGGACCGTTGACGACGCAGCCCATGACCGCGACCCGCATCGGTACGTCGATCCTGCCGTCCAGGCCCTTCTGGACCTCCTCGGCGAGCTTCCACACGTCCACCTGGGCGCGCCCGCACGACGGGCACGACACGACGTCGAGACCGCGCTCGCGCAGGTGCAGCGCTTCGAGCATCATGATCCCGGCCTTGACCTCCTCGACCGGGTCGGCCGACAGCGACACCCGGATGGTGTCGCCGATCCCTTCGGCCAGCAGCGTGCCGATGCCGATCGCCGACTTGACCGAGCCGGAGTACATCGGGCCGGCCTCGGTGACGCCCAGGTGCAGCGGGTAGTCGCAGCGCTCGGCCAGCAGCCGGTAGGTCTGGATCATCACCCACGGGTCGGAGTGCTTCACCGAGATCTTGGTGTTGAAGAAACCAACGTCCTCGAGCAGCGCCACCTCGCGCAACGCCGACTCGACCATCGCCTGCGGGGTCGGGCCGCCGAACTCCTGCAGGACCTCGTCCTCGAGGGAGCCGCCGTTGACCCCGATGCGGATCGCGGTGCCGCGCTCCTTGGCCATGTCGCCGATCAGCTCGACCTTGTCGTGCTTCTTGATGTTGCCGGGGTTGATGCGCACGGCCGCGCAGCCGGCCTCGATGGCCGCGACGGCGTACTTCCACTGGAAGTGGATGTCGGCGATCACCGGGATCTGGCTGTGCGCGACGATGTCGGCCAACGCGTCGGCGTCCTCGCGGCGTGGTACCGCGACGCGGACCAGGTCGGCGCCGGCTGCCTGCACCATCGCGATGGCTTGCAGCGTGGTATCGATCTCGTGGGTCGGCGTGACCGTCATCGTCTGCACGGTGATCGGGTGCTCGCTCCCGACGCCGACGGACCCGACCGTGATCTGACGGGTGGGGCGTCGCTGCGGACCGGACGACTCGGTGGTCGCACCGGGGTCGGCAGCCAGGATCGGCAGGGACGTGGTCACGAGGATGCTCCGAGCAGCGCAACGGGCGGTGCAGGTCCAAGGTACCGGCACCCAGGACCACGGACCCGCGGACCCGCGGACCCGCGGATGGCTCCGCGCTAACGAAGGTCGACCGGGTTCACGATGTCCAACCACAGCACGGACAGGAACATCGTCCCGAGCAGCACGACGACCGGGATCGCCACCGCCGTGAGCGCGCGGGGGTCGACCGTGAAGTCTGTCGCCTGGCCGCGCGCACGACGGACGGTGTTGACGCCCTTCTCGATGCCGACCACCGCCAGGTGACCGCCGTCCAGAGGCGGCAAGGGCATCAGGTTGAAGATGCCGACGAAGATGTTCACCAGCGCCAGCACCGCCAGGACCATGTAGGGCCCGTACTCCTCGGCGAGCTGGTAGGTGGTGCGCCCGATGCCGATCGGCGACGACGGCGATTCCAGACCGCGCTCCGTGTCCCCCGAGACCGCGCCGAACACGTTGGCGAAGCCCTCGGGCCCGAACACCTTGCCGATCTGGCCGAGGGTCTGACCGAACACCGGGATGAACCCGCCGTCGCCCAGCGTGGCCGCGTGGAGTGCATCGCCGATGGGCATGGGGGCCGAGCGGGCCACCGGCGCGAATCCCACGAGGCCTCGTTCGGTGCAGGTGCCGTCCTGGCACTCCTGGATCGCCAGCGGCGTGACCGTGACGTCGATCAGGCTCCCACCCCGCTCGATCACGAGCTCGGTCGCCTGACCGGGCCGCGACGACAGCGCCTGCTGGACCTGGTCGAAGTCGCCAAGGCGCGTGCCGGCCACCTCGACGATGCGGTCGCCCGGTTGGAGGCCAGCCGTCACCGCGGGGGTCGCGACCATGCAGCTCGGGTCCTGCTCCGGCTGGCACGACGCGTCGAGGGCCACCTCGGGGATGATGCGGTCGATGCGCGGCTCCACCACCACATCGCCCCAGAACCAGAACGCCACGAACAGCAGGACCACTGCGACGACGAAGTGCATGGTCGAGCCGGCGATCAGCACGATCGCACGCTGCCAGGCGGGCCGGTCGTGGAAGAAACGGTCGCGGTCGCCCTCGAGCACGCGGTGCCGGACGTCGCCGACGCGGCCCGTCGCCGGCAGCAGGTCCGCTGCGGCGTCCTCGAAGGCCAGGCGGGCCTCGGCCGGCGTCGGGTGGGGACCGACCGCTGCCTGGGTGCGCTGGACGAGGCTGATGCGAACGTCGCGCGCGACGCCGCGGTCCTCGAGCTCACCGTCGAGTCGGCGCCAGGTCTGGGGCGGGACCGCCGCGACCTCGCTCACGGGCTGGTCGAGCTCCTGCGCGTGCGCCCGGCGGTCGTCAGCGACCGCGCCGGGCTCGAAGACCGTGGTGGAGACGGGTCGCAGCCGTTCGTCGGTCGGGCTCATGCCCTTGATGCGCACGAAGCCGCCCAGCGGCAGCGCCTTGACGCCGAACTCGGTCTCGCCGCGCCTGGTCGACCACAACGTGGGTCCGAAGCCGAGGAAGAAGCGGTCGGCCCGCATGCCGAAGCGGGTGGCCGTCCAGTAGTGACCGAACTCGTGCAGGCCGATGGCCACGACGAACAGGCCGACGACGAAGATGACGACCGCGAGGGTGGGGTTCACGGGGTGGCCTCGATGAGCTGATCGGCCTGGCGGCGGGCCCAGACCTCGGCATCCAGAACGTCCGAGACGTCGTTCGGCGTTCCGGGGTCGGTGGATGCGTGCGCCTCGAGGGTGGCCTCGACCACGCTGGCGATGTCCAGGAAGCCCAGCCGTCCTTCCAGGAACGCGGTCACCGCCTGTTCGTTGGCCGCGTTGAGGACCGCCGGGAAGGTGCCGTGACGTCGGCCCGCCTCCTCGGCCAGTGCCAGCGCACGGAAGGTGGCCCGGTCGGCAGGCTCGAACACCAGCGTCGACGCCTGGGACCAATCCATCGCGACGAATGCGTAGTCGAGGCGCTCGGGCCAGGCCATCGCCAACTGGAGCGGCAGCCGCATGTCCGGTGGGGACATCTGGGCGATCGTGGACCCGTCGGTGAACTCGACCATCGAGTGCACGATCGACTGCGGGTGCACGACCACGTCGATGTGGTCCCAGGGGACGTCGAACAACAGGTGCGCCTCGATGAGCTCGAGCCCCTTGTTCATCAGGGTGGCCGAGTTGATGGTGATGACCCGACCCATGTCCCATGTGGGGTGGGCCAGCGCCTCGCCGGGTGTGACGCCGGCGAGCTGGTCGCGGTTGCAGCCCCGGAACGGTCCCCCGCTGGCGGTCAGGACGAGCCGCGCAACCTCGGAGCGCTGTCCGGCCCGGAGGCACTGCGCCAGCGCCGAGTGCTCCGAATCGACGGGGACCAGCGCCCGCTCGCGCCCTCCGGCACGTTCGGCGGCGGCCACGACCAGATCGCCGCCCACGATCAACGACTCCTTGTTGGCCAGCGCGACCGGAGTGCCCTGGTCGAGCGCAGCCAGGGTCGAGCCGAGGCCACGCGAACCGGTGATGCCGTTGACGACCAGGTCGGCGCCCGGGTGGCCGGCCAACTCGGTGACTCCGTCGAGCCCGTCACGCACGTTGGCGCCGGGGTACAGGTCGCGCAGGCGCCTGGCCGCGTCGGCGTCGGCCACCGCGAGTTCGCGCACGCCGAACTCGGCGGCCTGCTTGGCCAGGGCTTGCGCGTCGCTACCCGCTGCCAACCCCACGACCTCGAACCGTTCGGGGTGCTGGCGCACCACGTCCAGGGCCTGCGTCCCGATCGATCCGGTGGCACCCAGCAGGACGATCCGACGCCGGGCCGTCACGGCGTGGACCCGATGCCGGCCTGGACCCGCTCGGCTGCCCCGACGGCGATGGGCAGGCGCCTGCCGGTGTCGAGCTGGTAGTTGGCGAGCAACTGCCCGCACGCAGCATCCGCGTCCCGCCCACGCGTGTCCCGGAGGGTGACGTTGACCCCGCGCCCCTCGAGCCGCTGGACGAAGGCGCGGGTGGCTTGCCGGGTCGGCTCCTTCCATCGCACACCGGGGGTGGGGTTCATCGGGATGACGTTGACGTGCGCGACGTTGGCATAGGCCAGATCAGCGAGCTGATCGGCATCCTCGAGCGAGTCGTTGACGCCACCGATGAGGCACCACTCGAACGACACCCGGCGGTTGGTGGTCTCGTGGTACTCGCGCACCGCGTCCATGAGTTGGGCGATCGGGTGCATCCGGTTGACGGGGACCAGGTCGTTGCGCAGCGCGTCGTTGGCCGCATGAAGGCTCAGCGCCAGCGTCACGGGCAGGCCCTCCTCGGCCAGCCTGCGCATGCCCGGCACCAGCCCGACGGTGGAGACGGTGATCCCGCGTGCACCCAGGTCGAAGCCGTCGGGGTCGTGCAGCCACCGAAGCGAGCCGAGCGTGGCGTCGAGGTTGGCCAGGGGCTCGCCCATGCCCATGTAGACGACGTT
>DASWKO010000214.1:0-10581 GCA_036396595.1 Nitriliruptorales bacterium | reverse complement strand
CCCAACCCTGCGATGCACGGCCGGCTGCGAGACAGCGCGCACGGGCACGGCGTCGACCTCGAGGTCCGCGAGGTCAAGGGCGAGCAGCTACCGGTCGGCGACGACACCGCCGATGCGGTGGTCTGCACACTGGTGCTGTGCGGCGTCGATGACCCTGCCCAGGTGCTCGGCGAGGTCGAGCGGGTGCTGAAGCCCGGCGGGACGTTCTTCTTCCTCGAACACGTCGCCGCCCCCGAGGGGACCGTCGACCGCGCCGTCCAGCGCGCCGTCCGGCGTCCCCACCGCTGGATGTTCAACGGCTGCGACGTCACCCGCGACACCGGCCGGCTCATCCGCGAGGCCGGCTTCGCCGACGTCGAGATCCACACGTGGGTCGGCCCCGTCACCGCCGGCCTCTATGTGCGCCACCAGATCATCGGCACCGCGACGGTCTGATCGTGGGCTGCCTGCGGAGTAGGCTCGCGTACGCGGGGCGACGTGGGTCGGCGAGGCGATGCGCTCTCCGTGACGGCCGGTGGAACCGTTCCGCAGCAGGTGTCGATGGACAGCCTCCAGCAGGGACGATCGGCGTTCCTCCGACACGCCTGGGCGGATTCCTGCCTGTGCCTCGAAGCCGCGGACCATCGCACGCCGCTCCAGATGGACGACCTGGAACGGCTCGCCGTTGCCACCTACCTCGTCGGGCGCGAGCTCGACAGCACACGCGTGTGGACGCGTTCGTTCCATGCAGCGCGTGAGCAGGGCGAGCACCTGCGCGCGGTCCGGAGCGCATTCTGGGTCGCGTTCGTGCTGCTCAACCGAGGTGACCTGCCGGCCAGCAATGGCTGGGTCGGCCGGGGGCGCCGGGTCCTGGAGGAGAGCGGCGACCCCGACGTCGTGGAGCGCGGCTACCTGGGATACCTGGCGGGGCTGCAGGCGATCTTCGGCGGGGACGCCGGTGCCGCCCGGGAAGCCTTCGAAGGGGCCGCCAGCGTGGGCGAGCACTTCCGCGACCGGGACCTGGCAACCCTGTCCGGCCTGGGGCTGGGGCGGGCGCTGATCCGGCTGCGACGCCTTGCCGACGGCCTGGCGTGCCTGGACGAGGCGATGGTCGCGGTCTCCGGCGGCGAGGTCTCGCCGATCGTGGTGGGCGACGCCTACTGCACCGCGATCGACGCCTGCCGGGAGATCTTCGACCTCTCCCGGGCCCGGACCTGGACGCAGGAACTGACCCTCTGGTGCGATCGCCACGCGGACCTGGTCGCCTTCCGTGGCCAGTGCCTACTGCACCGGTCGGAGCTGCTCCAGTCGCGAGGGGCCTGGCAGGAAGCGCTGGAGCAGGCACGGCAGGCGTGCCGGCGACTGTCACGCCCGACCGGTCAACTCGCGACCGGCGCCGCCCACTACCAGCAGGGGGAGCTACACCGCCTGCGCGGCGAGTTCGACGACGCCGAGGCGGCGTATGCGGAGGCACGCCGCCACGGCCGGGAGCCCCAGCCGGGGCTGGCGATGCTGCGCCTCGCGCAGGGCGACGCCGATGCCGCGGCGGCGGCGATCCGACGAGGGCTGGCGGAGACCGGGAGCCCCTGGTCCCGCTCACGCTTGCTGCCGGCCGCCGTCGAGGTCCTGATCGCGGTCGACGCGACCGACGAGGCGCGTGCGGCGAGCAGCGAACTCGACGAGATCGCAGACGAGTTCAACAGCCGCATGCTGGACGCCGTTGCCGCCCAGTTGCGGGGCACGGTCGACCTGGCCGCCGGCGAACCCGGCCCAGCCCTGCCGTCGCTGCGTCGAGCGCTCGAGCTGTGGCAACAGCTCGAGGTTCCCCACGAGGTGGGCCGCGTCCGCGTACTGATCGGCCAGGCGTGTCGGCAGCTTGGCGACGACGAGGCGGCGACGTCGGAGTGGGAGACGGCGCGCACCGCGTTCGCCGACCTCGAGGCGGCTCCCGACCTGGCCGGGCTGGACCGGCTCATGCGGGGCGAGCCGGCGCCCGATGCCCACGGGCTGTCGCCGCGGGAGCTGGAGGTGCTCCGCAGCGTGGCGTCCGGTCGGACGAACCGACAGATCGCCGCGGAACTGGTCATCAGCGAGCGGACCGTCGACCGCCACGTCAGCAACATCCTCACCAAGCTCGGCGTCACCTCGCGCACGGCCGCCGCCGCGTTCGCCTACGAGGCCAAGCTCGTCTGACCGTCGATGGGTGACCTCACCCATGTCCCCCACACCTCGGATTGGGCCCTTTCACCGAAGTCGTGGCGCACCGCGACTGGTTGTCTGGGATGCAGGCCGGGTGGCCCGGCCGGACAACGACAGGGAGGGCAACCATGCCCCGCACATCGAAGACAACCGCGTCAGACGGGATCGCCCTGGAGGGTCTCGACGTTCGGCTCGAACACCTCGACGGCGGCTACACGGTCTGCTTCGAGTCCCACACGGCAGACGCCGACCTCAGCCGCCTGTTCCACGGCCTGCCAGACGACCGGTCCCAGCTCCCGCGCTGGGGTTACGTCGTCCAGGGACGGATCGGCTTCCGGTTCGCGGACCGCGAGGAGATCTATACCGCCGGGGACGCCTACTACGTGCCACCGGGCCACACACCCGTGCACTTCGCAGGCGCCGAGATCGTCGAGTTCAGCCCCACCGACGTCCTGCAGCAGACCCTGGAGGCGGTCATGGGAAACCTCCACGCCGCCGGGATCGCCGTGACCCCGGGCACGCCCGACGAGGAGGGCCGATCATGAACTACCGGCTGGCATACGCCATCGGCTTCCATCCGTGGGAGGACCTGGCCGCCCACGCACCGTTCCACGACAAACTCATGGAGCTGGTGAGCCGGGAGGAGCAAGGCCACGGGCCTCCCTGGGGACGGGCCCTCGACCTCGGCACCGGCAGCGGTGTGTGGGGCGTCCGGCTCGCCCAGAGGGGCTGGGACGTGACGGGAGTGGACATCGTCGACAAGGCCCTGTCCAGGGCACGCGAGCGGGCACAGGCGGAGGGCGTCGAGATGTGCCTGGTCCACGGCGACGTCACGGCCCTCGGGGAGGCCGGCGTGGGCTCGGGGTTCGGGCTGGTGGTCGACACCGGCACCTTCCACGGTCTCACCGACGAGCAACGACGGGCGATGGGCCGCGAGGTGAGCACGGTCGCAGCACCGGGTGCCACGCTCATCCTCGACTGCTTCGCTCCCCAGCGCAGGGGCCCCCTGCCGCGGGGAGCGAGCCGCGCCGACGTGGAGGCAGCGTTTCCCGACTGGACCATCACCGACGTCGAGGTGGCCGACACCGAACCCGACCCGATCGCGAAGCTGTTCCGGTTCGACGAACGCTTCTACCGCCTTCGCCACGACGGCGCCCTGGAGTGAGCGTGCCCGTCGTCAGTCGGCCGGTCCAGGGACGACGAGTCCTCGTGACCGGAGTGCCGTTGCCCCAGCGAGGCGGTCGCTGTCACCCGTTGCGCCGGCTCACAGCCCGGCGTAGCTGTGCAGGCCGGTGACGACGAGGTTCACGACGAAGTACGTGAACATCAGCACGGCAAAGGCCAGGATGCCGAGCTTGGCGGCGCCCCGGCCCCGCAGGCCGCGCGTGGCTCGGGCGTGCAGGTAGGCGGCGTACGCGAGCCAGGTCAGGAACGCCGAGGTCTCCTTGGGGTCCCAGCCCCAGTAGCGGCCCCACGACTGCTCCGCCCAGATCGCCCCCGAGATGACCGCGAAGGTCCAGATCGGGAAGCCGAACGCGATGGTCCGGTAGGCCAGCGAGTCCAGCGTGGTGGCTGCCGGCAGGCGGGCGAGCAACACCCAGGCGATGACGGCCGCCACACCCAGCACGGTGTTGACCGTGAAGAACCGCGCGAAGCCCTCCCAGTTGACCAGCGTGACGAACTCGCCCAGCCCGGACCAGGACTCGCGGTGCCAGCCCTCGGCCGCCCAGAAGACCCACGAGAGCCCCGCCGTCGCCAGCCACGTCCCCGCGAACAGCCGCCGGGGGTCGATGGCAGCCTTCAACGCCCGCCCGTAGGCGCCCTCGTCGAGCTCCTCTGTTGGGTCGCTCACGCCCCCACGCAGGTCGACGCCCTCGACGGCGTCGGGCAGCGTGGTGCGCTCCGGTACGGCGTCGGCGGACGAGTCGCGGTCGGCGTCCTCGTCGAGCGTCCCGGCGGGCGAGTAGGCGGCGCCCACGGTCGAGCCGACCGCACGCGCCTGGTTGCTCTCGGCGACCCGCCGCTCGGCGGTCTCGCGCAGCAGGTACAGCCCGTTGAACACGAACCCGACCGTGAAGATCGTGGCCGCCAGCATGATCGCGAACACGTGGATCTTGAGCCACTCGGAGTTCAGGATCGGCATGAGCGGTCCGGGCTCGGACCACACCAGCAGGGCCCCGCCCATCGTCAGGATCGCACCCAGCAGCAGGAAGCCGACCACCTCGGGGCGCCGCATGCGCCACTGGAAGATCACCAGGCCGGCCAGCACGACGCCGAAGCCCATCACCGACGAGTACTCGAACATGTTGCCCCACGGCACCCGTCCGCCCGACGCCATCGAGCGCGTCACGAGGTGGCCGAGGTGGGCGGCCAGACCCAGGCTCGCCAGCCCCGTCGCGAGCCAGAGCCCGCGGCGCCCGGGCACGTGGACCGACCCGGCAGCGCCCTGACCCTCGACCGCAGGCGCACGGTCGATGCGCTGCGCCATCGTCCAGAAGTAGGCCAGCATCGCCCCGACGTACAGCAGGAACGTGGTGGGCGCGAACAGCACCTTGGAGAGCTCGGCGGTGGTCATCGGCGCAGCACCTCGGTGAGATCAGGGGTCGCAGGGACTTCTGGGTCAGGGGCCGGAGGCAGCCGGTCGCGGAGCGCGGCGACCACGCGGGCGAACTCCGGCTCGAACGCCTGGGGCCGCTGGAACGTCCGGCCGGCCACGGTGACGCGGGTATGGTCACCTACGTCGCGCACGTGCACCCAGACGCGGCGACGGTGAGCGTACAGCGAAGGCACCAGCCCCAGCAGGATCAGACCGGCCGCCAGTAGCAGCAGCGGGACGGTGGGGCGGTTGCTGATCTGCAGCCCGACCCAACGGCGCAGCTCGGGGAAGGCCACCACCACTCCGTTGCCGAGGTCGATCACCTCGCCGGGGCGCACGTACGCGTCGTTCTCGAGCTGCAGGCCGGTCAGGTCCAGCGTGTTGACGTTCTGGACCCGGTCGAGGCGCAGATCACCTCGGTACTGCTCGAACGCCAGCAACGGGTCGTCGGCCCACGGAGCGCCGGTCGGGACCGGGCCGTTCTCACGTTCCGGGGCGTACGGGTACAGGTAGGCGTTGAGCCCCACATCCGGATCGGCCGACGGCGCCTTGACCGCCCCCCGCCACAGCCCCTGCTCGGTCGCGCCCAGCGTGACGTGGGCGTCGTGCACCACCTGCCCACCCTCGAACACCACGACCCGGGGCGCGTAGCCCCAGTCCAGCAGGTGCACCTTCATCCCGTCGATCACCAGCGGGTCGTTGCCACCCACCGTGTCCTGGTACGACGACCCGTCCGCCCGCGTGACCGTGACGTGCGCCAGGAACACCTTGGGGGTGCCGCCGAACTCCGGGTCGCGGTACCAGTCGACCTCGAACTCGTCGACGGTGAGGGTGAAGGCACGGTGGTCGTCGTCGCCCCACAGCCGCCCCGGGGAGTAGCTCCAGTAGCCGACCGCGGTGTCGGCCCAGCTCTGGCCCTCGACGATGCCGACCTGGCCGCTGAAGCTGACGAGCTGGCCGACGACGACGCCGATGAGCAGCAGGTAGAACGAGGTGTGGAACAGCAGGCTGCCGCCCTCTCGCAGCACGTGCCCCCGCTCGGCCGCCACCTGGTCGGGCGCATCCGGCCCCGGATCGCGCAACCGCCAGCGCCGGCCGCGCAGATGCGTGCGGGCCGCCGCCAGCACCTCGTCGCGTGGAGCGGTCGTGCCGAAGGTCTGCACGTAGGGCTGGTGGTCGGGTGACCCGCTGGCCGGTGGGCGCGACCGGCGCAGCAGGCGCCACCACGCGCGGTAGCGCGGGATGAGGCAGGCGGTGAGGCTGGTGAACAGCAGTGCCAGGGTCGCGAGGAAGATCGGGGCGCCGTACATGTCGTAGGCGCCGACCGCGTCGAGCAGCCCGCTCACGACGACACCCGGTCCCTCGGTCCCCGCCCGCCAGGCCCGCACGGTCGTGGGGACGTTGGGCTGCTGGGGTACCAGCGTGGCGATCACGGTCAGGACCCCGAGCAGACCGAGCAGGTACAGGGCCGACTTCATCCGGCGCAGCCAGCGCCAGAACAGCACGACCGCCTCGCCGGGTCCCGGGATGCGCGGCCCGCCCGAGGGTCGGACCTCGGGGTTGGCCTCGGGAGGCGGTGCGGAGTCGACCTGGCTCACGGGCAGAGACGTCCGGGGGGCGGGGGCGGGGGGCGGGGGGCGCGAAGGGTACGGCGCGCCCGCGGGTCGCACGCCCCCGGTCGGTCGCTCCGGCCAGCGCATCAGATGGGAGGCTCGAAGTTGCGGAAGAACGGCTGGGTCTGGATCCACAGCAGGAAGTCGTTCCACCACCCCACGGCGATGAGCACCCCGACCAGGCCCAGCATCGCGCCGCCGACGACCTGGAGGTTGCGGGCGTTGCGGCGCAGGAAGTCCAGCGCTCCGGCCAGACGACGGAACAGCACGCCGATGACCAGGAAGGGCAGGCCGAGCCCCAGTGCGTACACGAACGCCAGCACCGCGCCCTTGGCGCCCGAGGCCCCGGTCGACGCCGCCAGGGCGAGGATGGCCGCCAGGGCGGGCCCGATGCAGGGCACCCAGCCCACGCCGAAGATGAAGCCCAGCGCCGCGGCGCTGGCAACGCCGCCCTTGGGGGCCTCGTCGGCGACGCGGTACTCCCGGACCAGCCTGCCACTGGCCATCAGCACGCCGAACACCACGACCAGCAGACCCAGCGCGACCTGCCACCCGCGGTTCTGCAACAGCGTGTTGAGCAAGCCGGCCGCGAACCCCAGCATCGCGAACGGGATCGCGAAGCCCAGGACGAACAGGATCCCTCCGGCCACGACCCGGCTGCGGGCGCCCTTGGAGCCGGCCTGCAGGTCCTGGCCCGACAGCCCGGTCATGAACGACAGGTAGCCCGGGACCAGGGGCACGACGCACGGGCTGGCGAAGCTCAGCACCCCGGCCACGAAGGCCACGAGCGCACCGATCAGCACGTTGGCGTCGGTGATCAGCTCGCGGGCGAGGTCGGCCATGCTCGGTCCTCGGAGGTAGCAGTGCAACGCGACGACAACGGCAACGGTCGGGGGGCCGCGAGGTTCCGGTCGTCGCGCCCGCTCAGGCTGGCCCGGGGCGCTCCTCCCGGAGGAACGTGATGATGCTGGTCAGTTCATGCGCCGTGGTCGCCCCGAACAGCCTGGCCGCCACCCGCCCGCGCGGGTCGATGACGATAGTGGAGGGGATCGCACGCGGACCCACGCCGCGGTACCTCGCCGCGTACGCATTCGATGGGTCGAACAGGGAGGGGTAGGGCACGTCGAACTCCCGCACGTGACCCAGGCCGTTGGCCTCGCTGTCCTGGATGTCCACCCCCAGGAAGGACACGCCCTGGTCGCGCAGCGCCTCGTAGGCCTGGTTCAGCTCCGGCTGCTCGGTGCGGCACGGGGCGCACCACGACGCCCAGAAGTTCACGACGAGGTGGTCGCCGGCGAAGTCGGGCACACCGAGCTCCCGCTGCTGCTCGCCCAGGACCGGCACGCGCTCGGTGGGAGCCGGCTCACGCTGCTCGGCCACCGGGATCTGCAGACCTGAGCGCACGCCCGGGAGGTCGACGGTCCGGACCCCCCCATCCCCGCACGCCGAGAGCACCGCCAGCGCGATCAGCGCAGCGGTGCGCCGGGCGGTGCGGGCACCGATGGGCGTCCTCAGGCAGGCGCCCCGACGGTGACCTCCATCGGCTCCTCGACCACCTGCTGCTTGGCCCGCTTCTCGCGCTGCTCCAATGCGTCCAGAAAGTACGCCGAACCGGCGAACCCGATGAAGGCGATCAGGGTCCAGATGGCCGACGGGAACCACAGCGCACCCGGGTCCTTGAAGGCGAACAGCGTCTGCTCCTCGACGACCAGCTCGCCGCGGACCGGACGCCCGTCAGGGTTGGTGCCCGTGAAGTTGGCGACCAGTTCGAGGCGGGCCGAGGCGGTGCGGTGGCCGTTGGCGTCGGTGACCCGGCGCGCGAGGTCGCCGTCGGGCTCGGAGGCGACCCGGGCGGTGAAGAACGGGCTCGCGCGCGTGATCGTGGCCTCGACCGCGCCGGGCACGGTCTCGGGCTCGCCCTCGGCGTTGGTGATCTCGAACCGCTGGGTCATGTCGCCGACCACCGCGCCGCCGTTGTCGGTGATGAACGCCTCGATCGTGGCGCGGCGCTGTCCCCCGAGACGGGGCTGACCGGACTCGTCGGTCGGCAGGTACAGCCCAGCCATCCGCGACGCCGCCTGGTCGAGGTCACCCTGGATGAAGTCGAACATCTCGTTGCCGGCCGTATCCGCGTCCTCGGGCAGGCCCATGTACGCGAACGGCGTCTGGAACTCCTCGAACTCGTCGGCGTCCGGGAAGAACCGCGCCCGCTCGGAGTCGGTCTCGTACGGGTGCCAGGCACCCGCGTAGGCGTCGGCGCTCTGACCGGGAAAGTTGCGCAGCCCCGTTGCCACGACGGTGCCGGGGGCGCCGAACCACCAGAACACGCCGAGCAAGACGTTGAAGCCGAAGAACGAGGTGAGGTAGACCCAGGCGCCCTTCCTGGCGCCGTAGATCGACCACAGCAACAGGTACACGCTGCCGCAGAAGAACAGGATCCCCAGCGGCAGGGCGATCTGGGCCCCGATGTGCTCGGGCGGGATGCCGTCCTCGGTCGCCAGCAGCAGCAGGTCGGTCACCAGCATCATCGGTCAGCCCCGCTTCTGGATGGACTCGAGGTAATCGAGGATCGCCTCGATCGCGCTCTCGGTCAGGACGTTCTCGAACGACGGCATGTTGGTACCGGTGGGCACGAGCCGACCGTTCACGACGGTCGCCAGGATGGTCTGGCGGGTCGGCGTGAGGGTGTCGCGCGTGCCGTCCCAGCCGTATCTGGCGTACACCGTCTGCAGGTTCGGGCCCAGCCCGAAGTCGGCCCGTCCCTCACCGCTCTCGCCGTGGCAGCGCGCGCAGTTGTCCTGGAACAGGGTGTCGCCGCTGTTGCCCGAGAACGACTGCGCCTGCGGTTGCTCGCCGGTCTGGATGGCCAGGATGTAGTCGACGATCCGGTCGATGTCCTGGTCGTTCATCGGACCGTTGAAGGCCGCGCTCCAGGCGGGCATCGGCGTGCCGGCCCGCCCACGCCGGACGGTCGTGGTGATGAACGCCTCGATGTCGGTGACGGCCTCGTTGTCGGCGTAGCGGGCGGCGATGTCGTTCAGCCGCGGTGCGGGCCAGGGCGCGTCGGCGTACGGGTTGGGCGCCGCGCCCCCCTCGGCGTTGCTGCCGTGGCACGACGAGCACGCTTCGTTGAACAGGGTCCGGCCGGCCGCGACGTCCACGTTGTAGACCTCGTGCTGCTTGTCCTCGATGCGGACCGGCTCCAGCGCCCAGTACACCGGGAGGAACAGCGCCATGAACAGCGTGAGCGCCAGGCCCCACGCCATCGCCCGTTCGATCCCGGTGGTCTCGAGCTCGTCGTCGGAGTGGTAGGGACGCATCGCCAGCGGGATGTCCGCGGACTGCGTGGGGCCCTTCTTGCGACGACCGGGGCCCACGACGTAGTAGGCGACCGCGAAGGCCGCCAGCGCGACGATCAGGATGATCACCGCGATGGTGCGCGCGGAGGTCCCATCGCCGGAGGCGGCGGCCTCCGTCGCGAGGTGGAGGAGCTGGCGCATCGTCACTCTCTCAAGGTCGAGCGGGCAGGCGGGTCGGCGTCCTCACAGGCTCACGCAGTTGGGACCCTCGGCCTCCTGCTGGAGGACGTTGCCGGTCCGCGACGGGCCCGTGACGATGGCCCCGGTGTCGATCACCAGGTTGCCGGCCTCGTTGATGGAGGAGGGAAAGCGATCCAGGCCGCGCGGCGCGGGGCCGTCGACCCATTCGCCCCACCGGTTGTACTTCGAGCCGTGGCACGGGCACTCGAACCACTGGGAGGTCTGACACCACGGCACCCGGCAGCCCAGGTGCACGCACTTGTGGTACAGGGCCATCAGGCCCTCGCTGGGCCCCAGCACGGCCTGGTGCTGCTCGCCGTAGGCATCCATCGCCCCGGACCGTCCCGGCTCCCAGCGGATCACGTACATGCGTCCAGCCGGGTAGGCGAACGGCGCCTTCTCGTCAGAGATCTTGGCGAACAGGTCGCGCGCGTTGAAGTCCGTGATCTCGATCTCGGCCCCGAAGCCCTCGCCCAGGCCCGGCCAGAGGAACGCCAGCGATGCGGCACCGAACGTCGCCAGGCCGGCCAGCGTGCCACCGGCCAGGCCGTAGCGCAGGAACGTGCGGCGCTCGACCTTCGGCAGCTCGGGCAGCCGTCGGTGGTTGGTGGTGTCACTCATCGGATCACCCTCGAAATCGGCAGGTCACGGTCGG
>DASWKO010000213.1:0-19568 GCA_036396595.1 Nitriliruptorales bacterium | reverse complement strand
TGCGGCCCTCCAGCCCGATCAGCGGGAACCACGCAGGCAGCGTCTGACGCAGGCGCTGGAGCAGCTTGAAGAAGTAGTAGGGGCCGTCGATCTTGTCGATCTCGCCCGTTCGGGAGTCGCCCACGACGATGGCCGGCCGGTAGACCCGCCAGGGGACGGTCGCCTCGGTCCGCACCACGCCCTCGGATTCGTGCTTGGTGCCGAAGTAGGGCTGGTCGAGCCCCGCCTCGGCCTGCTCGAACATGTCCTCGGTGAAGGTGCCGTCGTACAACCCGGCCGCAGCGATGGACGACACGTGGTGCAGCGTGGCGCTCCTCAGCTCGTTGGCGAACTGGACGACGTGACGGGTGCCCTCGACGTTGGCTTCGCGCTGGGCCTCCTCGGACGCCGTCAGGTCGTAGATCGCCGCCAGGTGGTAGACGTGGTCGACGTCGGCCTTCAGCTCCCTGATGGCCTTCTTGGTCAGCCCCAGCCGCTCCTCGGTCAGGTCACCGACGATCGGCTTGATGCGCCGCCGAGTGGTGCCCCACTGTCTGATGCGGGCTTCCAGCTTGTCCTGAGAACCCTCGCGGACCAGGCAGTAGATGGGTCCGCCGCGCTCGAGCAGCCTGGGCACCAACCTCCCGCCGATGAACCCGGTCGCGCCCGTGACGAAGTAGCCCATCCTGCTCGCCTCCCGTGCCAGGGATTACCGGGGGCCGACGGTAGTGGAGCCGCCGGGCAGCCGGCGGCCGGAACCTGCCCGGCCCTCACGCGGCGCGGTCGGTCGAGGCGCCCAGGGCGGCCAGCCAGCCTTCGAGGACATCGAGGAAACGGTCGGGGTGTTCGAGCTGCGGGACGTGGCCGCAGTCGTCCAGGACCTCCAGGTCCCAGTCCGGGCGCTGTCGGATCAGCCGTCGCGCGGACGCGAGCCGGACCAGGCGGTCCTGCTCGCCCTGGATGACGAGCGTCGGCGCACGCACGGCACGGACCGCCCGGTCGATCTCGGTGCGTCGTAGCTGCATGGGGAGGAGCGACCGCGCCGACTGCAGGAAGGCCTCGGTCGCCCACGGCATCGAGCGTCGCTCGACGCTGAGCTCCTCGGAGCGGCGACGGACCCATTCGGGCACGCGCTGCAGGTCGACGGTGCACAGGTCGAGGGTCAGTTCGACGCGCTGCTGGGGGGTCAGGGTGCGGTTCAGTCGCTCCAGGTAGCGCTCACCGATGCCCGGCACGAGGTACAGCAGGAAGTTGCGCACGACTTCGGAGTCGGGCATGACCGTGCGGGGAGCGGGCACGGCGGGCCCCACCAGCACCAGCCGGCTCACGGTCTCGGGCGCCTCGGCCGCCTGGAGCAGCGACACCAGCCCGCCCATCGAGTTGCCCACCAGCACCGCCGGTTCGCCGACCACCTCGGTCAGCAGCCGATGCAGCAGCCGGCGGTGGCCGTGAGCGGTGGGGGCGCGCCCCGCGACCGGTGTCCGGCCGTGGCCGATCAGGTCGGGAGCGAGCACCCGGTGGCCGCCGGCGAGTCGGGCGCCGACCGCCAGCCAGTTGACGTGGGCGCCTCCCAGCCCGTGCACGAGCACGACCGGCGGACCGTCCCCGCCGAAGTCGGCGACGTGGGTCGGACCGTCCAGCTCGACGTAGCGCGAGTGCACGGATCGGCTCCCGGTCAGCGTGGTGAGGTGGTCCGCGAGGCTACCCGCCGTGTGCCGGGGTGTCCGTTGAGCGCACGCTCCAGGTTCACGCTGCCGGCGGGCCCGTGGCACCCTGCCCGGGGTTCCGCGCTGGTCCACCCCTCCAGGAGCGCTCGGAACACGACGACCGTTCGGCAGGAGGACCGGCCCCAGCACGCTGTCCGCACCTCCCGTCCCGTGACGAACGGATCTCTCGGTCGTTGGACCGAGCGGCCCTTCCGGCCGACCTCGCCCCCCGGAGCCCCCGTGATCGATGCCGTCCGCGCACGTCCCGCGCTCGTGACCCTGGTCGTGATGCTGCTCGTCAGCGCGCTGCTGGCCCCAGGTGTCACCGCGCAGGATCTGGACGCGGTGACCCGGAATCGCGAGGACATCGAGGTGCGGCTCGAGACGTTGAGCCGGCAACTCGAGGACATCGAGGCCCGCCGCGCCAACGTCGAGGACGCGATCACCGACCTCGACGGGGAGCGGGCGGCCCTGGCCGAGGAGGCCGCGAGGGTCGACGAGCAGCTCCAGCGGCGGCTGCGCGAGCAGTTCAAGCACGGGGGCCCGACCGTCCTGGCGGCCCTGCTGTCGGGCGACGGCGTGACCGACTCGCTGGAGCGCGCGGGTCTGCTGAACGCGCTCGGCCGGCGTGACCGCACCGTGATCGAGCGCTCGAGGGCCCTGACGCTGCAGATGGCCCAGAGTGCGGCCCTGATCCAGGCCAAGCAGGCTGATCTGGCCGGCATCCAGGCCGAGATGCAGGCCTTGTCGGCGCAGCTCCAGTCCGAGCTGGCCGCGGTCTCGCGGCTGGAGAAGGATCTGCGCAGCCGCAAGGAGCGGCAGATGATCATGGAGCGCGGGGCCCAGAACGGCACCTACGCCTGCATCGTCGCCCGCCCGTACCACTACGTCGACTCGTGGGGCTCGCCCCGCTCGGGAGGTCGCCGTCACAAGGGCACCGACGTGATGGCGCAGATGGGTGCGGAGGTCTACGCCATCACCCACGGCCGCATCACCTCGATGAAGAGCGGCGGTCTCGGGGGCATCGTGCTCTACCTGTGGGGCGACGACGGCGTGACGTACTACTACGCACACCTCAGGGGCTACGCGTCGACGGTCCACGTGGGCAAGCGCGTCGAGGCGGGTGAGCTCATCGCCTTCAACGGCAACACCGGCAACGCCCGGGGCAGCTCGCCGCACATCCACTTCGAGGTCCACCCCGGAGGCGGTAGCGCGGTCAACCCCTACCCCTGGCTGCGCCCCCTCTGCTGACGTCCCCCGCGGGTCCCTCCGCGCGCCGGCCACGCCCGCGCCGGTGGGTTCACTGGGCGCTGGGGTCCGGCGGGAACATGATCGCGAGCACGGTCTGGGGCGCGTGCTCGAGCAGGTACTCGGGGCCGTGACCGAGGAACGGTCGCCCCTCGACGGCACGCGACCGGACGCTGAGAACCAGCAGGTCGGCGTCCAGCTCGCGCCCGGCGGCCAGGATCGCCTCGGAGGTCACCGCGCCGGTCCGCACGATCCCGCGGGCCGTGGCCGCCCCGAACCTCTCCGCACGCCCCACCGCCTGGTCCAGCAGGCCCTGGGCAGCCGCCTCCGCGCTCGACCGCGCTGCCCCAGCGGGGACCGGTTGTGGCTCCGGGGTCGGTTCGCCCCGGTCGCTGCGCGCGATGACGTGGACGAGATCGAGCTGGGCTCCCAACCGGGCGGCCAGGACCGCACCGACCTCCTCTGCTGCGCGACCGTCCCGGAGCCCGGTCGCAGGCACGATGATCCGGCGGCTGCCGGCGACGCCCGGGTGCTCGGCCGTGCCGTGCCGGACCAGGAGCAGCGGCACCTCGGTCCGCGAGATCAGCTCACGCAGGAGCGGTGAGAGTTCGTGGGTGTCGCGGAACTCCTCGGTCATCCCCAGGCCGATCAGCCCGTAACCGAGCTGAGCCTCCTGCAGGATCGCGTCGGCCGCGTCGGCCGCGTCGACGCGCCGCCGCCCCACCTCGCGCTCACCGCCGAGGTCCTGGAAGCCCGCCAGGACCTCGGCGCAGTTGCACTCCGCCTCGGGACGCGTGGGGTCGTGGACCGCCAGGATGGTGATCGAGGCATCGCGCTGGAGCAGCAGGTCGAGGGCTTCCGCCGCGAGCTCCGAGTTCTGGCCGCCGCGGGTCGGCAGCAGCGCCCTCGCGGTCGAGGCGACGACGCTGGCCGACAGCAGCTCCTCGCGCTCGAGCCGCCCCGCCTCCTCCGGCTCCGGTTGCACGTCACGCAGCGCACGGCGCAGCAGGGGCGGCGCCATCAGCGACGTCGCCATGGCCATGAGCACGATGACCGTGTACGCATCGCGGCTGAACACCCCGAGCGCGAAGGCGATCGTCGCCAGCACGATCTCCATCGCCCCGCGCGCGTTCAGGCCGATGCCGATGGCGATGCCGTCGTGGTGGGTCATCGCGCCGGCGCGCGCGCCCACGTAGCTGCCTGCCAGCTTGGCGATGGTCGCGACGACGATGATCAGCACGGCCCACACCGCCCCCTCCGCGGAGGCGACCGCACCGAGGTCGACGTAGATCCCGGCGGTCGCGAAGAAGATCGGCGCGAACACCGCCGCGCTCATCAACTCGATCGTCCGTCGCACCTCGACCCGCTGGTACGGGGACCGGCCGACGACGATCCCGGCCACGAACGCTCCGAGCACGGCCTCGACCCCGATCGCCTGCGTCGTGGTGGCCGCGACGAGCACCACGATGACCGTCACGGTGAGAGGGCCGGTCAGCCCGCTGCTCACCTGGCGTGAGAGCCGCAGCCCGCGGTCGGTGAGCCGCTGGCCGACCGTGAGGGCGAGCGCGAAGAAGATCGTGATCGCGGCGACGGTGGTCAGGCTCTGCCCGATGGCGAGCTGACCGGACGTGACGATGCCGGCCAGCGTGCCCAGCAGCACCCAGCCGATGAGGTCGTTGACCATCGCCGCAGCAACCGTGACCTGCCCGATGTCGCGCCGCATCAGACCGAGCTCGGCCAGGATCCGCGCGACGACGGGCAACGCCGAGATCGACATCGCCACCGCGATGAACGCCGCGAAGGTGAGCTGCGTCCCGGCCTCGCCGATGAACAGGTCGCCGGGCATGACCCACCCGATCGCGAAGCCCATGACCAGCGGCACCACGAGGCTGCCGAGCGACACGGCCGCGGCCTGCCGACCGAGACGCCGGAGCAGCCCGAGGTCGGTGTCGAAGCCGGTCTCGACCAGCAACAGGGCCACGCCGACCCAGGCGATCGTGAGGATGGGGGCACTCTCGAGCGCCCCACCCGGGAACAGCCAGTCGGCCTGGGCGGGCAGGAACCGCCCGAACACCGAGGGCCCGATCAGCAGCCCTGCGCCCAACTCGCCCACGACCGAGGGCTGCCCGGCGCGCCGGAACAGGTATCCCATCCCCCGTGCGACCACCAGCAGGAGGGCGAACTGCGCCCAGAAGAGCAGGAGGTCGTGTTCACTCAGGGGTTCGAGCACGCCGGCTCCCGGTCGAGGGTCGGGGAGTCTACGACACCGCGCGACCCGAGCCAGCCGAGCCCCGACCGCCACCCCCGTCGAGTGTGCTCGTTCCCGCCATATATGACAGCAACGGGCACACTCGATCTGGTGAGGGGTGGACCCGACAGGAGTCGAACCTGCGACATCTGCCTTGCAAAGGCAGCGCTCTGCCAACTGAGCTACGGGCCCGGGTGAGGCGCCGAGCGTACCGCCGTGCAGCCCGGGTACGCGCTCGTGCGGGCACACGTACCCTGCCGGCGGACCGTTGCCCCGCCGCCACCTCGGGATGTCTCGTGTGAACCGACTCGCCCAGCTCAAGCTGCTGTTCAACCAGACCCGTGAGGTCGACGACAAGCTCGTCGCGCTGCTCGCCGTCGCGGCTGTGGTCGGCTTCGCGGTCCCGTTCGTGATCCTCGCCGTGGTGCTGAGCACGCCCGTGATCGGGGCCGTCACGGCCGTCCTCGTCGCGCTGCTGGCGGTGCTGACCGTGTTCGGTCGCCGCTCGCAGGCCGCGCAGATCGCAGCGATCGAGGGGCAGCCGGGAGCGGCCCTGGCGATCGTCAACTCCATGCGCGGGCTGTGGCTGTCCACTCCCGCCATCGCTGTCACCCGCAAGCAGGACATGGTCCACCGGGTCGTGGGACCTCCGGGCGTGGTCCTGGTGGGCGAGGGCTCGGCCGCCCGCGTCAAGCAGCTTCTCGAACAGGAGGAGGTACGGGCGCGCCGGGTGGCCGGTGACGCCCCGGTCCGCACCGTACGGGTGGGTCAGGGCAAAGGCGCCGTGGAGCTCGGCAGCCTGCGCCTGCACCTGATGAAGCTGTCCCGCGAACTCAAGAAGGACCAGGTCCGCGATCTCGAGAAGAAGCTCAACGCGCTCGGCTCTGGCAAGATCCCGATGCCCAAGGGTCCGATCCCCGGGGGCGGCTCCAGGAAGCTGCGCTGACTCCGGTGGTGGCGCCGCAGCGTCAGAACCGGTGCTCGACCTGGCGGAGGAACCGGGCCTGGCGGAGGCGCTCCTCGCGGTCCGCGACGCGGCGTTGCACCGGCATCGCCTCGAGCTCGGCGAGGATCTCGGTCAGATCATCCGGCTCGAACGGCTTGGTCAGGTAACGGTCCGCGCCAGCCTCGAACCCCTTGATGTGGTCCTCCTCCTGCACCCGGGCCGTCAGCATGACGATCGGGATGTCGCGGATGCGCTCGTCGCGGCGGATCGCCCGGCACACGCTCAGCCCGTCGACCTCGGGCATCATCACGTCGAGCACCGCGGCCTCGAAGCGATCGGACCCGATGAGCGGCAGCGCGGCCCGGCCGTCCCCGACGCTGACCACGTCGTGATCGAGCAGCGTGACCTCGAGCAAGGCGCGGATGTCCTCGTCATCCTCGGCGATCAGGATCCTCACAGCCGCTTCCGGTGGTGGGGTGTGGATCAGGTTAGCTGCCTCGGTGGCTAGGCTGTCGCCGTACGCCGGGGGAGCCCGGTGGTCACCCTGATCACCGCCGCGGGCTGAGAGTGCGTTACGGCGCAGACCCCATGAACCTGATCCGGTTGACACCGGCGGAGGGAGCGCGTCGTGTCCACGACACTGGGAACCGTCCTCGTCCTGCTCGCCCTGGGGGGCTTCGCGATCATCGGGCTGGGTGCCCGCGCCGGCCGCGACGACCTCGAGGACTACCTCGTGGCCCGCAACAGCCAGTCCGGCGGTGCGTTGGGCCTGAGCTTCCTCGCGTCCGGCCTGGGTGCGTGGATCCTGTTCTCGGCGCCCGAGATCGGCGCGTTCGTCGGCGCGGACGCCGTCATCGGGTACGGCATCGCCGCCGCCGCCCCCTTCCTCCTGATCGCACTGGTCGGGCCGGCGCTGCGCCGCAATGTCCCGAGCGGTCACGCGCTCACCGAGTTCGTCAGGATCCGGTTCGGTCGGGCGTTCCACGCCTACGTCGTGGCCGTGTTCCTGCTCTACATGCTGGTGTACGTCACGGCCGAGCTGACCGCGGTCGGTGCGATCGGCGTGATCACCGCAGGGATCCCGGCTTGGATCGGGATCGTCCTGGTCGCGCTCACGACGCTGGCCTACACCGCGATCGGGGGGCTGCCGGCCTCGCTGCGTACGGACGGCTGGCAGGCCTGGCTGGTGGTCGTGCTGATCGCGCTGGGCATCGCGGCGATCGTGGCCACCGTCGCCTCGCCCGGCCAGGCGTTCGAGGCGTCGGGCCTGATCAAGGTGGATCGGGTCGGCGTCGAGGCCGCGCTGACGCTGGTCATCGCGGTCACCGCGGCCAACCTGTTCCACCAGGGCTACTGGCAGCGGGTGTGGGCCGCCGAGGACGACCGGGCCCTGCGACGGGGTGCCGTGCTCGGCGGCCTGCTGTCGACGCCGATCGTGATCGCGGCTGGCCTCATGGGGGTGCTGGCCATCGGTGTGGGCGTGGACCTCGGCAGCCCCCCTGCGCCGTTCTTCGCGCTGCTGTCCAGCGTGGCGACACCGGTCGCGGCGGTCGTCCTGGTGCTCGGCATGGCGCTGGTGGCCAGCTCGGTGGACACCCTCGAGAACGGCCTGGCCTCGCTCGTGGTCGCCGAGCGTCCCCGGCTGTCGCTGACGGGTGCGCGCGTGGCCACGGCCGTCCTCCTGGTGCCCGCGGTGGCCGTCGCGCTCCAGGGCTACTCGGTGTTGCGGCTGTTCCTGATCGCCGACCTGCTGGCCACGGCTGCGGTCGTGCCGATGCTCCTGGTGCTGTGGCCGCGTGCGACGACGGTGGGTGTGACGGTGGGCGGCGTGGCGGGTCTCGTGGGGGCGCTCGGTGCCGGCCTGGTGGCCGCTGGCAACGACCTGGCCGGCGCATGGGGCGAGGTCACGTTCGCCTCCGGTGTGCCCAGGCTGGCGCCGTTCGCGTGGGCGCTGCTGGCCTCCTCGGTCGTGGCCGTCTCGGTGTCGCTGGTCGGTCGGGGCGATCGGACCGACCTGCGAGACCAGGGCGCGAAGGTCCGGGTGCTCACCACGCGGTAGCCCCCAGGCCGCGTCTGGGCTACGTCGGGGTGGTCCGCCACCATGCCGGTCACGTGACCCGGCCGGGTGGTGCCACTCGTGGGTCGGCCGTCCGAAGGTGGTCCTCAAGGACTAGCCCGTCAACGTCGATACCTCAGGTGCGTGGGGTGCAACCCGCGTGGTGATCCATCTACGTGGGTGACTTCGACCCGAGGAGGTGGTTGCTGTGGAGTTCGTGGTGGAACTCTACGAGCTGCTCACCCAGACGTACCCAGGCGCCGGCGTTGCCGTCGCCGGGCTGCTGGCAGCCTTGCTGGTGGTCTGGGGGGTCAAGGCTTCGGCCTACTGACCCCGATGCTGCTCGACACGCACAGGAGGCCGTCCCACCCGGGGCGGCCTCCACGGCGTTACCCGCGTGGCGCGGGCCCCGACGCGTGCTCCAGCCGCTCACATCTGGTCGGTCTCCGCGCGGCGCCGCGGCGAGGCGAGCTCGACGAGATCGGCCAGCGTGACGTTCTCGAGGGAGTCGAGCACGGCGAGCGCGTGCTCGAACTCCAGTCCGCGCGTGATCGCGTTCGGGACGGCGACGACCGGGATCCCGGCTGCGACCGCGGATCGCACGCCGTTGGTGGAGTCCTCCAGAGCGATCGCCTCGGAGCCAGCCACGCCCAGGTGTCGCAGCGCCTCGAGGTAGACGGCGGGGTCGGGCTTGCCCCTCCAGCCGACCAGGTCGCGGCCGATCACGGCGTCGAACCGATCGCGCAGGCCCAGGCGTGCCAGGTGCGACTCGACCCACGTGTGCCGGGAGCTGCTGGCGACCGCCACCGGCAGGCCGGCGTCACGGACCTCGTCGAGCAGGGCCAGCACGCCTGGTCGGCAGGGCTGGCGGTCGGCGAGCTGGCGGAACCGCGCCTCGGTGCTCGCCGTCAGCGCCTCCCGGTCGACCCGTTGGCCGGTCAGTTGTTCGAGTTCGGTCAGCGGGTCCCACACGGCGTCGTGGGTCCCGACCACCTGGAGCCAGCGCTCCAGCGCCAGCTCCACCCCACACTGGGCGAAGGGCTCGCACCACGCCTCGTAGCTGGGCTGCTCGGTGTCGACGAGCAGCCCGTCGAAGTCGAAGATCACGGCGCGCAGCGGCATGCGGGCGACGGTACCGGGGGCGCGGTCGAGCCTTCGCTGAGGTGTACCCGCGGGCTGACGCGTATCCTCGGGGCGAGCCGTCACGGCCCCACCCCCGATCCCCAGGAGCCACCGCCATGCGCGAAGCCGTCATCGTCGACGCCGTCCGGACCCCGACCGGCCGGGGCAAGCCGGGCAAGGGCATGCTGAGCGGTTGGCACCCCGTCGACCTGCTCGCCGAGACCCTGCAGGCGCTGGTCGAGCGCACCGGGATCGACCCGGGCAAGGTCGAGGACGTCATCGCCGGCTGCGTCTCGCAGGTCGGCGACCAGAGCGTCAACATCGGCCGCAACGCCGTGCTGGCCGCTGGCTTCCCCGAGTCGGTGCCGGCCACGACCGTCGACCGCCAATGCGGGTCCTCGCAGCAGGCGGCGCATTTCGCGGCCCAGGGGGTCATCGCAGGCGCGTACGACGTCGCGATCGCCTGCGGGGTCGAGGTCATGAGTCGCGTGCCGATGGGCTCCACCATCGTGAACGGCTGGCCCTTCCCTGAGTCGGTCAACGGGCGCTACGCGGGGGGCATGGTCGGCCAGGGCATCTCGGCCGAGCTCATCGCCGCCAAGTGGGGGCTGGATCGGCAGACCCTCGATCGCTTCTCGGCGGGCTCGCACGCCAAGGCCCATCAGGCCACCGAGGCGGGCCGGTTCGAGCGTGAGATCCTGCCGGTCAAGGTCGAGACCGAGGACGGGGTCCAGCTCGTGTCGACCGACGAGGGCATCCGCCCCGACACCACGGTCGAGTCGCTGTCCAACCTGCGTGCCGCCTTCCAGGACGAGGCGATGTCGCAGCGCTTCCCCGAGATCAACTGGGTGATCCACGCCGGCAACGCCTCGCAGATCTCCGACGGCGCCGCCGCGATGCTGGTGATGGAGCGGTCGAAGGCCGAGGAGCTGGGGCTGGCGCCGCGCGCGAGGTTCCACACCTTCGCGGTGGCCGGTGACGACCCGATCATGATGCTGACCGGCGTCATCCCGGCGACCAGGCAGGCGCTGGAGCGTTCCGGTCTGTCCATCGACGACATCGGTGTGTTCGAGGTGAACGAGGCCTTTGCGCCGGTCGTGCTCGCCTGGGCCGAGGAGTTCGGCGCCGACCTCGACAACGTCAACGTCAACGGCGGAGCCATCGCGTTGGGTCACCCGCTGGGAGCCTCCGGCGCACGCCTGATGACCACGCTCGTCAACGCGATGGAGCAGACCGGCGCGACGTACGGCCTGCAGACCATGTGCGAGGGTGGCGGCATGGCCAACGCCACCATCCTCGAGCGGCTCGAGAGCTGAGCACGCCGCGACGCGGGAGCGGTTCGCCATCAAGGTTCTGGTGATCGTCGTCGCCCTGGTGGGCGCGCTCGCGTTGGGCGCGCTCACCCAGTGGCGCTACGTCCTGGCGCCGCTGCTCGGCCTGCTCATCCTCCAGTGGGGCCTGGCCACGCTGCGCTCGTTCCGCATGGGGGCGTACGGCCAGGACCTCGACCAGCAGCGGGCCGGTCCCGAGCCCGTGTCCGCGGACGACCGGGTGCTGTACTGGTGCGAGCCGTGCGGCGCCGAGCTGGTGCTGGTCACCCGGGGCGCCGACCGTCCCCCGCGCCACTGCGGCCAGAACATGTACGAGCGCACCGAACTGCCGATGAGCTGACCCCGCCCGACGCAGGGTCGGTGCGCTCGGTGCGGTCAGTCCAGGGAGCCGGTGTCGCTCAGGCGCTCGGCCTTGTCCTTGACCTGCTTCCAGTCGTTGCGGCCGCCCGGGCGGTCGGGGACCATCGCGTCGTTCTTCGAGAAGCCCCAGCCCTCGAGCTTCACCGCCACCCGGGAGAACCGGCGGTCGAGGCGGTCGGCTCCGCAGGCCGGGCAGTGGCCGGGGGCGCCGGCGCGGCTGTGGGGCAGGATGCGGTCGACCCGCTCGCCGCAGTCCTGGCAGACGTATTCGTACACCGGCACGGCTCAGCTCACCGCCACTGCGTGAGGAAGCCGAAGCCGAGGGCGAGGAACACGAACCCGACGATGAGCATGAAGTTCGGGCCGAAGACGGGGCCCTGGATCTCGGTGAAGTAGCCGAGCAGGATCACCAGCACGCCCAGCCCCAACAGGCCAGCCCCGATGCCCGGCACCCACGGCGGTGACGGCGTGGGGTTGGTCTTCTGCCCCTCGACCTGACGCGGACGCGGACGGTACTTGCCCTTGCGGCGGTGCTTGCTCTCGGGCACGGGCGGCTCCAACGCTGTGACGGTGTGGCTGACCAGGGTACCCAGGGTGCTCCGCGAGCCGCCGACAGACCCGGTCGGGAACGTTGCCGAGGTTGCTCCGGTTACCCTGCCAGGACCCGTCGAGGTCACGGCGCGGTCACGGCGAGGTGGACGGAGCCAGCGTGGGCGTCAAGGTCATCCGGGGGATCGGGTGGACCCTGATCGGCGCCGGCATGGTGATCGTCCTGTACCTGGTCTACCTGCTGTTCTACACCAACCTCGAGACCGAGCGTGCTCAGAACGAGCTGCTCGAGCAGTTCGAACTCGAATTCGGCCCCATCGAGCAGGCGCTGCCCGGCCGGGCGCCGGACGATCCCGAGGCCGTGACGGCGACGGCCGAGGAGGTCGATCCGGGAGACGCGTACGCGGCGATCTGGTTCGAGCGGCCGGGCTCCGACGAGCCGATCGTGCACGAGGACCCCCTGCTGGTGGTCGAGGGCGTCACGTTGGGCCACCTGCGCAAGGGGCCCGGGCACTACCCGGAGACCGCCGCTCCGGGCCAGCAGGGCAACTTCGCGCTCAGCGGCCACCGCACCACCTACGGCGCGCCCTTCTACCACCTGGATGCACTGCGGGAGGGCGACCTCATCCACGTGGTGGACCGGGACCGCACCCAGTGGGTGTACGAGTTCCGCCGCAAGCAGATCGTCGACCCGCGCGCGTTCTGGGTCATCGGTCGCGACCCTCTGGGCACCGGTGAGCCCACGCTGACCCTGACCACCTGCCACCCGCGGTTCAGCGCCGCGCGGCGGCTCGTGGTCTTCGCCGTTCTGGTGGACGCGACGCCCGCCGGCGCCTCCGCTGAGGCGTGAGCGGCCCGGTCACCGCCTGCGCACCGCCACCCCCAGCGCGCTCTGCCGCTGGCTGTGGCAGGCTGGGGGTGCGTCACCGTTCCGACGATCAGGACAGCCGCCGTGGAAGGCCCCACACCCCGAGCCAGCGACCCCGCGCCGGACCAGCCGCCCGCCCGCTCGGGGCGGTCACGGACGGTCCGCTTCGTCCTGGTGGTGCTGGCGGCCGTGATCGTGCTCTACCTGCTGTTCGCGGTCGTGTTCCCGTGGTTCCAGGAGTACCAGGACGACCCGACGCTGGAAGGAGCGGCATCCAGCCCGGTGGCGGTCGCTGCTGATTGACGGTGGGACCCGCACCCCGTGAACTGGCCCGCCGAGTCGAGGACGACCTGCGGTCGGTCTACCGGCGGGTCCATCGCGTCCGCCTGGTCGGGGTCGCCGCGGAGCTGGCGTTCTTCGGTGCCATCTCGGTCGTGCCGCTGCTGCTGTCCACGATCGCGGTCGTCGGCGTGCTCGGCGAGCACACCCTGTTGGAGGTCCAGGCCGCGATCCGTCGGGCGGCCACGCTCACCTTTGCAGGCGACGCCCGCAAGGGCGTCCTGCAGTCTCTGGACACGCTGTTCGAGTCCCGCCCCACGCTGTTGTCGATCTCGCTGCTGATCCTGCTCGTCGTCGCGTCCCGCGGGTTCCTCGGAGCCATCCGCGCGCTGTCGACCATGTACGGCACCGACGGCACGCGGCCGTGGTGGCACGACCGGCTGGCGGCGCTGACCTTCACGCTGGCCGGCGTGGCCCTGTCCGCTTTCGCGCTGGTCGCGTTTGTCGTCGGACCGGCACTGGGGGTCCTGTTGGGCACGGCGGACGCAGCCGGGGTCGGTGTGATCGCGCGTGGCGCGTGGGCCGTCACCCGGTACGTCGTGCTGGCCGCCGGGGTGGCTGCGTTCTTCTCGGCGCTCTACCGCTACGCACGGGGTGGCCACGGCTCGTGGACGCGGGACGTGCCCGGCGCCGTCGTGGCGACCGCCCTGCTGTTCGTGTTCGGGACGGGGTACCGGGTCTACCTCCAGGCCAGCCCCGGGCTCGGGTTGGGCGACAGCGAGGTCGGCCGACTCGTCGGCGCGGTCCTCGGTGGGACGTTGGCGACGCTCGTGCTGCTGGCTCTAGCCGGCGCCGCGCTGCTGATCGGCGGCGCCTTCAACGCCGAGCGCGACCCGGATGCAGCCGCCACCGAGGACCTCCAGGGGCCGATCGCCGTCTGACCGTCAACTGCTGCGGGTGACGATCAGCTCGACCAGGGCGTCCAACCATGCATCCGCGGGGGCCGCCAGATCCAGCGCGCCGGCGCGCCGGCGCGCCTCATCGGTCAGTGCCCCGATGCGCTGCTCGACCGCCGCTCGCCCCCCTGAGCTGGTCATGAGCCTGCGCAGCGTGGCCTGCCCGTGCACGTCCAGGTCGGCGTCCCCCAGGTGGGCGGTGAACACCTCGCGGTCCGCCGGGCCCAGTCGACGCAGCGTCTCGGTGACCAGCAGGGTCCGTTTGCCCTCGGCCAGGTCGGAAGCGGTCGGCTTCCCCGTCGCGGCCTGGTTGCCGAACACGCCCAGCACGTCGTCACGGAGCTGGAACGCGACTCCAAGCGGCAGCCCGACCTCGAACAGGGCTCCCGCCAGCGCGTCGTCGCCGGCCAGGGTGGCGCCGAGCTGCAGCGGCCGGGCAACCGTGTAGCGCCCGGACTTGAGGCTGGCGACCTCCAGAGCCAGCTCGCTGGAGGTCTCGTGCCCGTGTGCCGCGACGGTGTCGAGGTACTGGCCGGCGGTCACCTCCTCGCGCAGCGTGGTGAAGACGCGCAGGGCGGCCAGCAGCCGGTCGCCCGGCACGGCACACCCGAGCAGCGCGTCGTCGGCCTGCACGAACGCCAGGTCGCCCAGGAGGATCGCGACGGCCCGCCCGAACGCCTGGGCGTCGCCGTGGTACGCGTGCTCGGCGTGGTAGGTCGCGAACCGCTCGTGCGCCGTCGGCCGGCCTCGCCGCGTCGGTGATGCGTCGATCACGTCGTCGTGCAGCAGCGCGCACGTGTGCAGCAGCTCCAGTGCGAGCGCCGCCCCCAGGACGGCACCGCTGGAGCCGCCACGTGCGCCGACGAAGCCCGTCACCATGAACAGCGGCCGCAGCCGCTTGCCCCCCCCGAGCACGAACGCCCGCAGCTCCTCGGCGGCCACCTCGAGCGACGGATGCAGGTCCGTCACGCGCGCCAATGCGGTGTCCAGGTAGCCCTCGAGGTGCACGTCGATGCGCTCGCGCTCGGCGCGGAGGTCGTCGGGGAGGGCGGTCGTCGGCACGGCGCAGTATGGCCCGGCGAGGTGGCCGTACACTCCGCAGCCCCTCCCCGGCCCTCCGGAGCCCGCTGTGCCGCACGCTCTCGACGGCGGCACGGGCCCCGACCCCCGGACGGTCGCGCGCACGTGGGTCGACTCGTACCCGCCGGGCGTCCCACCGACGTACGGCTACCCCGGGGTCCTGCTGAGCCGGTTCCTCGATGATGCGGTGCGGGACTTCCCCGGGACCGTCGCCCTCGACGCGCCGGGCGTGTCGCTGAGCTACCGCGACCTGGTCGACGTCGTCGACCGGTTCGCAGGTGCGCTCGAGGGGCTCGGGGTGGATCACCGGCGTCCGCTCGGGCTGTTGCTGGACCGCGGCCCCGGCTGGGCGGTCGCGTGCTTCGCGTCCTGGCGGCTCGGCGCGGCCGTGGTCCCCGTGGATCCGGGACTCACCGACACCGAGGTCCACCGCCGCCTGGCGCGTACGGGGGTACGGGTGCTGGTGACCGGGCCCGCGGGCATCGACCGTGTCCGTTCCATCCGCGGTGCGCTGCCGGCCCTGCAGCGCACCATCGTGACCGCCGATGGGGACTGGCTGCCGCGCATCCGTCGGGTCCTGCACCGGCTTCGGTCGCGGGGCACGGGGACCTACCGGCGCGTCACCGCGCGCGACGACGTGCTGCAGCTCGCCGATCTCATCGACACCGTCCAGCCACGGCGGTCGCCGCAGCGTCATGCGGATCCCACGGACACCGCGGCGGTGCTGTTCGACCAGGCTGGTGAGCCGCTGGCGTTCGCGCACCGCCACCTGGTCGCAGCCGCGTTCCAGTCCCGGCTGTGGGTCCCGGACGTGCAGGCGGGTCGGGAGCGCATCCTCGTGGTCGGGCCGAGTGACGATCCCCACGCGCTGGTCGCCGGGCTGCTGGATCCGGTGCTGTCCGCCGCTACCGTGGTGATCGCGCCGGTGGGCGAACCGGACGCGGTCGCCGCAGCCATCGAGTCCGGCCGGCCCACGCTCCTGCGCGGCTCCGCCGAGCTGTTCGGCAAGCTCGCGGCGACCTCCGCGGACCTGGCATCGCTACGGGCCTGCCTGGCGGTCACCGGCAGCCTGGACGGCGACACGGTGGATCGGTTCGCGATCGCGACCCACGGCGCCCGGCTCCGGCGGGCCTACGGGCCGGTGGCCGCCGCAGGGCTGACGCACGCGAACCCGGTGTACGGGCGTGCCTCGGTGGACGCGATCGGGTTGCCGGTCAGCGACACCCTCGCCTGCCTGGTCGAGCTCGACGACCCCGGTGCGCTCGTCCAGCCCGGTCGTACCGGCCGCCTGCTGGTCCGGGGACCCCAGGTCACGCGCGTGCGGTGGGCCCCGCCGGGTGAGGTGCCGGGTACCGGACCCGCAGCGGCGACGCAGGCCGGGGCGATGGACGGCGACGACGCAGGCTGGTTCGACACCGGCGACCGGGCGTGCGTGGACGCCGACGGCTGGTTCACGCTGGTCACCGAGGATGCGGCGTCCGCGCACGCCACGGGCGACCAGCGCGCCTCGGGTGGCATCCTGACCCCTGGTCCGGAGGCAGCGGCGACGGACGACGAGGACGCACGGTGACCGACATCCTGATCATCGACAACTACGACTCCTTCACGTACAACCTGGCTCAGGAGCTGGGTGAGCTGGGGGCCAGCGTCGAGGTCGTGCGCAATGACGCGTTCTCGGTCGACGAGCTGGCTGCCTCGCCACCGGACGGCATCGTCATCAGCCCCGGGCCCGGTGATCCGGACGACGCGGGTCTGAGCAACGAGGTCGTCCGGCGGCTCGCAGGTGTCCGGCCGTTGCTGGGCGTGTGCCTGGGCCACCAGTGCATCGCGGCCGTCTACGGCGGCACCATCGTGCGCGCCCCCGAGCTGGTGCACGGCAAGACCAGCCCCATCTACCACCGCCGCGAGGGCGTGCTCGAGGGCCTGCCGGTCCCGTTCGACGCGACCCGGTACCACTCGTTGATCGTCGAGCGCGACACGATGCCCAGCGTGCTGAAGGTCACCGCCGAGACTGGCGACGGGCTGGTGATGGGCCTGCGGCACCGGGAGCTCGACGTCGAAGGCGTGCAGTTCCACCCCGAGAGCGTGCTGACGCCCTCGGGGATGCAGTTGCTGGGCACGTTCGTGCGCCGCTGCCGCGACGCTGCAGCCGCCCGTACCGGCACCCCCGAGCCTGCTGCCACAACCTGACAGCCGGCGCGGCGCACCCGAACCGGTGGATGCGAGCCCTGGGTCACGCCTCGTCGGGGACGGGCGCCCTGGGGGATCGGTCGCGCAGGGCTGCCAGGGCGTCATCGATCGTGGCGACGCCGATGATCCGCATGTCGGTGGTCAGCGCCGCCTCGGCCTCGTCGACCAGCAGCCCGGGGACGAGCATGATGTCGGCGTGGATGCGCTCGGCCGCGGCGACCTTCCCGGGGATGCCGCTGATCGAGCCGATCGTGCCGTCGAGGCGGATGGTCCCGGTCCCGGCGATGATCCGGCCGTCCGCCAGATCCTCGTCGGCCAGCAGGTCGTACACGGTGAGTGCGATCATCATCCCCGCCGAAGGGCCACCGATGCGGGTGGGCCCGAGGTCGACGACGAACGGCAGGTCGACGTCGAGCAGGGTGTCGCCGGCCACCGTCACCCCGAGGCCTGGCCGGTTCATCTGTGCGGTCTGGCCGGCCTGGACCTGCACCTGCATCGGCTGGCCGGCACGCTCGATCGTGAGCGGGATCGTGGCACCCATCTCGAACGTCCCGGTCGCGTCCGCGAGCTGCTGGCCGGTGTCGACCTGGACGCCGTCGATGCTCACCACGACGTCCCCCGGCTCGAGGATGCCCTGCGACGGGCCACCGCGGATCACCTCGGCGACGACCGGCGCCGTGCGCACGTCCACCTCGAAGCCGGCCAGGCGGGCGCCCATCGCGGCTGCGACGTCGAAGCTCAGTTCGAACACCCGGCGCTGCTCCTCGAAGTAGACATCGCGGTCGACGCCCTCGGGGATGACGTTCTCGATGCGGGTGAGGCTGCGCCGGTCGTCGAGCCGCGCCCGGACGACCTCCGCCAGCGAGGGCGGCTTGAGGTTGACGGTCAGCAGGTGCAGCGACCCGGTCACCTCGGTGATCGACTGACCCTGGATCTCGATCAACGGGGCGATGGGCGGGGCGTCCCCGGGCGCGATCTCGACCACCGGCATCGGCACGGCGAACCCGGCTCCGACGATCGTGATCGCCGAGAGCGCGTAGAGGATGCGACGCATCACCGCTCGTCCGACCGCCGCCTCATGACGCCGATCCGACGGCGGCTCCCGGACTCCAGGTCGCGCAGCCGGAGCATGGCCCGGGCGATCTCGGTCCGGGTCAGCAGCGCCCACAGCTCGGGGCCGTGCATCACCCGGACGATGGCGGTCTCACGCTGGAGCTCCAACAGCGCCTCGAGCGGCGCGTCCACCTCGATCGCGGGCAGCGAGGCGAGCGGGCGCATGAGGTCGCCCGCGGTGCGGAACGCCCGATCGAACGGCTCGACGTCGCGCACGTCGTCCAGGTTGAGCGCACCGAGGACCTCCTCCCCGTCCTCGTCCACGACGGGGAACACGCGATGGGCGGTGTCAGCGGCGAGCAGGTCGACGACCATCGCCAGCGTGCGGTGCTCGGGGATCCACACCGGGTCGGGGCCCAGCAGCGCCCGCACCGTGCGACCGCGCAGCAGCCCGCGCAGCTCGGTCTGGGCGATCTCGGCACTCGCAGCCTGGAACATGAACCACCCGATGAGGGTGAACCACAGTCCGTTGACCAGGGCCCCCTCGACCGCCAGCACCTGGTAGGCGCCCGTCACCAGAAGCAGCGAGGCCACCACCTGCCCGGCGCGGGCGGCCCAGCGGCTGGCGCGGTCGCGGTCCTTCAGCAGCGCCCACAGGCCTGACCGCAGGACCCGGCCCCCGTCCAGCGGCGCACCAGGGATGAGGTTGAAGATGGCCAGCCCGAGGTTGATCCATCCGAGCACGCCGAACACGTCGGCCAGCGCCCCGGGCAACGTGCCTCCGTAGTAGCCCGCGGCGGTCGCCAGCAGACCGAACAGCGCGGCGGCCACGAGCGAGGCATACGGGCCGACGGCCGCCATGATGAACTCGTCGCGCGGTCGCTGGGCCTCGACGTGGGTCTCGGTGACGCCGCCGAACAGGAACAGCGTGATGCCGCCGACGGTGATGTCGCGGTGCTCGGCCTCGAGCGCGTGCGCCAGCTCGTGGACCAGCACCGATGCGAAGAAGAGCGTGGCGGCCAGCACCGACAGCGCCAGTGCCAGCGCCAGGGGGTGGCCATAGCTCACCTGGAACCGCCGCGTGAAGCTCCAGACCACCAGCAGGGCGATGACGATCCAGGACGGGTCGACGCGGACGTCGATGCCGCCGATGGTCGCGATGCGTACCGCCCGGGGGAACATGCGCCGAACCTACCCACGGGGGCTGCGAACGTGGTTGGGTGGCCGGGCACGGACGGATGGGCAGGCGCGACCTCACGGGCGCCCCCGACCTCGATTACGGTGGGACACATGATCGACAACGCCCTGCTCGAGTCCCTGCTCGAATTCGATGACGAGGTCGGCGTCCTGTCGTTCTACGTCGGGATCACGCCCGACCAGGCCGCCGCCCCGCAACCTCCGTCGCGCCTCGAGATCCAGAGCCGGATCAAGGCGGTACGTGCCTCGACGAAGCAGGAGCTGGGCCGTGACGAGTGGCGGGCGGTCCACCACCGTCTCGAGGCGCTCGAGGCCGAGCTCGACCGCTTCATGGATCCCAGGGAGCACGGTCGGGGTCGTGCGCTGTTCGCCGGCGTGGTGGCTGGCCGCACCGAGCAGG
>DASWKO010000212.1:0-5448 GCA_036396595.1 Nitriliruptorales bacterium | reverse complement strand
CTCACGTGGCACGGTCGCCACGTGAACCAGCCCCTCCTCGAAGTCCGCGTACGCCTGCTCCTCGGCATCGTCGCCGCGATAGATCCGGAAGACGACCTCGTCCAGCTTGGGGACGTCGCGGTGGTGGTCCTCGAACCGCTGCACACGGATGAACTCGTCGTGCTGCCACGGACCGGCCATCTTGAACGGACCGTTGCCGATCGGGGCCTCACGGAAGTTGACGGTGTCCTCGACCGCCGCCGCAGGGACTGGTCCCAGCGCCGGGTGAGCCACGACGGCAGGAAAATCCGCGTACGGGTACTGCAGCGTCACCCGGAGGGTCTGGGCATCGACGGCCTCCACTCCAGCAAGCGGCGTCCCGTCACGTCGGGACTCCTCGTAGCCGGCGACAGCCGCGAGGTGGTGCGCGTTGGGCGACAGGTCGTCGGCGGTGCCGTCCACGATGCGGCTCCAGGCCCGGACGAAGGCCTGCGCATCGACCGGGCTGCCGTCGTGGAAGACCGCGTCCGGATCCAGGTGGAACGTGTAGAGGGTTGTGGTCTCGTCGACCTCGAAGCGTTCGGCGACGGCCGGGACCGGCCGCAGGTCGTCGTCGTAGGCCAGCAGGCTGTCGAACAGCGCGTCGACCACCACCGCACCCTCGCTCTCGAGCACGAACCCTGGGTCGATCGACTCCGGGTCGTACCGCAGCATGTAGCGCAGCTCGCCACCCGACGCTGGTGAGCCCACAGCCGTCGGCGAGCCCGGACCATTGGTGCCCGGGCTCGCCGATGGATCGGTCGGCGCGGCCCGCGTGCAGGCGGGCGCAACCAGGACCAGGACCAGGACCAGGACGGCCAGCGCGGTCGACGCAGTCGGCGCGCGCAACCTCGAGCTCAAGCGCGTGGCCCTCAGGTCGTCATGACCAGCAGCACGTTCGTGACGACGAACCCGACCGCGCAGGCGATGGTCAGCCGGTCCAGGTTCTTCTCGACCACGGCCGAACCTTGGAGGCCACCCATCCCGCCCCCACCACCGAACATGTCCGACAGCCCCCCACCCGCACCGCGGTGCAGGAGGATGAACAGCACGAGGATCGTGGAGAACAGCACGTGGAACGACATGAGGACGATGGTCACGGCGGAGTGCTCCGGGCGCAGAGACGTGTGGGACGGGGCCCAGGATCGTACCAGCGAGCCGCCCCGCCGCCGTCGGTCAGCCGCGCATGTCCGAGAGGAGGTAGACACCCACCCCCACGCCACCGACGGCGTCGACCTCGAGCAGGGAGGTCCCGCGCCAATCGGGCATCTCGGCGTCGATCGTGTTCGGCGGGCTCGGCGTGAGGCCGAGGCTGGGACGCTCCAGCCACCAACCCGCGCGCCCGGCAGGCGACGTACCGTCGATCGGGTCCAGTCGCAGCAACGCAGGGTTGAGCTCACGGCCGTCGTCGACCAGCGAGATCTTCTCGACGGTCTCGTCGGCTGGCCCGACGAAGCCCGTGTCACGGTAGACGGCGAACGCGGTGGGTTGGTCCGTCGGCACCGGAGCCGGGTCGGTCGCGCGGCTGGACCAGAGCACGGCCAACCCGTACCGCAGGCCGGCGTCGGCGTCGCCACCGTGGGCGAGCCACGCCGGCAGCCCGATGGCCAGCGTCACACTGACGACCAGCGCGCCCGCAATGGCCGAGCCCTCGAACGCCCGCCGTGCGCTGGAGGTGGTGATGGTGTCGGCACAGAGCCGCCGGACGCGCGATTCCAGCGTGCTGCCAGGGGAGAACGCAGCCCCGACGGCCACCGGCTGGCGCGACTCGATCGCCTTCAGCAACCCGCTGGCCAGCGCGCCCGGGCGGTTGGTGACCTCGACCGCCAGCGCATCGGCGGCTGCCTCACGCTCGTAGTGGAGCTGCCGGATCACCCAGCGGCCGCCTGGTACGAAGAACGCCAGGTCGCGACAGACTCCCGCCAGCAGCGCGACGAGGTTGTCGCGACGTCGGACGTGCGCGAGCTCGTGCGCGACCAGCCCCTCGAGCTCCTGATCGTCGAGGGTGGCCAGCAATTCCCGGTCGACCAGGAGCACCGGGTGACGGATCCCGATGACCGACGCCCCACCGTGCACGACCTCGCCCACCGCGGTCGGAGGCGGCGGGACACGAAGCCCGGCGGCGACCGTCTCGACCGTGGAGCTCAGCCGCCCCGGTGAGGTCGTGCGCAGCGTGAACAGCCCAGCCGCGGTCCTGCGGGCCCGGATCGTGCGCGACAGCCGCACGCTCACACAAACGGTGGCCACGGCACCCCACAAGCCCGCCGCCGCCGGCCACGTCACGGGTGCCCACCGCAGGTAGTGATCGAGGAACGGCAGCGCGAAGGCGTTGTCGGCTTCGCTGGCGATCATCAACGACGGCAGGTGCGCGTCACCCCAGCTCCCCGCCACCACGGCCACCAGGGCGAGCGTCGGGACCAGCACCGCAGCGGCTCGCAACCTGGGCTGGCGGACGGTCAGCGCCAGCAGCAGCCGGACGAGCAGCAGCCCGGCGACCGACGCCACGACGGCCCGCACCGCGACCGACTCGGTCGGGATGCTGAGCAGCACGTCGGTGCCGAACAAGCCTCAGCGCTCCTGCGAACGTTGCACGTCCACCGCAGCGCGGAGTTGCTCGATCGTCACGTCATCGACGCCGTCGACGACGTGAGCGAGGTACGCCACGGCGGGCTCGGGGTAGCGCTCGACCAGCCAGCCCATGACCTGGGCGACGGCCGAGCGCCCGTACGCGTCCTTGGACACGGCCGGCACGTAGCGGTGGGCCAGACCCGTGGCGTCGCGCCGCAGATAGCCCTTGGTGGCCAGGCGGCTCATGGTGGTCATGACGGTGGTGTAGGCGATCTCACGGCGTTGGGCGAGGACGTCGTGCACGTCGCGCACGGTCGCATCCCCCAGACGCCAGGCGATCTCCATCACGTCCTGCTCGAGCGGTCCCAGGAGTGACCCCAGCGGGTCCTCCCGTCGACCGCCCTCGTTGCGCTTGCTCATGCGCTTGCTCACGGGTCACCTACTTCCAGGACTCGGTCCGATGGTAGTGCTGCGGGTCCGGGGGTGCCGTGATCTTACGTCACCGACGGTGCCCCACGATGAGTCCGAAGTCATCGCTGTTCAGGCTTGCTCCGCCGACCAGGGCGCCATCGATGTCCGGCTGCTTCATGAGCTGCTTGACGTTGCCCGGCTTGACCGAGCCGCCGTACTGCACGCGGATACCTGCCGCGACCTCGGCGCCGAGCAGGCCGCCCAGGGTCGTGCGCACCGCCGCGCACATCTCCTGCGCGTCGTCATAGGATGCGGTCTTGCCGGTCCCGATGGCCCAGATCGGCTCGTAGGCCACGACCACCGATGCCGCCTGGGCCGCGGTGAGGCCCGCCAGGCTGCCGGTGAGCTGGCTGACCACGACCTGCTGGGCCCGGCCCTCCTCGCGCTGGTCCAGCGTCTCGCCCACGCACAGGATCGGCGTCAGCCCGACGTCGAACACCGCCTTGACCTTGCGGTTGACGATCTGGTCGGTCTCCCCGACGTGCTGGCGCCGCTCGGAGTGCCCGCAGATCACGTACGACACGTCGAGGCGGGCGAGCATGCGCGGCGAGATCTCGCCGGTCCACGCGCCCTCTGCCTCCCAGTGGCAGTTCTGCGCCCCGAGCCCGATCGGCAGGTTCTCCGCATCGATCAGGGTCTGGATCGACCGGAGCGCCGTGAAGGGCGGGCACACCACCACGTCCTGGCCCTCGTAGTCGCCCTCGTCCAGCAGGTATGCCAGCCGCTGGACGAGCTGGATCGCCTCGAGGTGGTCCTTGTGCATCTTCCAGTTGCCGGCGATGATCGGCTGTCGATCGGCCACGTGACGTCTTCCTGTGGGAGGCGCGTTGGGCGGCCGAGACTACCGGCGTGCGCGGTCATTCCTTGGCGTGGATGATCTCGCGCTCCTCGGCGAACAGGCACGCCGAGGGGTGGCCGTGGTTGAACCGGTCCTCCAGGACCGGGTCCTCCAGCGCGCAGCGCTCCACAGCCTTCCAACAGCGGGTGCGGAAGTTGCAGCCCGACGGCGGGTTGGACGGTGACGGCAGGTCACCCTCGAGGATGATGCGCTCCTTGCGATCCGCCGAGTTGGGGTCGGGGATCGGCACCGCCGACAGCAGCGCCTGGGTGTAGGGGTGCGTCGGCCGGTTGTAGATCTGGTCCTCGTCGCCGAGCTCGATGATCCGCCCGAGGTACATGACCGCGACACGATCGGAGATGTGACGCACGACCGAAAGATCGTGTGCGATGAAGATGTAGGACAGCCCGAACTCGTTCTGGATCTCCTCCAGCAGGTTGATGACCTGAGCCTGCACGGACACGTCCAGCGCCGACACGGGCTCGTCGCAGATGATCACCTTGGGCTCGAGCGCGAGTGCCCGGGCGACCCCGATGCGCTGACGCTGCCCGCCCGAGAACTGGTGTGGGTAGCGGTTGATGTGGTCCGGGTTCAGCCCGACCCGCTCCAGCAGCTCGTGCGTGCGCTCGCGCCACCTGGCCTTGGGCAGCACGCCGCGGTGGATCTTCCACGCCTCGCTGATGATGTCGGCGACCGTCATGCGGGGGTTCAGCGACGCATACGGATCCTGGAAGATGATCTGCATCTCGCGGCGCAGCTCACGCATGCGCTGCGCACCCACCGAGAACACGTCGGTCCCGTCGTAGACGGCCTGACCCGAGGTCGGCTCGTGCAGCCGGAGGATCGTGCGTGCGACGGTGGACTTGCCACAGCCCGACTCGCCCACCAGCCCGAGCGTCTCCCCCTCGTGGAGCGTGAGCGACACGCCGTCGACGGCCTTGACCTGGCCCACCTCGCGCTTGAAGACGATGCCCTGCCGGATCGGGAAGTGCTTGACGAGGTCGCGCACCTCGAGCAGGGGACGGCCGAGCGACGACGTGCTGGCACCGGCGTCAGTCACCGATGACCTCCTCCCAGTAGTGGCACCGGCTGATGCGGCCTTCGGCGACGTCGTGGGCAGGTGGTTCGTCGACCCTGCAGTTGTCACGGACATACGGGCAGCGCGGGTGGAACGAGCAGCCGCTCGGGATGTGCAGGAGGTCGGGCGGCGAGCCCTCGATCGGCTCGAGCGACAGCCCCTTCTGGTCGGCGCGTGGGATCGAGTGCAACAGCCCCTTCGTGTACGGATGTGCCGGCTGCCGGAAGATGTCGCCGATCTTGCCGGTCTCGACGATGCGCCCGGCGTACATCACCGCCACCTCGTCAGCGACCTCGGCCACGACGCCGAGGTCGTGGGTGATGAGGAGCATCCCCATGCCGGTCTCCTCCTGGATCCCGGTGAGGAGGTCCATGATCTGGGCCTGCACGGTGACATCGAGCGCGGTCGTCGGCTCGTCGGCGATGAGCACGTCCGGGTCGAGCGCGATGCCCATCGCGATCATGACACGCTGACG
>DASWKO010000211.1:0-6986 GCA_036396595.1 Nitriliruptorales bacterium | reverse complement strand
GTCGAGTGTGCCCGTTGCTACCTCATATGACAGTAACGAGCACACTCGATGCGGGAGCGGGGCGGGAGCGGGGCGGGAGCGGGGCGGGAGCGGGGCGGGAGCGGGGCGGGAGCGGGGCGGGAGCGGGGCGGGAGTGGGGCGGGAGTGGGGCGGGGCGTCTCATGACCGCCGGATCTGGTGGATGCGGTCCGCACGGGTCAGTCGATCGATGTGGACGTGGTCGGGCACGGGGCTGTTCCTGTCGCTCGCTGCGACGCTACGGATGGCCGGAAGGCGGTTGGTTGGGCGGGGAGACGAACGAGACGTCACGACCTGGTACGGACCGACAACTGACAGGGGCCGCATCCACCCGTAGCCTGCAGGTCGGGAGCGGACAGCGGAGGCGCGATGGCCTCATCGAGGCAGCGAGACTGGGCACGCCGGTACCCGCCCCTGGCCAGCGCCCTGGTGGCCGCGCTCGTCGTGGCGTTCGTGCTGCCGAGTGCCTTGAGCGTCCCGCAGTCCAACCCGACCCAGACGCTGGAATTCGCCCCCATCCCGCCTGAGGACGACACGCCCCCGCCGCCGACCTCGGGCGACCTGTCGACGCTGTCGCTCGGCTCGACCTCGACGACGCCCGGGGCGGACGCCCCGGGAGACGGGCCGGTCCAGGCGCCTCCGCCACCACCGCCACCGGGCATCGGCACGCGCCCCACGACCTTCCGGTGCGTCGGCAACCCGCCACGCCAGACCGAGGACCCGCTGTCGCCGCCGTGCGTGGCGCACTTCGAGGGTGACAACGGTGGCGCGACGCACGCGGGCGTGACCGAGGAGGAAGTGCGCATCCTGGTCCACGTCGACGCCAACGAGTTCGGCGTCAGCGGCACCAGCCGCGGCAACGAACGCCCGCCGCGTCACGGTGTGTTCGACCTCGACCGGGAGCAGTCCGACTACCTGTGGTTCCGGCTCGTGCGCATCGCCGAGCGCATCCTCAACACCCGCTACCAGCTCTACGGCCGCCGCGCGCACTTCTTCGTCCAGGTCGGCGAGATCCTGGCGCAGCCCGAGGTCCGGCGGGCGGAGGCCGCCGAAGGGCTGGCCGAGGCCGACCCGTTCGCCGTGATCAGCTTCGCCTCCGGTGGGGTCGACGCCTACCTCGAGGAGTTCGCCCGCAACGACCGCGTGGCCTTCCTGGCCATCCCCGCCGAGAACGTGACCGCCGGCGCGTCCGCCGAGAAGTTCCGCCGGTACCCCGGGCGGCTCTGGGGCTTCAACCCGTCGATCGAGCAGCGGGCGGCGACGATGGTCGACTACGGCTGCTCGGTGATGGTGGGCAGTCCCGTGTCCTTCACGGGCGTGGCCGAGGACATGGGCGACAGCCGGCGCCTGGGCATGGTCATCGTCGGGGACCCCGCCGTCTCGCCGGACTTCGGCATCTTCAGCGACCGCGTCATCGCCGGGTTGGAGGAGTGCGGTGCCGAGATCGTGTACACCGCCACGAACCAGCAGCACTGCTGGAACCAGGAGTTCCGCCCCTGCCCCGAGCACGTGACCCAGGAGGTCGTCCGCCTCCAGGCGGCCGGCACGACCACGGTCGTCATGGTCGAGAACGGCGACTACTCGTTCATGGACGCGGCGGAGCGGATCGGCTGGTTCCCGGAGTTCATGCTGCTGTCCTCGGGCACGACCGAGTCCAGCAACGGTGCGAAGGACAGCGCCCGCGCGTCACCCGGGATCTGGAACCACGTCCGGGCCGTCTCGACCTTCACGCTGACGCCGGACGACCTCGACGACCGCATCTGCTTCCGGGCGGCCAAGGAGGCGGCGCCCGATCACGCCGACCGTGACCTGCACCTGTGGTGGTGCGGCGTGTACCCGGACCTGCGCATGCTGTTCTTCGCGCTCCAGGTCGCCGGACCCGAGCTGAGCCCGCAGACGATCGACCAGGGCTTCCACGCCATCCCGGCCGTACGCAGTCCCGACGTGCGCGTCCCGGCCTGCTACTACCTGCCCGGCGACTACACCTGCGTCAAGGACGCCACCGTGGCCTGGTTCGACGACGGCGGCCACACGCCGGGCGACCGCGGCAACCAGGGCTGCTGGCGGCTGATGGACGGCGGGGCGCGCTACATCCGCGGCACCTGGCCCGACCGCAACGTCGACGACCGTCGCGACCCCGGCAACGACCCGTGCACGCTGTTCGGGGCACCCGACCTGACCACGACGTGAGCCCGCGGGCTTGGCCGGCACGACGAACGTCAGGACCCGACCTGGTACCGAACGACAGCCGCGGGCTGCCGCCGGCGTGGTGACCTTGTCCGGGACCGACCGGGAGGGACGACGTGGGCCGCGAACGGACGATCGGGTTCGTCGGAGACGTGTTCGTCGAGCGCGAGAGCGACCACCTCGAGCCGTTCCGGCCGGTCCTCGACGTCCTGCACGCCCCGGACCTGCTGTTCGGGAACTTCGAGGGGGTGCTGAGCGACGACCCCGAGTACGCCCCGTCCACGGGGATCCCGGTGTTCGCGCCGACCACCAACGTGGCGGCGCTGGCGCCGGCCGGGTTCGGCGTGATGAGCCTGGCGAACAACCACATCGTCGACTGCGGGCACCGCGGGATGCTGGCGACCCGCGATCTCATCCGCGAGCAGGGGATCGCCACGGCAGGCGTGGGCGCCTCGCTGACCGAGGCGACGACCCCCGCGATCCTCGACGTGGACGGCGTGCGGGTCGCGACCGTGGCGTTCGCGAGCGTGTTCCCCAAGGGCTACGAGGCGCGAGGCAACTTCCCGGGCCTCGCACCGGTCCGCGCGCACACGATCGTGACCGACCCCACCGAGGACGTCTACTGGATCCCGGAGGGGCCGCTGGTCGTCTCGTCGAAGGAGGTCGCGGGTGACGTCGAGATCCTGCGGGACACGATCGCGGCCGCGCGGGAGTCCGCCGACGTCGTGATCGCCAGCTTCCACTGGGGCGACTACACGCGCCCGTTCGTCGTCACGGGCCACGAACGCCGCGTGGCCCGGATCGCGATCGACGCGGGCGCCGACATCGTCGCTGGGCACCACCACCACGCATTGCGCGGGTTCGAGTGGTACGGGGACAAGCCGATCATGTACGGGCTCGGGCACTTCGTGTTCGACCAGCCGACGCTGTGCGCCCGGATGGACGAGCTGGGGCTCTCGCCAGCGACGGACGACCAGCCCGATCTCGACCACTACGGCACCATCGCGCGCCGTGACGGCTGGCCGTACCTCCCGCTGCACACCGACACCCGCCTGACGATGATGGCCTACGTCACGGTCGGCGAGGACGGGGGGACCGACCTCGGGTTCGTGCCGTGCCAGCTCCAGCCCGACGGGCGGGTCGAGGCCTACGGCGTGGACGACGTCGACGGCAAGGCCGTGGTCGACTACCTCCGCCGCGCCTGCGAGTCCGAGTCGCTGCCGGTCCGCTTCCAGGAAGGCCGTGAGGTCGCGGGGCGCAGCACCTTGCAGGTCGTGGCCACCGACCAGGAACTCGTAGCCAGCACGTGACCACTAGCCAGCACGTGACCACAGGCCAGCACGTGACCACAGGATGGAGGAGCGATGCCACAGACGCTGCCACGACCCACGGACGACCTGGAGGAGGTGCGCGCCGACCTCGAGGAGCACGGGTACGCGCTCGTCGGTGACGCGTTGGCCCCGGACGAACTCGCCGAGGTGCGGGGTCGACTGGTCGAGCAGGCGGCCGCCGAAGCGGCGAACGGCGTCGCCTACCTCGACACCGAGGGCGCGAACCAACGCCTGTGGATGCTGGTCAACAAGGGGCAGGTCTTCCGCGACCTCGTGCTGCGGCCGCTGACGCGCGGCTTGATGGAGCACCTGCTCGGCGAGGGGTGCCTGCTGTCGAGCCTCACGGCCAACATCGCCGGACCCGGCGGGAGCCAGATGGGGCTGCACACCGACCAGGGCTACGTGCCACGCCCGTACCCCTACCCGGTGGTCGCCAACGTGATGTGGATGCTGGACGACTTCACGGCCGACAACGGGGCGACGCTGGTGGTCCCGGGGTCGCACCGGTCGGACGGCACCCAGCCCCCCTCCACGCCGCCGCTGCCCGCGCAGGCACCGGCCGGGACGGCGATGGTGTTCGACGGCCGCCTGTTCCACGGCACCGGCGCCAACCGCACCGACGCCCCGCGGCACGGCATCCTGAGCTACCACTGCCGGCCGTTCATGCGCCAGCAGGAGAACTTCTTCCTCGGACTCTCGGAGCAGGTCCGGTCGACCGCGTCGGACGACCTGCTGGGCGTGCTCGGGTACCGCATCTGGGCACGGCTGGGCCGCATCGATGCGCCCGAGGAGGGGGCGATCGTGCGCCCCGGCACGCCCCTGACCGGCGAGCTGACGCTGGCCGCCCCGTAGCCGAGGCCAGACGTTGAGGCGTGCTGTTCCACGCGTATCCGCCGGTTCCGACACGCCTAGTCGTCGCCCGGCTCCACCCGCTACGGTCGTCGCAGCGTGTGAGGAGGTCGCGAGCTGACACGCGCGAGGGGGGCACGGGTGCAGCGGGCGTGGCGCGAGAACCGGGCGGTCCAGGGCGCCGCGATCGCGCTAGCCGTCCCGCTGGCGCTGCTCGCCTTGCTGCGGGTCCGGCCCGCCCTCGACGCGGTCTGGAGGAACCACCCTGCCCACTTCTGGCTGGTCCTGACCGCCGCTGGCGTGGCCACGACGCTGGGCTACGCCGTGACCGTCGCTGCGCAGCGCCGGCGCGACGCCCGCCTGCTCCTGATCGCGCTGGGGTTCACGGCGAGCGCCGGGTTCCTCGGACTGCACGCCCTGGCGACACCGGGAGTGCTCCTGGGCCCCAACGCCGGGTTCGAGTTCGCGACCCCGGTCGGGCTGGTGCTCGGCAGCGCGGCGGTCGCCGCATCGGCACGCGAGTTCAGCGCCGCGACCGCCCAGGCCATCGTGGCGCGCACACGGGCCTTGCGAGCCAGCGTGGCGGTCATCGTCGTCGGGTGGGCGGTGGCGTCACTGGCCGAGGTGCCGCCCCTCGACGAACCCGTCGCGAGCGGGACCCTCAAGGGCTGGCTGGTCGCATTCGCGATCGTGGGCGCCGCTGCGTACGGCACGGCCGCCGTGGGCTACGCGCGGCTGTACCGGGACCGTGGCGCCCCCGTCGCGCGCGCCTTCGCGATCGCCTGCGCGCTGCTGGCTGGCGCCACGATCACCGTCGCCTTCGCGGTCAACTGGGGGATCTCGTGGTGGGAGTGGCACGTGCTCATGCTCGCCGCGTTCGGGCTGGTGGCCACAGCCGCGCGCCAGGAGTGGCACGAGGAGCGGTTCAGCGCCCTGTACCTCGAACGCACCCTGCACGGCACCGGGGAGGTGAGCGTGCTGTTCGCCGACCTCCAGGGCTTCACCCCGTTCTCGGAGCGCACGGACGCCCAGGACGTGCACGCGATGCTGAACAGCTACTTCTCGCGGCTCGTCCCGCTGATGCAGGAACTGGGCGGGCACGTGCACCAGCTCATCGGAGACGCGGTCATGGTGGTGTTCAACCCACACGGTGACCAGCCCGACCACGCGGTGCTGGCTGCGCGGGCGGCCCTGGCGTTCCAGGACGCTGCCCAGGAGGTGGCGACCGCGCACCCCGACTGGCCGAGGTTCCGGGTCGGGGTCAACAGCGGGGAGGTCGCCTCGGGCGTGCTCGGCGACCGGGGCCACCGCAAGCACGGCATCACAGGGGACACGGTCAACCTCGCCGCGCGGCTCGAGGGCGAGGCGCCGGTGGGCAAGGTCGTGATCGGCGAAGGCACGCTCGACCGGCTGCCCGAGGGCACCGTCGTCCAGCCGCTACCGCCGCTCCAGGTCAAGGGCAAGGAGCAGCCCGTGACGGCCCACGTCCTGCTCGCACTGCCGCCCGACCATCGTTGACGCGGTCAGCGCCCCGTGAAGCGGGCGGGGCGCTTCTCGATGAATGCCTGCACGCCTTCGCGCGCGTCCTCGCTGCCGGGCGTTGCCGGCGGGTCCTGCCCGTGGGTGGCGCCCTCTGCTGGCCGGGAGTTCCTCCCTGTCAGTTCTGGCCCGCGCTCTCGGCGCTGCCTTCCTCGTAGAACCACTTGGTCAGCACGACGAGCAGCAATGCGCCGTACGTGTCCGCCAGGACCGACACGAACCACTCGGCCGGGTAGTGCAGCCAGTACGCCGGCCACAGCGCCGTGGGGTCGCCGTGCGACTGCTGGTCGGAGGCCCAGTCAGGCACCTCCGTGAGGTGGAAGGCAACGGATTGCACGATCAGGATGACGAGCAACACGATGCTGAGCGAGTGACGCCCCCACCAGCTCTCGCTCCTGCTCCACCGGTGGGAACCGCTCGGGAAGAACGCCATGTCAACTCCTGTCGAACGCCGTGATCGGTGCCCCGTCGGGCATCTGCGCAGCATGTCCCAGGGGGCGACCACCGCCCCTTGACCGTTGGTCCAAGGTCCCGATCCGGATGGCCACTGCGCCCACGGTGCTTGCCCGGCGCGGCGCGTAGCTTGGGTCCAGGCCCTCTCGCGCAGCCGGGGCCGCGCCAACTTTCTCAGGCTGCTACACGGAGGTGGATCATGCAGACCGACAGCCGACTGAAGTGGGAAGGCCGCTGGGACCAGTTGAAAGGCAAGGCCAAGGAACTCTGGGGCGACCTCACCGACGACGACCTCGACGTCGCCGAAGGGGAGTACGACCAACTGGTTGGTCGTATCAAGGAGCACACCGGCGAGCGCGAGGAGGCCATCCGCGAACAGCTCGAGCGCGTCTGACGCCACGCGCCGGCAGGTGGCGGCCGTCACACATCGAGACGGCCGCCACGGCCGGCTCAACGCAGATCACGCCCTCAGCGCCCCGTGAAGCGGGCGGGGCGCTTCTCGACGAATGCCTGCACACCTTCCCGCGCGTCCTCGCTGCCGTGCAGGAGCTTGCCCCGCTCCCGCTCCAGGGCCAGCGCGTCGCCGATGCCCAGTTCGATGCCGTCGTC
>DASWKO010000210.1:0-5214 GCA_036396595.1 Nitriliruptorales bacterium | reverse complement strand
CGATGACGGCGCCGAAGATGATGTTGGCGTCGGGGTGGGCCGCCTTGGTGATCACGTCGGCGGCCTCGTTGACCTCGAACAGCCCGAGGTCCGAGCCACCCGCGATCATGAGCAGCACCCCGCGTGCACCGTCGATCGAGGCTTCGAGCAGCGGCGAGCTGATCGCCGCCTTCGACGCCTCGAGGGATCGGTTGTCGCCCCGCGCCTTGCCGATCCCCATGAGCGCCGAACCAGCATCCTTCATGACCGTGCGGACGTCCGCGAAGTCGAGGTTGATGAGGCCGGGCGTGGTGATCAGGTCGGTGATCCCCGAAACACCCTGCATCAGGACCTCGTCGGCGAGACGGAACGCCTGCACGACCGAGGTGTCACCGTCGGAGATCTGCAGCAGGCGGTCGTTCGGGATGATGATGAGGGTGTCGACCTCGTCTTTCATCTCGGCGATCCCGCCCTCGGCCTGGACCGCTCGCCTGCGTCCCTCGAACAGGAATGGACGGGTCACGACCCCGATGGTCAGCGCCCCGAGTTCCTTCGCGACGTCGGCGACGACCGGCGCGCCGCCGGTGCCCGTGCCCCCGCCCTCGCCCGCGGTGACGAAGACCATGTCGGCTCCCTTGAGCACCTCCATGATCTCGTCACGGTGGTCATTGGCAGCCTGGCGCCCGATCTCTGGGTTCGAGCCTGCGCCCAGGCCCCGGGTCAGGTCACGCCCGATGTCGAGCTTGACGTCGGCGTCGCTCATGAGCAGCGCCTGTGCATCGGTGTTGATGGCGATGAACTCGACGCCACGCAGACCAGCGTCGATCATGCGGTTGACCGCATTCACGCCGCCGCCGCCGATGCCCACGACCTTGATCACCGCCAGGTAGTTCTGTGGTGCCGCCATCCGGGGTTCCTCCAGGTGTGTGTGACACGTCTCTGTGACAGGTGTCGTGTGAACTCTTGACCTCAACTAGAGGTACATAGTTATGTAAACCTCTCGTGGGGGTGGAAGGTAGACACCCTCACGCCGGGCGGTCAAGCGCGAGGTCCCCTGAGCGGCATCGTGGCACGAGAACGTGCGCTCAGCGCGTGACATGCTCCGCTGGGGGAACTCCTCGGGCCGTGTGGCGGTGGCCGTTCAGCGGGTGACCACGGGGGCGTTGGGCGCCCGCACGTCGATCAACGCGACCGGCGCATCGCCCAGATCCTCCAGCACCGCCCCCAGTGCGCGCGCCTTCTCGTCGATCCGCTGCGCCGGACCGAAGCGCACGCGCCGCCCGTCATCGAGCACCAGCTCGATCTCGTCGGGCTTGATCACCTCGTAGCGCGCGACGCGGATCCGCAGCGGGCCCGGAAGCCCCACGTGGATCGTGTGGGCACTGGCCAGGCCGGGCAGCACCTCGACCCGGTCCCCCGGGCTGGGCACGGGCCCCGCCGGGAGCGCGATCACCGCGAGCTCCGCCTGCCCGCGTGCCAGCACGACACCCTCGGCATCCACCAGCAGGCGCGTCCGGCCGACCTCGGCGATCACGACCGGCACGCGCTCGGTGACGGTGATCTGCACGGTCAACGGATCGATGCGCCGCAGGTCGGCGGCGGCGACCAGGGGCAGCGCCTCGATGCGGGCCTCGGCCGCGGCCAGGTCCAGGCGCAGCGTCGACGTCCCAATCGGCAGGGCCGCCGTGTCGCTGACCACCAGGGCGTCGAGCCGCTGCACGCCCACGACGCGGACCTCCTGGAGCGCGACCAGGCTGGAGCGCTCGATCATCGCCAGGGTCCCGAGGAGTGCGGCGAGCCCGAGCAGCGTCAGCGTCCGGCGCAGGCGCAGGCGCCGTCGCTCGTCTCGCACCTCTGCGCGACGCTCGGCCATCCGGGTGTCGATCAGGAGCCCTCCAGGCCGGTACCCGGACCGTCGTCATCGAACTGGCCGACCATCACCACCTCGGGACGCAGCCACACGCCGTGCTCATCTGCCACAGCCTGCCGGAGCCGGCCGATCAAGGCACGCACGTCCGACGCGGTCGCGCCCGGCTCGGTCACGATGAAGTTGGCATGAAGCTCGCTCACGCGGGCGCCCCCGACCGCGCTGCCCTTGCCGCCCACGTCGTCGACCAGCCGCCCGGCGGAGTCACCTTCGGGGTTGGTGAACACCGAGCCGCAGTTGGGTTCGTTGATCGGCTGGTGGTCGCGGCGCCACTGCTTGATCTCGTCGATCTCGGCGCGGATGGTCTGCGCGTCGGCACGGACCAACCGGATGGTGGCGCTCACGACCACCGCGTCGTCGGGCAGCTCGCTGTGGCGGTACGTCAGCCCCAGGGTGTCGACCGGCCAGGTCTCGCGCACGCCGGTCCGCAGCCGGAACAGGTCCACCTCCACCAGCACGTCGCGCATGTCGGAGCCGTGGGCGCCAGCGTTCATCCGCACCGCTCCCCCGACGCTGCCCGGGACCGCCGCGGCCCACGCGAACCCGCTGAGCCCCTCGTTGGCGACGCGCACCGCAGCCACGGGCAGCTTCTCGGCTGCACCCAGGGTCACCGTGATCCCCGCAACCTCGAACCCGCGCAAGCCGCGCCCGAGAATCACCGCGACCCCGTTCCAACCACGATCCGACACGAGCAGGTTGGACCCACGGCCCACCACGAGCCATGGCACGCCGTGGTCCCTGCAGGCGCGGCCGACAGCCGCGAGGTCCTGGTCGGACTGGGCCTCGACGAGCACTCGCGCCGGACCGCCGACCCTGAGCGTGGTGTGCGCCGACAGGTCCGCCTGCGCAGAGACCGCGCCCTCGCACGTCGCGCGGAGCTCCTCGACCAACCCGTCAGCCACGGCGCAGTGCCTCGAGCAGTGCCGGGCCCACCTGGGTCACGTCACCCGCACCAGTGACCAGCACGAGGTCGCCCTGCTGGACCACCTCGACCAGCTCGTCGACGACCGATCCAAGGTGGGGCTGCCACACGACCTTGGCGCCGGCCTTGCGCGCCGCCTCGGCGACGAGCTCGCCCGTGACGCCGGGGATCGGTGCCTCGTTCGAGGCGTAGACCTCGGTCACGACCACGACCTCGGCTGCCGCGGCGGCGCGACCGAGCTCCTCGCCGAGAACCCGTGTGCGCGAGTAGCGGTGGGGCTGGACGACCAGGACGATGCGTCCGTCGGTCGCGCTGCGGGCGGCTTCCAGGGTCGCTCGCAGCTCCGTCGGGTGGTGGGCGTAGTCATCGACCACCTCAATGCCACGGGCCGTCCCGAGCCGCTGGAACCGGCGCTGCGCGCCGGTGAAGCGTTCCAGCCCCGCGGCCGCGGCCCCCAGATCCACGCCCGCCCACTCACAGACCGCCAGAGCCGCGACGGCGTTCAGCAGGTTGTGCCGTCCCGGTGCCCCTACCCGGAACCCGATGAGTTGGTCGTCGTCGCGGCTGATGCGCGCCCGACCGTCGTCACTGACCACCAGCCGAAGCTCGGCACGCGGGTCCTGCCCGTAGGTGATCACCGGATCTGCCAGACGCTCCACGAGGTCGGCCGCGCCAGGGTCGTCGAGGCAGACGATGGCGGGCGCGCCGGACCTGCGGCGGGCTGCGAAGGCCATGAACGCCGCAGCGACGTCCTCGTGGGATCCGAACTCGTCGGGGTGATCGAACTCGACGTTGGTGATGATCACGGCGCTGGGTTCGAACACCAGGAACGAGCGATCGGATTCGTCCGCCTCGGCGACGAACAGCTCGTCGGTCCCGGCGTGCGCGTTGGTTCCGGTCTCGTTCAGCGCGCCCCCGATCGCGTACGACGGATCCAGACCTGCGGCGTGGAGGGCGACCACCGTCATCGAGGTCGTCGTGGTCTTGCCGTGGCTGCCGGCCACCAGGACGCTGCGCGATCCGTCCATCAGGGCTGCCAGCATCTCGGCGCGCCGCAGCACCGGCAGGTCACGTGACCGGGCCGACCGGAGCTCGGGGTTGTCCGCAGGCACCGCGGTCGAGACCACGACGAACTCGGCATCCCCGAGGTGGTCCGCGTCGTGACCGACCTCGACGCGTGCGCCCATGACGCGTAGCTGTTCGAGGGCACGGCCCCCGTGCAGGTCAGTGCCCGACACCTCGTGGCCGCGCTGGAGCAGCATGCGTGCGATGCCGCTCATGCCGGCGCCGCCCACACCGACCAGGTGCACGCGGCGCGTCCGGGTCAGGTCCACGATCACGATCGGCTCCCGGTCGCGTGCACCCGCGCGACCGGCGAACGCGCGATCTCCTCGAGCAGCAGGCGGGCGACCCGCGTCGCGGCGTCGCGACGGCCGAACGCTCGAGACGATGCCGCTGCCCGCTGGTAGGCCTCGTCGTCAGACAGCAGCGGCTGGGCAGCCGCGACCAGCCGCGCCCCGTCGACGTCACCGTCCTCGATGACCTGCGCACCACCCACGCGCTCGAGCGCGCGACCGTTGTGGAGCTGGTGGTCACCGGTCGCATGCGGGTAGGGCACCAGGATGGCCGGCAGCCCGAGCACCGTCAGCTCCGCGATCGACGTCGCACCGGCGCGGCAGACCACGACATCGGCCGCGGCGTAGGCCGCGGCCATGTCGTCGATGAAATCGACGCAGCGCACCAGTGGCCCGTCCTCGTGACGGCTCCGGGCCTGTTCCCAGCCGGCTGCGGTCTCGCGGTACAGCTTCTCGCCGGCCGCGTGCAGGATCTGCAGCTTCTTCGGCTGCTCCCAGTGGGGGTAGCTGGCCACGATCGCCTGGTTGAGCGAGCGTGCCCCCTGGCTGCCGCCGAAGACCAGGATCGTCCGGCGACGCAGGTGCAGCTTGAAGTGACCGAGTGCCTCCTGCCTGGCTTGCTCACGGTCCAGCCCGAGGATCTCCTCGCGCACCGGGTTGCCGGTGACGGCCGTGCGCTCCTGGTCCCGGAACCGGTGCGCAGACCCGGGGAAGGTCACGGCCACGCGGTCGGCCCACCGGGCAGCGAAGCGGTTCGACAGGCCGGGCACGGAGTTCTGCTCGTGGATCACCAGCGGCAGGTGCGCACGGCTCGCCGCCCAGGCCAGGGGGAGGCTGACGTACCCGCCGAAGGTGATCGCGCCCAGGGCGTGCTCCTGGGAGATGATGGCCTCGGACCGCTGGATCGCCCTTCGAAGCGCCCCCGGCACCTTGAACAGGGTCATCGACGGACGGCGCGGGACCGGCAGCACATCGATGTGGTACAGGCGGAACCCGGCCTCGGGGACCAGCCGGCCCTCGAGCCGGCCCTC
>DASWKO010000209.1:0-25618 GCA_036396595.1 Nitriliruptorales bacterium | reverse complement strand
GCGACAAGGCCGCGAAGGTCGAGGCGATGTTCATCCGCAGCAGGCTGCGGAACTCGGTCCGCAGCTCGCCTGCCAGGCGCTCCATCTGGCCCTCGAACCGCTCCATCCGACGGTCCAGCGCCTCCAACTGGCGGTCGACGGCCCCGAACCGGTCGTCGATGGTCTCGAACCGGTGATCGATCGAGTCGAACCGGTGATCGATCGCCTCGAACCGGCGGTCCACCGAGGCGAACCGCTCGCTCATGACCTGGCCCTGATGCACGATCTCGCCACGCAGGCTGGTCTCGACGCGCTCGATCTCGCCACGCAGGCTGACCTCGAGGCGGTCGAGGTCGTCGCGGCGGGCGACGTCGGCCCACCCGGTGGGGGGCAGCAGTTCCATGGTGGTGGTGGCGTCGTCCAGGCCCAAGACCTCGTCCAGCTTCTGGTGCAGCCGGTGCCGGCGTCGTTCGGTGACCGTCATGGTGCGTGACCTCCTCGTCCACCGCAAGAGCCTGCCACCGTCGCCCGCCCCCCGGGCATCCGATCGCTACCGAGCTGTGGACAACGCCGTCTACGCCTCGACCGGCTCCACGGTGACGCGATCGCCGTCGGCGATCTCGCCGGGCTCCAGGACCCAGGCGTACAGGCGGCTCCAGCCGGGGTGCTCGTCCTGGCTCATGCGGTCGTAGTCGCCTGCGAGGAACCAGCCGGCGTTCTTGTCGCACGGGGTGGCGGCGGCGCTGATCTCGGCCAGCACCGTGCCGACGCGCTGACCTGGACGACCCCTCGCAGCAGCGGACCGCAACGCTACCGTCGCCGCCGACCGAGCAGGAGCGCGCGCGTGACGAGGGACGTGACCAGCCCGATGGCCGGCACGGTCGCCCACGTGGCGGTCGCCATCGGCGACGCGGTGCCCGAGGGCGGGACCCTGATGTACCTCGAAGCCATGAAGATGGAGCATCCCGTCGCCGCCCCGGCGACGGCGGTCGTGGACGAGCTGCTGGTGACGGTCGGCCAGACCGTCGAGCCGGGGGACGCGCTCGTCCGGCTGCGCGCCGGGGACGAGCCGGCCGCGACCGAGGTCGAGCCGTCTGCGGTCGACACCGAGCGCAGGGACCTGCGCGCGCTCGCGGAGCGCAAGGCGAAGCTCGCCGACCAGGCCCGCCCCGAGGCGGTCGCCAGGCGCCACGAACGCGGGCACCGGACCGCGCGCGAGAACGTCGCCGACCTGCTCGACGCGGGCTCGTTCATCGAGTACGGCGGGCTGGCCATCGCCGCCCAGCGCACCCGCCGCTCCACCGAGGAGCTCGAACGCGACACTCCCGCCGACGGGATGATCAGCGGCATCGGAACCGTCAACGCCGACACCTTCGGCACAGCGCGGACGCAGGTCGCGGTCGCCGCCTACGACTACACCGTGCTCGCGGGGACGCAGGGCTCGTCGAACCACCGCAAGAAGGACCGCCTGTTCGAGCTCGCCCACCGCCACCGCTGGCCGGTCGTGCTGTTCGCCGAGGGCGGCGGCGGCCGGCCGGGCGACGTCGACGTGCCCGGGTCCTCGTTCCTCGATGCCCGGGCGTTCGCGCTGTTCGCCCGCCTGTCGGGGCACGTGCCGACCGTGTCGATCGTCAACGGCCGCTGCTTCGCGGGCAACGCCGCGCTGGCGGGCTGCGCGGACGTGCTCATCGCGACCGAGGACAGCAACCTCGGGATGGCCGGCCCGGCGATGATCGAGGGCGGCGGTCTCGGCCGGTTCGCCCCCGAGGACATCGGCCCCATCGAGGTCCAGCGCGCCAACGGCGTCGTGGACGTGGTGGTCGCAGACGAGGCAGAAGCGGTCGCGGTCGCCAGGCGCTACCTCGGGTACTTCCAGGGAGCGGTCGACGCCTGGGAGTGCGCGGACCAGTCCGAACTGCGCCACGTCGTGCCCGAGAACCGCAAGCGCACCTACGACGTGCGCGCCCTGCTGGGGCTCCTGGCCGACACGGGCAGCGTGCTCGAGCTCCAGCGCGACTTCGCCCCTGGGATGGTCACGGCGCTGGCGCGCATCGAGGGCCGGCCCCTGGGCGTGCTGGCGAACGTGCCGACCCACCTCGGCGGAGCCATCGACGCGCCCGCCGCGGACAAGGCGGCGCGGTTCCTGGGGCTGTGCGACGCGCACAGCCTGGCAGTGCTGGTGCTGTGCGACACCCCCGGGTTCATGGTCGGTCCGCAGGCCGAGCGCGACGCGGGTGTGCGGCGCTTCTCACGGCTGTTCCTCGCGGGAGCCGCGCTGTCGGTGCCGCTCGTGGCCGTGATCACGCGCAAGGCCTACGGACTCGGGGCCCAGGCGATGCTCGGTGGCCACGTGCAGGTACCCGTGGCCACCGTGGGGTGGCCGACCTCGGAGCTGGGTCCGATGGGCCTGGAGGGCGCGGTCCGCCTGGGGTTCCGGCGCGAGCTCGAGGCGGCCGGCTCGGAGGAGGAGCGGCTCGCGCTCGAGGAGCGCATGATCGAGCTCGCGCACGAGCAGGCCAGGGGCATCAACGTCGCGAGCTACGGCGAGGTCGACGACGTCATCGACCCCGCCGACACCCGCAGCCTGATCACCCGCGTCCTCGACGCCGCCTGCCCACCACCCCCCGCCCGCCGCGAAGGTTGAAGCAACCTTGCCCTATCCGGCACCGGCGATTCGACCTTCGTGGCGGGAGAGCGTGCTCAGGCGACCGCTCGGCCGATCGCCCGCCCGGCGGCTCGGCCGCTGAAGATGCAGCCGCCGAGGAAGGTGCCCTCCAGCGCCCGGTAGCCGTGCATCCCGCCGCCCCCGAAGCCGGCGACCTCACCGGCCGCGTACAGGCCCGGCAGCGCCCCACCTCCGTCCTTGCGCTGCACGCGACCCTCGAGGTCGCACTCGAGTCCACCCAGCGTCTTGCGGGTCATCAGGTTCATCTTGACCCCGATGAGCGGCCCGGCCTTCGGATCGAGCAGGCGGTGCGGCGGTGCGGTGCGGACCAGCTTCTCGACGATCGTGTTGCGGTGGTTGACGATCTGCATGAGCTGCAGATCCTTGTACATCGCGTTGCCGAGCTGCAGGTCGCGGCAGTGGACCTCCCACCGGACCCGCTCGAAGTCCAGCAACGGCTCGTCGGTGAGCTGGTTCATGCCCTTGACGAGCGCTTCGAGGTTGTCCTCGACCACGAAGTCGGGGCCCTTGTCCATGAACGCCTGGACCGGTCCGGTCGGGCCGGACTTCAGCCGGTTGAGCAGACCCAGCGGCGACGAGCTGGTCAGGTCGGGGTTCTGCTCCGAGCCCGAGAGCGCGAACTCCTTCTCGATGATCCTCTGCGTGAGGACGAACCAGGAGTAGTCGTAGCCGGTGTCCAGGATCGCCTGCATGGTCCCGAGCGAGTCCGACCCGGGCAGCGCCGGGATCGGCAGGCGCCTGCCGGTCGCGTCCAGCCACAGCGACGACGGGCCGGGCAGCACGCGGATGGCGTGGTGCGGCCAGATCGGGTCCCAGTTGCGGATGCCCTCGGTGTAGTGCCACATCCGGTCACGGTTCACGAGGCTCCCGCCCGCGTCCTCGGTGATCCCGAGCATGCGCCCGTCCACGTGCGCCGGCACCCCGCAGATCAGGTGCTCGGGGGCGGGGCCGACGCGCTCCGCGGGCCAGTTCTCGCGCACGAGGTCGAAGTTGCCGCCGATGCCTCCCGAGGTGACCGCCACCGCCTGGGCGGACAGCTCGAACTCGCCGACCTCGTCCCGGTTCGACCGCTGGCCCCGTTCGCAGTCGTCGGGCGCGAGCAGCGTCCCCCGCACGCCCGTCACCGCACCGCCGGCGAGCACGAGGTCGTCGACCTGGTGGCGGAAGCGGAACGTCAGCCGACCCGCCGCCTCGTGCTCGCGGCAGCGGCGCTCGAACGGGGCCATCGTGCCGGGGCCGGCTCCGATCGTGATGTGGAAGCGGGGAACCGAGTTGCCGTGCCCCGAGGCGAGCCCACCGCCGCGCTCGGCCCAGCCGACGGTCGGGAACACCTTCAGGCCCTGCTCGGCGAGCCACGAGCGCTTCTCGCCCGCCGCGAAGTCGACGTACGCCTGGGCCCAGGCCCGCGGCCAGTGGTCCTCCTCGCGGTCGAAGCCAGCCGTGTTGAGCCAGTCGGTCCACGCCAGCTCGTGCGAGTCGTGGATCCGCAGCCGGCGCTGCTCCGGGGAGTCGACGAGGAACAGCCCGCCGAGCGACCAGAATGCCTGGCCGCCGAGCGACTGCTCGGGTTCCTGGTCGAGCACCAGCACCCTGGCGCCGGCGTCGGCAGCCTCGGCCGCCGTCACCAGCCCGGCGATGCCACCGCCCACCACGATCACGTCCGCGTCGTACGTCACGTTCGACCTCCGTCGGTTGCCCCGAACGCTACTGCCTCGCCCGAGCCCAACCCGCGCGAGTGTGGAGAGTGTCCGCCGGATGTGGCCGTCACCCTCCACGCAGCCTCCCAACCCGTACGCTTGGCCCACGACGCGGGGGATGACCGGGGTTGGACGTGACGCGCTGGGTGTTGACCGACGTCCGGGTCGAGGCCGACCTGGTCGCCCGACCGGCCTGACCGGAGCCACCCGCGTCGAGTGTGCTCGTACCTGCCACATATGGAAGTAACGAGCACACCCGATGCAAGGGCGCGGTCAGGGCACGAAGAGGTCCAGGCGCTCCAGCACGCGGTCGAGCTTGGCGTCCAGCACGTGCAGCACGTCCAGCGCGCCCAGGGCGTCCTGCGCGTCCTGCGCGTCCAGGGCGTCCTGCCCGGTCGCAGGCGGCGGGTGGGCCGGCGGGCCGGCGGCCCCGTGCAGCAGCAGGGCCACCAGATCGTCGGCGGCGGCGTCCAGGTCGGCGGGGCGGCCCGTCAGCGCGCGCCCCAGCATCAGGTGCTCGGTCGTGCCGAAGAACGCATCGCGGACGATCCGCGTGGGGACGTCGGCGCGCACCGTCCCCACGTGCTTGAGGTCCTCGACGAGCGCGTCGAACACGCGCGTCACGCGGCGGTTGCAGTCGCGGAACGCCGCGACCACCTCGTCGGGCTCGGAGCGACGCCCGTGCCGGCCGAACACCGACAGCAGCGCCAGCTCCTCGGCGTTGTGGCACAGCCAGAACGCGGCGAACGCGCCCAGCCGCTGCTCGGGCGGCGCGGCGTCGTCCAGGACCTCGTCGATGGTGGCCAGCAGCTCGTCGTAGTACGCGCGCATGACCGCGACGAGCAGCCCGGCCTTGCTGCCGAAGTGGAACGCGATGGTCGGCTCGGACACGCCCGCGTCGGCCGCGATGCGCGCGCCGGTGGTGCCGTCGAAGCCCTCGTCGGCGAAGCGGTGGCGCGCAGCCGCGAGCACGGCCGCGCGTGTGCGTGCCCCCCGGGTGACTGCCTCGTCGCTGCCCACCTCGTCGCCCACCTGTCGCTCCCACGCGCACGTCCACGTGCGACGCCACTTGACAACCTGAGTCTTGTTCAGTTCTACTTGAAGATGACGAACGTCGCAAGCCCACGCCGCAAGCCCACGCCCCAGGCCCACGCCCCAGGCCACGCCTCGCACCGGGGCCCGAACCCGAACGGAGGACCGCCGTGCCCGAGTTCGCCTCACGCATCGACCGGGGCTCCGAGGAGTTCGGGCGCAACCGCGAGCAGATGCTCGCGCTGATCGCCCAGCTCCGGGAGCTCGAGGCGCGCGCCGAGGCGGCCTCCGAGCGCCGGGCCGACCGCTTCGCGTCGAGGAACCAGCTCACGCCGCGCGAGCGGGTGCGACGCCTGCTCGATCCCGGAGCGCCGTTCCTCGAGCTCGGCAACCTCGGCGGCTACCTCATGGACACCGACGACCCGGACGCGAGCGTGCCGGGGGGCGCGCAGATCATCGGCATCGGGTTCGTCCGCGGGACCCGGTGCATGGTCGTGGCCAACGACAGCGGGATCAACGCGGGCGCGCTGTCGGCCGCGGGGGGCCAGAAGATCCTGCGCGCCCAGGAGCTCGCGCTCGGCAACCGCCTGCCCTACGTCATGCTGGTGGAGTCGGCCGGTGCGAACCTGCTCGAGTACCGGGTCGAGAGGTGGGCGGTGGGCGGCCGTTTCTTCGCCAACCTCGCCAAGCTGTCGGCGGCCGGCGTCCCGGTCATCACGGTGCTGCACGGCTCGTCGACCGCCGGCGGGGCCTACATGCCCGGCCTGAGCGACGTCGTGATCGGGGTCAGGGACAACGGCAAGGCGTTCCTGGCCGGCCCCCCGCTCCTGAAGGCTGCGACCGGCGAGGTCGCCGGGGACCAGGAGCTCGGCGGCGTCGAGATGCACAGCACGGTCAGCGGGCTGATCGAGCACGTCGCGCAGGACGACGAGGACGCCATCCGCATCGCGCGTGACGTGGTCGCCTCGATGGGCTGGGGCCGGCGCTGGATCGGGCTGCGCCCGGCGCCCGCGTGGGACGAGCCGGTCCACGACCCCGACGAGCTCGCGGGGGTGGTGCCGGTCGACTACCGGACCGCCTACGACGTGCGCGAGGTGGTGGCCCGCATCGTGGACGGCTCGCGGTTCGTCGACGTCAAACCGAGGTACGGGCCCGCCACGGTGTGCCTCGAGGCGCAGGTGTTCGGCCACGCGATCGGGATCGTGGCCAACAACGGTCCGATCGACAACGAGGGCGCCAGCAAGGCGACCCAGTTCGTCCAGCGCTGCTCGCAGCTCGGCACGCCGCTGGTGTTCCTCCAGAACATCACCGGCTACATGGTGGGCGTCGAGTCCGAGCGGGGCGGGATGATCAAGCACGGCTCCAAGATGATCCAGGCGGTCACGACCGCCCCGGTGCCCAAGCTCACGTTCTTCATCGGGGCCAGCTTCGGGGCCGGCAACTACGGCATGTGCGGCCAGGGCTACGACCCGCGCATGATGTTCACCTGGCCCAACGCACGCTCGGGGGTCATGGGCGCCGAGCAGGCCGCGACCACGATGAAGATCGTGGCCCAGCAGCGCGCCGAGCGGAAGGGCGAGCAGCTCGAGGCGGACTTCGTGGACGCCTTCGTGGACCAGATCGTCGACCTGTACAGCAGGCAGGAGCCCGCGTTCGTCACCTCGGGCCGCCTGCTCGACGACGGCGTGATCGACCCGCGCGACACGCGCGCCGTGCTCGGCTTCGTCCTGGCGACCGTGACCGAGGGCGACGCCGCCGACGTGCGCCCCCTGACCTTCGGCGTGGCCCGGCCATGAGCGACACCACGAGCGACACCGATGCGGCGTTCGACACGGTCCTGGTGGCCAACCGGGGCGAGATCGCGGTGCGGGTCATGCGCACCGCGGCGGCGCTGGGCTACCGCACCGTGGCGGTGCACTCGGATGCGGACGCGGACGCCCCGCACGTGCACGCGGCCGACGATGCGGTGCGCCTGGGGCCCGCCGCGGCCCGCGAGTCCTACCTCGACATCGGCAAGGTGGTCGCGGCGGCACAGGCGTCGGGAGCCGGCGCGATCCACCCCGGCTACGGCTTCCTGTCCGAGAACGCCGAGTTCGCCGAGGCGTGCGCCGACGCGGGCATCGTGTTCGTGGGCCCCACCCCCGGTGCCATCCGCCTGATGGGCGACAAGGCGGCCGCCAAGCGACGCATGGCTGCCGCCGGGGTGCCGCTGCTGCCCGGCTACACGCCGCCCGAGGGGGGCCAGGGGCAGGACGACGCGACCATGCGCCAGGAGGCCGAACGGATCGGCTACCCCCTCATGGTCAAGGCGGCGGCGGGCGGCGGGGGCAAGGGGATGCGGCTGGTCGCCTCGGCCGCAGTGCTCGACGAGGCGCTGGCAGCGGCACGCCGGGAGGCCGCCGCCGCGTTCGGGTCCGACGTCCTGATCCTCGAGCGCGCGCTGCTGCGGCCGCGCCACGTCGAGGTCCAGGTGCTGGCCGACCAGCACGGCCGGGTCGTCGCGCTGGGCGAGCGCGACTGCTCCGTGCAGCGCCGCCACCAGAAGGTCGTCGAGGAGGCGCCGTGTCCCGCGCTGGATCCCGAGACGCGCGCCGCCATGCAGCAGGCCGCCGTCGCGGCTGCCGAGGACATCGGGTACGTGGGCGCCGGCACCGTCGAGTTCCTGCTCGGACGCGACGGCACGTTCGCGTTCCTGGAGATGAACACGCGCCTGCAGGTCGAGCACCCGGTCACCGAGCTCGTCACGGGGCTGGATCTGGTCGCGTGGCAGCTACGCATCGCGCGGGGGGAGCGCCTGACCCTGACCCAGCAGGACGTGCGCCTGGACGGGCACGCGATCGAGGCCCGGCTGTACGCCGAGGATCCCGCGAACGGCCACCTGCCCCAGAGCGGCCCCGTCCACGCGTGGGAGCCGCCCAGCGGCGACGGCATCCGGGTCGACGCCGGGGTCGCGGCGGGCGGCGAGATCACCGCCCACTACGACCCGATGATCGCCAAGATCGTGGCGCACGGGCGCGACCGCGACGAGGCCCGGCGCCGGCTGGCCGACGCCCTCGACCGGACCACGCTCCTGGGGCCGACCACCAACCGCACGTTCCTGGCCGCGATCCTGCGCCACCCGGTCTTCGCCGCCGGCCAGGCGACCACGGCGTTCCTCCTGGATCACGACATCGCGGTGCCGGGCCCCGGGCCGCGGGACCTCGCGGTCGTCGCCGGCTGGCTGCACCTGGAGCGCGAGGCCGAGGCGGCACGCCGCTCCCCCGGCCTGGCGGGCTGGACCAACGCGGCCAGCCTGCGCACCCGCCAGCGCCTCCAGGTCGGCGACGACGTCACCGAGGTGGCCCTCACCCGGACCCGCGAGGCGCTCACCGTCACGATCGGTGAGCGCGACTTCGACGTCGTGGGCCGGCCCGACGGGGTGGTCGTGGACGGCCGGAGGGTGCACCTGACCGGCCACCGGATCGGCCCCGACCGGGTGCTGGTGCGCCTGCCCCACCTGGATCTCGACGTCCGCGACGTGCTGCACGCGGCCGCGGCCGGCGCGGGCGCCGCGGGCGCGGGCGTGCTGCTGGCCCCCATGCACGGTGCGGTGATCGCGGTCGAGGTCGCGGCGGGCGACCCCGTGTCCGCGGGCGACATGGTGCTCGTGATGGAGGCGATGAAGATGGAGCACCTCGTGCGTGCCGACGTCGACGGCACCATCGCCGAGGTCGTGGCCGTCGGCAGCCAGGTGGCCGACCGCGACGTCGTCGCCCGCATCGAGCCCGCCGACGCCTGACCGACCGCCACCTCCTGTCATGTCGATCTGCGCATATCGGAGGGGCTGGGTGCGCCGGAGGGGCACGTAGCGGACCTTGCATGTCCGAACGGTCATGAACGGTGCCGTCAGACGCCCGGGCGCTGCACGTTGCCGGTCACGTCGGACGACCGGGTGTCAGGCCACCTCGAGGTTGCCGCGGGCGATCGTCCCGCCGGCGGCGTGCACGATCGAGCCACCCGCGCCGCCCGCGCGGATCTGGATCGTGTACCGGTCGATGCCGACTCCGGGATCGCCCCGATCCTCGATCGTCACGATGGCGACGAAGCCCGCTGTCCCGTCCCAGGTGCCCTCCGCCACGATCGAGGCCTCGTGGTCCGCGACCTCGAAGTCGAGCACGTTCGTGGCCCGGAACCGGCCGCCGGCGTCGTACTTCACGTGGCCGGTCGCGGGACCGTCGATCTGCTCGCGGCGCACGTTGAGGTTCAGGTGCTCGCCGCCGTCGAGGTGTCCGGAGCCCCAGGCGCGTCCCGGGAGCGCTGGCGTCGGGTCGGGCGCGGTCCAGGTGACCTCCGCGGTGTCGGTCGCCGACCCCGATGTCGCCCGGACCGTGGACGACCCGGCCTCCGACGAGGTGACCTGTGCCGAGGCGGTGCCGTCGATGCCGGTCACCTCGTCCGCGGTCAGGAAGCTGCCGACGCCCTCGATGGCCCAGTCCACGGCCACGCCGCCCACCGGCTGGCCCGCTGCGTCGGTGACGTTGGCGGTCAGCGCGTGCACCTCGCCCACCTGTCGCTGCGCCGTCTCCGGCGTGAGCGAGAGGGCGAGCTCGGTGGTCGCGTCCGGGGCCGGGTACAGCACGCTGGTGTAGCCCGTGTAGGGCGCGACGGCCGCCGGCCCGCGGACCTCGACGGTCCACGTGCCCGCCTCGGGGGCCAGGACGCTGACGCGGTCCAGGGCGGCCAGGACGGTGTCCGACTCGACCCGGCGGGTCTCGCGGAGCTGACCGCCCGGGCCGTAGACGCACAGCTCGAGATCGATGGTGGCCAGCTCCCAGTCGAGCATCGCGTCCATGGTCAGCGCGTCGTCGGACACCTCGAAGGCGTGGCGCGGCACGTTGGCGTCGGGCGCTCCGAGCGTGCCCGGGCAGTTGTTCAACAGCGGGAAGCCAGGAGCGGACACGCCCGTCAGCGCGCCCCCGAAGCTGGTCGCCTCCGTGACGACGTCAGGACCGGAGGCGTCGTCGACACCGTCGGTGTAGCCACCGAGCCCGTCGAGCGCCGCCTGCACCGCGGCCCGGCCGTCGAGGTAGCCGTACCCGGCGCGGTAGAGCTGCCACACCGTCGTGCCGGCCGGCGTGCCGTCCTGGAACGGGCGGGCGGTGTCCACCAGCACCTCACGGATGGTCTCGGCGGACGGTTGCTGGCCCGTGGCCAGGGCCGCCTGCCACACCAGCGCCGCGACACCGGAGACGTGCGGCGCGGCCATCGAGGTGCCCGAGTGCGTGGTGTAGTGCGCCAGCTCTTCGGGGTCGGTCATGTAGGTCGGGTCCAGGTAGCTGTCGGTCGCGCCCACGAAGCCCGTCGAGGCGCGCGCGGCGATCACGAACTGACCGGGCGCCATGATGTCGGGGTGCAGGACGTCCGAGCCCGGGACGCCGACCGACGAGAACACCGTCGGCGCGTCGATCGGGTCGCGCGGGAACACGTTGCCGGCCAGGATGTCGGTGGCGGTGGGTGCGCGGTTGTCCCCGGCCGCCACGCTCAACACGCTCGGGTGCGCCGAGTACGGGTTCATCGTGTCGGTCCCCGGACCGGAGTTGCCGGCCGAGAACACCACCAGCAGCCCGGCCTCCGTGGCGACATCCGACGCGACCAGCACCGGGTGGTCGGCCACGTACGGATCGCCCGGCGCGGCCCCCCAGGAGTTGTTGATGACCCGGATGCCGTAGGTGTCCCTGTGCGCGATGACCCAGTCGATCGCCGCGACGGTGTTGATGACCAGCACGGCGTCACCGGCGCTGACGCCCACGAGCCGCGCGCCGGGGGCGGTGCCCACGAAGCGGCCGCTGGCCACACCCTGACCGGCCGCGATCGAGGCGACGTGCGTGCCGTGACCGCCGGTCTCGTCGGTGTTCGCGATGCCCTCGACGACCACCGGCTGGATCGGGCTCGGGATAGGTGGCACCGGCGTGAACCCGACGGTCGTGCCCGTCACCACCTCGACGTTCTGGACCATCACCGGGACCTGGCCGGGGCAGAGCGCGTCGGGGGTCGCCAGCGGCGGGTCAAGCGCCGTGCCGTCGACACACAGGTCCGGGTGGGTCCCGTCCACGCCGGTGTCGATGACCGCGATGGCCACACCGGCGCCGTCGCAGGCCACGCCACCGCAGTCCAGGGCGTAGGCGGCGCCGTCACCGGTCACGTACGGGACGGTCTCGTCCAGCAGGAGCTGCTGGGGCACGTTGAGGAACACCGACCGGACCCCGACCGTGTCGCGCAGCGTCATCAGCGCATCGACGCTGCCCTCGACCGTGAGCATGGGCAGGACGCTGAACGGGTCCGCCACCGTCAGCCCACGGGCCTCGAGGTCGGAGACGTCGCTGGACGTGGGGTCGTGGTCGTACGTCACGATGGCCTGCTCGATCGCGATCCCCGGCAGGCCCGCCAGGCGGTGGTCGAGCACGGCCAGGCTGGCCGCCCCGGTGTCGGCCTGCGCACCGGGGACCGCCACCAGCAGCGGCACGAGCACGACGAGCGCGAGGAGCAGGGTGCGGGGGGAAGCGGTGCGCATGTGGGTCCAGGGATCGAGCCGTCACCAGCATCCACCCGTGGGTGGTCGCCAGCCAGACCCAGCGAGGTGGTCTTGTGGTGGCAGATACGTACTAGTCGCCCCCACGGAAGGAGCATGAACGTACCCAGCGCGGTCGGTCGGGCGCTGCTCGTGAGCGCCACTCACCTGGCCCGTCGTAGCTAGGATGGGCGCATGATCGAGTCGGTTCCCTCGGCGCTCAAGGACCGCGTGGCGCGCGTCGTGACCGCGGCTCACGGCGCGGTGTTCGACCTCACGCGCGGGCGGGTGCTCGGACGCATCGCCGGGATGCCGGCGGTCAAGCTGACGACGACCGGGCGCCGCAGCGGCGAGCCGCGCGCGGTGATGCTCACGTCGCCCGTGCAGCGCGACGACGGCAGCGTCGTGCTCGTGGCCTCGTACGGTGGCGACGACCGCCACCCTGCGTGGTACCGCAACCTCCAGGCGAACCCGGAGGTCGAGCTCGTGTTCCGGGGCGAGCGCTTCCGCGCCGAGGCGCGCACCGCGACCGCCTCCGAGAAGGACGAGCTGTGGCCGCGGATCACGTCCACGTACGGGGGCTACGCCGGCTACCAGCGACGCACCGACCGCGACATCCCCGTGGTCATCTGCGAACGCCCACCCGACACTATGGGCCGTCCGACGGGTTGACGCTCGCGCTGCGGCGCGCCAGAGTCGGGGCCACCCGATGGGAGCGCAACCGTGGCAGAGAGCGTGTACAAGGTGATCGAGCTCGTGGGAACGAGCACCGAGTCGTGGGAGCAGGCCGCGGCCGCGGCCGTCAACAAGGCCGGCGCATCGCTGCGCGACCTGCGCGTGGCCGAGGTCACCAAGCTCGACATGACCCTCGAGGAGGGCCGCGTCAAGGCCTACCGCGCCAAGGTCAGCGTCTCCTTCAAGTACGAGGGCGGCTGACCGGTCGTCGAGGCTCCGGCTCCACAGGGCGCGGCGCTCGCGGCCAGGCCCCCGATCCACCGCGCGCCGTCCACACGCATTCGGTGATCGGGGCGTTGCTCCTAGCGCCAGGCTTCGAGGAGCTCCTCGGGGGTGAGTTCGACGTCGAGGTGCACACCCTTGGTGAAACCGGTCCGGGAGACCCCGACGAGTCGCGTCGTCGTCTCCCAGCCGGGGATCTGCGGAGCCAGGTCGCTGAGCTCCTTCACGTCGTCCTCGCCGAAGAACCTACGGGCTCGCCACTTGACGGATCCGGCGAACTCGATCCGGTCGTTCTTGCCCGCGGCTTTCGTGCCGACGAGGTCCACCTCGGTCTGGTGATCGCGGGTCCAGTAGGACCCGACGTAGCGCGCGTCGCCGAACCGGTCGTCGGGCAGGATCCGCTCGATCGCCTCCCGGATGATCGGTTCAACAGCGGTGCCGGCGTAGTCCTGCCACGACGCCAGGATGTCGCCTGCGACGAGGTCGCCCCGACCTCGGGAGATGTCGTCGGTTCGGTCGGTCAGGAAGCGCAGCCAGAACCGCAGGTAGGGGTCGGCGACGACGTACCGCGAACGCTTGCCTATCGCTCTGGCGGACCAGGGGTCATCGCGCCGGACGACGCTCTTCTGCATCAGCAGCTTGAGCGTGTCGGACAGCGTTGCGGACACGACTCCGGCACGGGCTTGGATGTTGCCGAAGGCCCGCTCGCCGGCCCCTACGGCCTCGAGCACGCTCCTGGCGGATGCCTCCGAAGGGAACTCGGCCGTGAGCATCTGGCCACCTGTGTAGACGAGCGGGTGCGCCTCGTCCAGTGTGGCCGCCTGGAGGAACTCGCGCCGACCGTCATGCTCGGCCCGAGCAGCAACCACCTTGGGGAACCCGCCGGTCATCAGGTAGGTGTCGAGGGCCTCGGTCGCATCGACCCGCAGCAGGTCACCGACCTCGGCCGGGTTCAGCGGGTCGACCACCCGCTGCGTGTCGACGCGGTTGTAGAGCGGCCGCCCATAGGTCGTGAGGGCCTGCATCATCGCCAGGTCGGAGCCGACCAGGATCAGCAGGATCCCGGCGGACTGCAGCTTGTGGTCCCAGGCTGCCTGCAGGGTTGCCTCGAAGCTGCCGTCGTTGTTGATGAGGTAGGGGAGTTCGTCGATCACGACGGCCGCGGGGCCATCGCCAAGGGGACCCCCTGCGCCGGCGCTGGCGACCGCATCGAGAGCGGCTTCCCAACTCGGCCACCTCGCTCCGCCAGCGGCGACTGCGGGCAACGATCCCAGCGAAGACCGCGCCACGGCTGCCGTGAACGACGCGAGTTCCTGGTCCACCGGCTTGTTGAGAGCTTGGTAGTACAGGTGGGGGTGGCCACGCATCCGGAGCCACTCGGTGAGGAGCCGCGACTTACCGACCTGGCGCCGCCCGCGTAGCGCGAGAAAGCGGCTTTGGGTACCGGCGACCCGGTTGAACTCGTCATCGAGCCACCGCAGGTATCCCTGTCTTCCGACGAACTGCACTCCGAGCTCCTAAACTTTCCTTGAGTAAACTTTAGCGTATTGAAGTTAGAACATCGAGGGGCATAACCGGCGCAGGTGAGCAGCCCGCTGAGGCTGCGGCGCGCCACGGCCGGATCCCCGCCGTGGTCCGTCGTCAGACACCCGGCCTCGACGGCGCGAGCCTGATCGAGCTCGTCGCCGCGGGTCAGAGCAGCGATGCGCTGCGGCTCACCCGGCGGATGTTCGCGTTCACGGACGCGCACGCGTGATCGACGAGGTCCTCCCGGACGGGCACAGGTGGTACCGGATCTGTGAGGCCGGATGGGCCGATCCCCTGGACGACACGTTCGCGCAGGTCCGCGGCGGCCGGTGGAACCCACCGGCGTCGTGGCGGACGCTGTACGCGAACGAGGACCTCGTCACCGCCCGCCTGAACCTGGACCGGTTCATCGCCGACTGGCCCTACGAGCCCGAAGACCTCGACGAGGACGCCGGACCACACCTGGCCGTCGCGACGCTGCCCCGCTATCAGACCGTCGGGGACCTGCACACCCCGCCGGGCGTCGCCGCGGTCGGGCTCCCGCCGACCTACCCGAACGACGCGGTCGGCGGCCTGGTGCCCCACGACACCTGCCAGCCGATCGGTGAGCGGGTGCACGCGGCGGGTCGGCGAGGGCTGCGATGCCGCTCCGCGCAGGCACCTCACGGTGCCGGCCGCGAGCTGGCCTGGTTCCCGGCGACATCACGCAGCCGGGCGCACCTCGACGACCGCATGACGTTCACCGAGTGGTTCTGGAGCTGATCCTCGCGACCGTTGAGCGGCGGAGGTCGCACGTCAGGTCTCCGGGGAGGTCACCAGGGCCCTGCCCCTGGGCATACGTAGGCGGCCGTGGAAGCCGACTCCAGCGTGTCGGTCGGCGTCAACAGGATCGGGCCGCCGAGCGCCCCGATGTGTGAGCCCCCCGCGAGGGCGTCCGGGAACCGGTCGGACAGTGCGCCCCCGACCATGCCGTCACCGTTGCCGTACCACCCATCGAGCGACACGGTGCGCTCGTCGCGGGTGAAGGACGCTCACCGCAAGGCACGGATGTGTAGCGGGTCGCCTCCACCGGTTCCTGGTACCGGCTCGTACCCGGCTCGGTGGAGCATGGCGACACTGCGGGCGTGGCCGCGGTGCACCCGGACGAGAACGGCATCGGTGTCCGGATACCGCGTCTGTATGTCGACATGCGCCATCGTGAGGAGCAGGTCGGAGTAGCGGGTGCCTTGCGGGTCCGTGCGCTGCTGGTAGTGGTCGTGCAGGGCGGCGAACCGCAGGTAACGCGCCTCCACCCCCACCCGGCGTTGCGAGTCCGGCACGGGCTCGTGGTAGGCGACGCCTGCCAGACGCCCGTCCTCATCGAAGATTCCGGCGAACACGTGGTCGGTCTCGACGCCTGCACGCCGGATCGCCTTGCCGTCGTTGACCTGTCTCTGGATGTCGGTCGCGCCGTACTTGGCGCTGCTCCCGCAACAGCCGAACGCCTCGCATGCCTGTCGGTCGGCGGCCGTGACGTCGCGTGGATCGGACCAGTGGCCCTCAGCCACCGGCTGTGGTCTGGATGGCGTCCACCCGCCGACGGGACCTCGCGAGCGCGTCCCGGAAAGCTTCGGGCCCAGGCAGGTCGGTCAGTGGCGACCAGAACTGCTCATCGCGCTGCTGGAGGATCCGCAGGACCTCGGCGGCTGGGATCCGCTGATGGTCGCTCTCGGGTAGTCGGTACGCCCTCAGCGTGCCGGCGGCGATCATCTTGTTGACGTGCTTGCGTGAACAGCCCAGCCGCAAGGCTGCTTGGGTACTTGTCAGGTCGTCATCGGCCAGTGTCAGCACGACCTCGTGCCCGTGGGCAAGCGCGTGCACGAGTTCGTGGATGCGTTGGCGCAGTCGCGGCTCCCGGAGGATCGCTCGGAAGAGGTCGAGCAGTTCCTCGCTGTCGCTCGGCGTGGAGGTGTCGTCCATGTTCTCCAGGGCCTCGTCGGCCTGCTGAAGGTACGTGGCGATGTAGGGAAGGGACACGATGCACTCCAAGGCGGGCTACGTGTGCCAAGTGTGCCAAGTGTGCCACTCCTGTGCAACCATCTGGTGGCCGTCCAGCGCAGCGCCAGCGTCACGACCCTGACGAGTGCGCCCCGACATCGCCACTGGCGGAGAACTCACTGACCCTTGACACTCAACCGCCGACCACGCCGCACGTAAGCGCCCAACGGCCTGTGGAACGGGGCGTGTTGCCCGGTGCGTGAAGGAGGGGCCCCGCAGGGCCCCTCCTAGTCCGCGCACGTTCTGCTGTGACTACCAGCCACTGCACCTTCTCTTGCCGGCCACTGCAGAATCGGCTGCCAACAACCGCGTCTGCACCGTTGCCATCCGCATCAGCTACAGCCGCTGGTGGCACCGCAGGTCTCGCAGACGTGGCAGGAGCCGGCGCGCTTCATCTTGATGCCGCAGGCGAAGCACAGCGGGGCGTCGACGTCGGCCAGCGCGGGTTGCTCGGGGCTGGCCAGCGGCAACTCGTTGGCCTGCGCAGGCGCTTCCGCGGAAGCGCCGCCGTCACCGTTGCCGTACTGGGCGTCCAGCGCCTCGGTGCGCTCGTCGCGGGTGAAGATCCCGAGCTCCTGGCGCTGCTCGCCCGGCAGGTACTCGATCGCCAGCTTGCGCGCCAGGTAGTCCACGATCGAGGTCGCGAAGCGGATCTCGTCGTCGTCGGTCATGCCCGCGGGCTCGAAGCGCATGTTCATGAAGGACTTGACGTAGTCCTCCAGCGGCACCCCGTACTGCAGGCCGATCGACAGGCTGATCGCGAACGCGTCCATGAAGCCGCTCAGCGTCGAGCCCTGCTTGCCGAGCTTGAGGAACAGCTCGCCCAGCCCGTCACCGGGGTACTCCCCCGCGGTGACGTAGCCCTTGGCGTCGCCGACCCGGAACTCGATGGTCTGGCTCGGGCGCGCCTTGGGCAGCTTGCGCCGCACCATCCCCTGGTTGATCGTGACCTCCGAGGGCAGCGACGCGCCGTCGCCACCGGCCTTCTTGGTGATCGACAGCGGCTGGGCGACCTTGCAGTTGTCGCGGTACACCGCGATCGCCTTGATGCCCAGCTTCCAGGCGTCGTAGTGCAGCTTCTCGACGTCCTCGACCGTCGCCTCCTCGGGCAGGTTCACCGTGTTGTGGTTCACGATCCCGTTCGCGACGAACGCATGCGTCGTGGGCACCGAGATGTCGAACACCTCACGTCGCCCCGCGTCCTCGACGCGCTCGACCGGGCTGAAGTGCAGGTCGTCGGCGAGCACCGTCTCGAGCCAGTCCGGCAGCTCGATACCCGGGATCTGCGCGACCCGCGCCAGGGTCGTCCAGCTCACGTGCTGGGTCCGGGGGTCGCACAGGAACGCGAAGTCCTTGCGCCACCCGTAACCGTTGCGTCCCGGCTTCCCACGAGGGATCAGGTCGTACAGCTCACGCGGCGCGATGCCCGGGACGACGTCGGCCGTGCTCTGCGCCGGCTCGGCACCGAGCAACGCCTGCGCGGCCGCCTCCTTGTCGGGCTCGGCGAAGGGCACGAGCGCGATCATCTGCTGCGCTGCCAGCCCCGCGGCGTACACCTCGTCGTAGTCCTTGCCGTTGTCCGGGTTGTGCTTGGTGATGCGACCGTGGACGATCCCGAGGTTCGTCAGGACCGCCTGGAGGTCGTCCAGCAGCGCCGGCGAGTCCACGCAGATCGCCCACTTCGGCGAGGCGCCGGTGCGTGCGACGTATGCGTCGAGCGCCAAGCCCTGGAGGAACGCCAGGACCATCGCGCGGGGCGAGCGCAGCACCGCGTCGGGGATGCGCTTGGCCGAAGCGCGGGCACCGCAGCCGAGGTGTTCGAGGAACTCGACGATCGTCTTCGACGACACCTCGACCGACGGGCACTTGCCCTCGGGGCGGACGATGCGGGGCTCGACCGCGAACAGGTCGCGCCACGCCGTGGCGACGCGTTCGAGCACCGCGTCCACCGCGTTGTGGATCCGGACCGTCCAGTTCGACCGGGTCGTGTGGCCCTCGGAAACGTACGCCCCGAGCAGGAACGCCAGCTCCTCGGACATCTCGTCGGGGATGGCGACCGACTTCTGCGAGCCGTGCGGCGCGGACGCCTCGAAACCGTCGAAGCGTGCCGGCAGCGTGGACCACAGGTCGGCCCCGTAGCGCGTGGCCACGTACTCGCCCGGCTCGATCTGCTCGAGCATCCGCCAATCCAGACCAGCCTGACTCGCGACCAGCAGCCGGTGGTTGGGGGTACCCACCACGCGGTGACCGGAGCGCAGCACGACCTCGCGAACGGGGCGCACGCCGCCGTAGTAGAACGCATCGGTCTTCTGCGTGCCGTCCAGCGACGCGACGGCGATCACGTGGTCACGGAAGCTGTCAGCGACCTCGCCCTCGTGGAGCGATCCGATGCGCACCAGCCCGTCCTGCGTCGTCACGAGCGTCTCGCCGATCACGCACTTGCTGATGGCTCCGCTCAGGAACGGCTGGGCCGCGGCCATCATGCGCACGTGACCCATGTAGTGGATGGTGTTGTCACCCATCGCGCACTCGAACACCTTCGCGTGCTCCTCGCGCAGGGCGGGCGCACCCTCGATGGTCTTGTGCTCCTCGATGTACTCGAGGATCGCCTCGGCCTGCTCGGGCTCGTAGCCCAGGTGCTCGAGCGCCAGCGGGATGGTCTGGTTGACGATCTGCATCGAACCGCCGCCCACCATCTTCTTGGTCTTGACCAGCGCCAGGTCCGGCTCGATGCCGGTCGTGTCACAGTCCATCATCAACCCGATGGTGCCAGTCGGCGCGAGCACGCTCGCCTGGCTGTTGCGGAACCCGTGCCGGGTGCCCAGCTCCAGCGCCTGATCCCACGCCTCGCGCGCGGCATCGAGCATCTCGGCGGGCACCTTGCGCGGGTCGATGTCGTCGACCGCGTCACGGTGCTTGCCGATCACGCGCAGCATCGGCTTCTCGTTCTTCTTGTAGCCGTCGAAGGGACCCAGGACGCGCGCGTTCTCGGCCGACGTCTTGTAGGCGCGGCCCGTCAGCAGCGCGGTGATCGCCCCGCACCACGCCCGGCCCTCGTCGGAGTCGTAGGGGATGCCCAGGCTCATCAGCAGCCCACCGAGGTTGGCGTAGCCGATGCCCAGCTCGCGGAACGCGCGGGCGTTCTCGCCGATCTTCTGCGTCGGGTAGCTGGAGTTGGAGACCGTGATCTCCTGGGCGGTGATGGTGATGTCCACGGCGCGCCGGAACGCCTCGACGTCGAAGCGGTCGGCCTCGTAGTCGTAGAACTTGCGCAGGTTCAGCGACGCCAGGTTGCACGCCGAGTTGTCCAGGTGCATGTACTCGCTGTTGGAGACGATCACGCTGCTGCTCAGCCCATGACCCTCGGTCGTGACGCCGAAGTTGTGCGTGTCGGCGACCTGGAGGTCGTAGACCGCGACCGGCTCGTCCTCGTCGCGGTGCTCGACCTCGACGACCACGTCATCGAGGTCGTACCCGCCGTCGTCGACACCGCGCAGGACCTGGCCCTCCGCGAGCTTCTGGGCCTCGACGTACTGGCCACCGGCCGTCAGGAAGCGGTGTTCCGGCGTGCAGATCAGTCGCTGCCCCGCACCGGTGCGTACCTCGACGAGCTCGTGCGTCTGACCTGCTACCCAGACGTGCACGATGGGGCGAAGAACGTGCCGACCGGTCTCGCGGTCGAAGCTGCGAACCTGCGGCAGCGGGTCACCCGCACGTGCCATCTTCTCGAGCAGCTCGAACCGCACCAGACCGTCGGCCGTATCGACCAGGGTGTCACCGACGAAGCAGCAGGGGTTGGAGCCGTTGATGCGGCCGGACTCGGGGCAGGTGTGCCAGTCGTTGATGGTCGAGTCGTACTGCATGCCCGGGTCGGCGCACTCCCAGGTCGCCTGGGCGAACTGGCGCATCACGTCGCGGGCCGACTTGCGCTCGAGCACCTCGCCGGAGGTGATGGCGCGCAGGTCGTACTCCTCGTCGTTCTCGTAGGCCGTCATGAACTCGTCGGTGACCCGGACCGAGTTGTTGGCGTTCTGGTACTGCACGCTGGCGTAGTCGGGCGAGTCGAGGTCCATGTCGAACCCGGCCTCGCGCAGCACGCGGATCTTGGCCTCCTCGCGGGCCTTGCACCAGATGAACTCCTCGATGTCGGGGTGGTCGACGTTGAGGATCACCATCTTGGCCGCGCGCCGGGTCTTGCCGCCCGACTTGATCGTGCCCGCGGAGGCATCCGCACCGCGCATGAAGCTGACCGGGCCCGATGCCTCGCCGCCGCCCTTGAGGTTCTCCTTCGACGAGCGGATCGACGACAGGTTGATGCCCGAGCCCGAGCCGCCCTTGAAGATCGTCCCCTCCTCGACGTACCAGTTGAGGATGGAGCTCATCTTGTCCTCGACGGCCAGGATGAAGCACGCCGAGCACTGCGGCGTCTCCTCGACTCCGACGTTGAACCAGACCGGGCTGTTGAAGGCCATCTTCTGGTGCACCAGAAGGTGCTTGAGCTCGGCGCGGAAGGCCTCGGCCGAGTCACCGCCGGCGAAGTAGCCGTCGGCGATGCCCCAGTCGGTGATGGTGTCGGCGACCCGGTCGATCATCTGCTTGACCGAGCGCTCGCGGGACTCGGTGCCCAGCTCACCACGGAAGTACTTCTGGGCCACGATCGTGGTGGCGTTCATCGACCACGGCTTGGGGAACTCCACGCCGCGCTGCTCGAAGCTGGTGGTGCCGTCGCGCCAGTTCTTGATGACCGCGTCGCGGCTCTCCCACTCGATCTCGTCGTAGGGGTGCACGTCGGGCGTCGTGAAGTACCGGTTGAACGCCAGGCCGAAGCCGTCGCTGGTCGCCACAGCCCGCGCAGGACCGGCCGCATCGCGGTCCACGACGATCGTCTCGTCGTCGCTTGCCGACCGGGCCGCCGCGCCCTTGCCCTTCTTCGTGGCCTCTGCCATACCAAACTCCTCGCCTGTAGTTCCACGGTTGTGAGCAGACCCACAGCCAACCGCTCCACTCCCGGCGCGTCAAGGATGGACGACGATCGCACGACGGCGCCAGCCACAACCCCTTGGGGCTCTACGGGCAGTGTAACCACTACATCATGTGTTTCCCACAGGTTGCGCACAGGTGCTCCCCTGTCTTCAGCCCGTTCATCCACCTCCTACCCACAGGGTTGTCCACTGCTTGCTAGTTGCGAACTGTGCGGTCCACGCGCAACGCCTCCGGTGAGCGCGCATGGTCCAGGGTGGGTCCCCTGCCACGCCGGCCGCCGTCACCGGCGGCTACGTTGGACCGCCCCACGGTCACGCCGCCAGGAGCCACCGCTGAACCACGAGCCGTCCACCACGCACGAGTCACCGGAGCAGATCGACGACGAGATCGCCCGGTTCGCCTCCGTGGCCAGCCACGACCTGCGCAACCCCCTGGCCACCCTGCGCGGGTTCCTGGATCTGGTCGTCGAGGAAGAGGAGCTGAGCGAGTTCGGATCGCACCTGGTGGGTCGAGCGCTGGACGTCGCCGACCGGATGCGCCTGCTCGTCGACGCGATCGGCACCTACGGGCGCGCGCGCCGGCTGCCCCTGGCCCGCGACCCGGTCGAACTCGACGAGGTGCTGGCCACGGCGCGTGCGGGCCTGGCCGCTGAACTCGACGTCGCGCACGCCAGCTTCGAGGTCGAGCAGCTCCCAACTGTCCTCGGCGACCTCGACGCGCTGGTCGAGGTCGTGCGGCATGTTCTGGACAACGCCGTGCGCTACGTCGAGCCCGACGCCACCCCGGTCGTGCGCGTGGCCGGCTCGGTCGGGGCGGATGGGGTCGTGCTGCGGGTCGATGACCACGGGCCGGGCCTGCCCGACGGCACCGAGACCTCCGTGTTCGAGCCGTTCTCCAAGACCATCAACAGCCGCGGCCACAACACCACCGGCCTGGGCCTGGCCACCTCGCGCGTGTTCGTGGAGCGCATGGGCGGGACCATCGGCGCATCCGCCGGCCCGGGGGGAGCCGGGACGCGCATCACCATCACGCTGCCGAGCGCCTGAGTCCTCAGCCGTCCTCAGCCAGGCACCACGTCCTCGACCGCAGGGGCGATCCGCTGCCAGGGCCGGAGCTGCTCGATCTGCGCGGCCAACCCGAGCAGGCGCCGTTCCGAGCCGCTGGGCCCCACGAGCTGGACCGCCAGCGGCAGGCCGGCGGCCCCCACGCCCGTCGGGACGCTGGCCGCCGGCACCTGCGCCAGGTTCCACGGCGAGCAGAACGGCGAGTAGTCGAGGTGCGCCTTGACGTTGGCGAGCCAGGACGCCCGGTGCCACGGCCGGGCCTGGATCGGCGGCCCGGCGAGCGCGGGCAGCAGCAGCACGTCGTGGTGCTCGAAGAACGCCGCCACGTGCTCGCGCCACCGCTGCTGGTCCTGCGGCCTGACCCTCCCCAACCGTTGCATCAGGCGGCCCGCCCGGGCGTGACCCACCGTGCGAGGCAGCAGGGCCGAGGGGTCGGACACCCCCTGGACGTCGATGGCGGCCGCCGCGGACCAGCGCGCGAACAGGGCCGCCTGGAGCCACACGGGGTAGCCGGGGTCCGCGGTGCGGAGCTGGTGGCCCGCACCCTCGAGCAGCTCCGCGGTGTCGCGGACGGCCGTGACGTAGCCGTGGTCGAGCGGCGTGAGCGGCGAGATCTTCTGGACCGACACGGCCACCCGCAGTGGCTCGGTGGGGGGCGCCGGGTCGCGGTATTCGGGCCGCTCGGCGAACACCGACAGCATCAGCGCGGCGTCCTCGACGGTGGTCGCCAACGGACCGAACTCGCTCATCCCGAACCAGTGCTCCCCACCTGCGCGCAGGTCGGACTCGGTGACGCCGCCACCCCGGCCGGGCTTCAGGCCGAACAGCCCGCAGCACGCTGCGGGGATCCTCACCGACCCCAGGCCGTCCGTGCCGAGCGCGATCGGGACCGTTCCCGCCGCGACCGCCGCCGCGCTGCCGCCCGACGAGCCACCCGGGACGCGTTCGGTGTTCCACGGGTTGCGGGCGGTACCGAACACGCCGTCGGTCGAGCTCCACAGCGACAGCTCGGGCGTCCTGGTCGTGCCCACGACCACGGCACCCGCGGCTCGGAGGCGCGCCACGACCGCTGAATCCGCCTGGGCAGGTTCGCTGGACGTGGCCAGCGAGCCGTGCCGCGTCGGCAGGCCCGCGACATCGGTGACGTCCTTGATGGCCACCGGGACCCCGGCCAGCGGGAGCTGGCCCAGGTCGTCGCGCGCCGCGACCGCGGCAGCCTCGTGCAAGGCCTGCTCGCGCCGGATCACCAGGTAGGCCCCGATGCGGTGCTGCAGCGCCTCGATCCGATCGAGGTGGACGCGCGTGACGGTGACCGGATCGAGATCGCCGGCGCGAACCGCCGACGCGAGGTCCACGGCGGTCCGTCCGGCTATCGACGGGGTCGTGTTCACGCTGCGCTCCCAGGTGCCTGTGGGCGCGACGCTAGCTGAGGGAGCACGCGTCGCAGCGGTCTGGCAGGCTGTGCACCACCGGAGGGGCCCGCCACCACCGACCGATCCACCCGTTCGGGCCGCCCGAGCCGCCCCCGACCGCTGGAGCACGTGTGAGCGACGACGCCGAGGTCCGCCTGCGGATGCTGACGTCCGATGACGTCGAATGGTTGACCAAGCTCGACCGCGAGGGCTCCGGCGCCTACGCCCGCCCGCACGGCTGGAACGAGGAGAAGCTGGCGGCCGAGCTCGACGAAGGGCTGTGGGCCAGCGGGTCGCAGTGGGGGTGGGCCGTGCTCGTCGACGGCAAGCCGGCTGGCTACATGCTGGTCACCGGCCTCGACGGCCAGGACGCGAGCATGGAGATGCGCATCGCGCCCGTGTTCCGCGGCCGAGGCGTGGGCCGCGAGGTGCTGCGCCAGACCGCCGACCACCATTTCGCGTCGTGCGGCAACCTCGAACGCCTGACCGGACGGGCGCACGAGCAGAACGTGCCCATGCAGCGCGCGTTCAACGCGGCCGGGTTCAGGATGGAGGCGCGCTACCGCGAGTCGTTCGTCGGCAACGACGGCAACCGCGCATCGGAGTGGGGCTACGCGCTGACGCGCACGGACTGGGAGGCCGGCCGGCACCACGCCGACGAGGACGGCTACGACCTGCACGGCCTGGCGTTCGTGGTCGAGGAGAACGCGGGACAGGACCCCCACGTGATCCAGGGCACGATCTACAAGTTCCTCCAGGAGGGGCGCCGGTTGATCGCACGCTACGCCGGCGGGCAGGTCACCGAGGGCGAGCTGGCCGGCGTGCTCGTGGGCGACCTGTTGACGTACCGGTTCGTCCACGATCTGGACCGGCGGGGCGAGCACAAGGTGGCCACGGGCGGCGGCCGGAGCCGCCTGCAGCGCCGCGGTGACGGCCGGCTCGAGCTGGTCAACGAGTGGTCTGGGGACGACGGCCGGCACGGCAAGCAGGTGCTGGTCGAGCGCCGGGCCGAGCCGAGCTGACCCACCGGCCAGACCGCCGGCTCGCCCCGCCCGCCACGGGCCGGGGCCGGGGCCGGGTCAGGCGCGTCGCAGCCGCAGCGCGCCGCCGATCGCGAGCAGCCCCAGAAGGGCCAGCCCGCCGCCGGTGGCCGGCAGCGGCGAGCCGCTGCCGGGCGTGGCGCCGACGGTCACCTCGATGGTGTCGCTGGCGGCATTGCCGTCGCTGTCCACCACGGTCAGCGTGACCGTGTAGGTCCCGACCTTGGTGTAGGCGTGGGTGACGGTCTGGCCGTCGGCGGTGGCGCCGTCGCCGAAGTCCCAGCTATAGGCGAGCGCGCCGGGGGCGTCCTCACCGTCGCTGGAGCCCGAGCCGTCGAAGGTGATGGCCTGGCCCACGGCTGCCTGCGCCGGCTTGGCCTGCGCCCGCGCGGTCGGCGCGTTGGTGGCGGAGGCCTCGACCGGACCGTGGCCGTAGTCGAAGGCCGCGCAACCGTCACCGATCGTGAAGTCCACGTCGCCGATCAGGTTGTACGGCGGGTCGAGCGGTCCGATGTCCGTGCCGTCCATCGACGCGACCTCGAAGGCCAGGCAGTCGAACTGGAAGTGCCACAGCTCGTCCTCGGAGTCGTTGTCGGCGTAGTTGTCGGTCCACCCCTCGCCGAAGTCGCTGAACGTGCGATCGAGCTCCTCGGCGGT
>DASWKO010000208.1:0-16419 GCA_036396595.1 Nitriliruptorales bacterium | reverse complement strand
GACGATGACGCCCCGGTCGACGATGACGCCCCGGTCGACGATGACGCCCCGGTCGACGATGACGCCCCGGTCGACGACGACGCCCCGGTCGAGGACGACACGCCGGTCGAGGATGACACGCCGACCGACCAGGTCACGGATGTTCCGAGCGGGCCCGTCGCTGCCGGTGGTGGTGTCGATCGTGGGCCCGGCGGGATGTCGCTGTTCGCCGGTGTGCTCGTGCTCGTAGCGGTGGGTGGCGCGGTGGTCATCGCCGCTCGGCGACGTGCCAAGGTGTGAGGATGCGCGGGCGCAGGCGCGTGGCGAGCCGCGTGCAGCCCATGACCCCGCTGCTGCTCGTCGCCGTGCTGGTCGCTGCGGAAGCCACGAGTAGCTGGGGCTGGGGCCACACGCCGGCACCGCAGCGCGTGCAGGCGAGCGGGATGCAGTTCGTGAGCAGCACCCCCGGGCTGCTTGCCAGGACGCCTCCGGAACCCGTACCGCTCTTGGACCGGACAGGAGCTCGGCCCGCCCACGCGACCACAGGAGCGGCGACGATGGTCGCATCCGCTCCCGTCCGTCTGCGGATCCCGTCGATCGGCGTCGACTCCACGCTGATCGACCTCGGGCTGCAGGCCGACGGGACCTTGGAGGTCCCCTCGGGCGGGTTCCCCGCAGGGTGGTACACCGGCGCTCCGACGCCGGGAGAACTCGGTCCGGCGGTCATCGCCGGCCATGTGGACTGGGCCGGACAACGAGGCGTCTTCTTCGACCTGCGGGAGCTCTCGGCGGGCGATGACATCGCGATCACCCGGCAGGACGGGAGCACGGCGCGGTTCCGTGTCACGCGTGTCGAACGGTTCGCGAGGGACGAGTTCCCCACCCAGGCGGTGTACGGCGATCTCGACCATGCCGGGCTGCGCCTGATCACCTGCGACGGACGGTTCGACCGACAGGCACGCAGCTACGAAGGACAACCTCGTCGTCTTCGCCGAGCTAGCGTGATCGTTCCATGGGATCACGAGCCGTACCGCGGAGGGCGTGACCATGCCGACCACGAGTGAGCCCGAGGCTCCTTCCGAACTGATCGACGCGAGCATCGAGGAGTTGGGCGACTGGCGGGGCGAGCTGCTCAGCCGTGTCCGTGGACTCATCCACCGGGCCGAGCCCGACGTGGTCGAGACCGTGAAGTGGCGCAAGCCGTCGAACCCCAACGGCGTGCCCGTGTGGGAGCTCGAGGGGATCATCTGCACCGGCGAGACCTACAAGGACAAGGTCAAGTTCACCTTTGCCAAGGGTGCCTCGCTCGATGATCCGGCCGGCCTCTTCAACGCCAGCCTGGACGGCGGCACCAGGCGTGCCATCGATCTGCACGAGGCAGACAGCCTCGACGAGGACGCGTTCACCGGCCTCGTCCAGGCGGCAGCGGCTCTGAACGAGAGCAAGGCGAAGGGCGACCGGTGACCTCGAAGCGTGACGGTGGCTCGACCACCGACGGACCGAGGCTCCTGGCAGGCGGCAACCCGCAGATCCCCAAGGGCGACGGCGACGAGCCCGTGCAGGCCTACATCGCCGCGATGCCCGGCTGGAAGCGTGACCTGGGTCACCAGCTCGACGCGCTCATCGAGGTCACGGTCCCCGCCGTGCGCAAGGCCGTGAAGTGGAACAACCCCCTGTACGGCGTGGAGGGCGAGGGTTTCTTCCTCAGCTTCCGCTGCTTCACGACGTACGTGAAGGTGACCTTCTTCCGGGGCGCGTCCCTCGATCCGCTGCCTCCGGTGGCCTTCAAGGACCCCGACGCCCGTGCCTTGCACATCCACCAGGACGATGACCTCGATGAGGAGCTCGTGGCGAGCTGGGTCCAGCAAGCATCGGAGCTGCCCGGCTGGGTGCCCTGACGCCGACAGCGACCACTACAGTGAGGCGCCGGCCGCGATGGGGCGCGGGACGCGCAGGACGAAGCAGGCACCGTTGGGGTCGCGGGTCTCGTACCACGCATCGCCACCGTTGGACCGGGCGAGTCCGCGCACGATGGCCAGACCCAGACCGGTGCCGCCCACGCCGCTTCTCCGGGCCTCGTCGGCACGGGCGAAGCGGTCGAACAGACGCGGGACGAAGTCGGCGGGGACGCCCGCGCCGCAGTCGCTGACCCGGACGTCCACGCTCGCGTCGAGCGCCTGCGCGCGCAACGCGAAGGGCGGGGCGCCGTACTTCACGGCGTTGCTGAGGTAGTTGGTGAGGGCCCGCTCCAGGTGGTCCGGATCGGCGAGAACAATGAGTTGGGGGCTGACGTCGAGCTCGACGGGCGTGTCGGCCAAGCCTGCCAGGGTGTGCTCGACGACAGGCCGGAGCTGCACCTCCTGGACGTGGGTGGCCAGCGCATTCGCCTCGATGCTCGAGATGGTCAGCAGGTCCTCGGTCAGACGCTTCAGGTGCTGCCCCGAACGTTCTATGGCGACGAGGAACCCCTCGCGGCTCGCGTCGTCGTGCCGGTCCCAGTCGCGGCGCATCAGGGCCGTGAAGCCAAGGATCGACGTCAACGGCGCGCGCAGATCGTGGGCCGCGACCGCCACGAAGTCCCGGAGGGAGGCGTTGAGCCCGGTCAGCTCCTGCAGAGCCGCGTACAGGTCCGAGGTGACGCGCTCCGCGATGGCCTCGGCTTCGTGCCGCGCCGCCCGTTCACGATCGAGCCGTCGCCGCAGCCGGTCCGGGTCGGCTGCCCCGCTCGCAGTCATGCCACGGGCACGAATCGGCAGGTCAGCGTGCACCCGTCGGCGCCGTCGCGGGTGCACCGGTCGTGGACGACCTCGGCGTGCTCACCGAAGTGATCGGCCGCGCCCTGCACGAGACCCTCGGCGAAGCGACACAGGCCGCGGTCGGACAGGTAGGTGAGCCCGATCCTTTCGGGGTCGGACGTGTCGAACTCGAAGTTGGGTGCGTAGGCGCCCGGGAAGAGCTTGCGGACCTCGGGGTGGATGACGTCGTTGAGCGTGAGCACGAACGAGCGCGCCGACGTGTGGCCCTCGAACAGCTCCGGGTAGCGCTGGGCGAGCAGAGGCAGCGCCTTGCGCCCGAACCACACCACGATCTCGTCGGGGGTGGAATCCAGCGCGTCGGCAGCCGCAGCGACGAGCGCGTGCAGCTCCGCGTGGTCGTAGGTCCCCACGGCGGTATAGGCCCCGTCGACCCCGGCGGCGTCGATGAGGTCGTCCCACGTGTCCTCGTCGTGCTCGTCGGTGACGACCTGTTGGAGCAGCGTGAGAACAATCCCCTTCAACAGTGCCCTCCATGCGCGGCCGGACGAAGCATGCCACAAGGCCGGACGGCAATGGCTACTCGATCACAGGATTGATTGGAATGTGACGCCGAAGGCCACCGGCAATCGGGCCGGCACGTGCCGTGTGCTGCTCGCGGCCACCGCGCAGGCGCAGGTGACGGGTGCCGCTTGACCTCGGTCACGGGTCCGGGCTAGCATAAACCATATGGTTTACTCAGAGGTCGAGCGGTCGAGCGGTGATGGCCCGAGGCTCGACGACGTGTTCGCGGCGCTTGCCCACCCCTCGCGGCGGGCGATCGTGCGCTACCTGGCGACCAGACCTTCAGCACCGCGGATGAGCACGGTGGCTGCCGATCATCAGATGTCGCCCCAACTCCTCAACAAGCACGTTGCGACCCTCGAGAAGTCCGGGCTGGTGTCGCGGAAGGGTCGCGGAAGCCAACGGCACCTCGTGCTCGATCCTCGCAGTCTGGAGGCGGCACAGCAGTGGATGGATCAGACGCGCGCGTTCTGGGAGCACCAGTTGGACGCCCTCGACAGCTACATCACCGGGCTCGGCCGCGACAACGGATCGGACGCCGATCCACGAGGAGAGGCAACGTGACGTTCCAGATCGAGGTCGAGCGGCTGTTCCCCATCGATCGCGCCACCATGTGGAACCTGTGGACGGACCAGGAGCACGCTGCCCGCTGGATGCGGCCCTCGATCACCGAGTTCGCGCCCACGGTGGCCAGCATCGACCCGCGCCCGGACGGCAACTACCGCTTCGAGATGGTCGCCAACGATGGCTCGGTACGAGCGGTCTCGGGCCAGTTCGTCGAAGTCGATGAGCCTCGGCGGCTGGCCTTCACGTGGTCCTGGGACGGATCGGATGAGGAGTCGCTCGTCGAGGTGACGCTCAGCGATGTCCCTGACGGGACCCGGGTCCACATCTCGCACAGCAAGCTCGAATCCCAGGTGTCCGCCGACCAGCACGAGCAAGGTTGGGTGGGCTGCCTGGACAGCATCACCAAGTTGTACTGAAGGTTGTCCTGAATCCATCGGTGGCCGCGCACCCATGTCGCTCACCCATGTCGCGGACACCAGCCAGATCCTGCACCAGGATCACGACGCAAGGAGAGACCATGCCGAAGTACGTGTTCATCTATCACGCACCGTCCACCCCGCAGGAGGCTGCACCCCCGACGCCTGAGCAGATGGAGGCGGTGATGGGTGCCTGGAACGACTGGGCAGCCTCCGTCGGCAGCGCGATGATCGATTTCGGTACGCCTCTGGCGGGAGGCTCACGCGTCTCCTCCGACGGCACGACCGCCCCGAGCGAGCGCGACGTGGTCGGCTACACGCTCCTCGAGGCCGACAGCATCGAAGCTGCGGTCGACCTCGCCAAGGCCCACCCGCACCTGAACATGCCCGGTGGCTGCGAGATCGAGGTACACGAGGCACAGCCGATCCCAGGGATGTAGGTCGGCGTCAGGTCAGGCGCGCCCGGGTCCCGTCGTGACGGCGTGCGGTCCGGCGGGCAGCGCCGCCGCCGGCTCGTGGAGTTGAAGGGTTGGGTGCGCTGTCGTGTACCCAACCCTTCAGTCTCGGTCACCTGCGACGATCGCGCCGGCCCTGTCCGGTGTTCGGGTCACGGCTGGGCCTCGGCGTGGGTCGGGATGTCGAGTAGCAGGTTCGTTGCTGAGGCAAGGACGTCTGCGCGGCTGCGCCCACGATGATCGGAGGCCAGGAACTGGCTGCCGACGAACAGGGTGAACACGAGCAAGCACCGTGCCTCGATCTCGTCGTCGTCGGCAACGAACTGGGCGAACAGGGAGCGCATGTAGTCCATCCGGCGGTTGTCGACCCGGCGGAGACGCTCGGCGACGGCCTCGTCGTGCCGAGCCCAGTTGCGGATGGCCGACTCGATCTTCGCAAGTTGCTTGTTCGACGACGCGAGCGTGAACAGGCGAGCGAGCTTGGCCCTCGCGTCGCCGCCCGCACCCTCGATGTGCTCGATCACCTGATCGACGACGTTGCGCTCCCAGGTGTCCAGCATCTCGTCGAGCAGCGCGTGCCGGCCATCGAAGTGCCAGTAGAAGCCGCCCTTGGTCACACCCAGGTCCCGCGCGAGGGCCTCGATGCGGACGGCGTCAGGCCCACCGGCAGCGAGTGCCCGCAGGGCCTCATCGATCCAGCGGCTGCGGGGCGTTCGTGCGTGGGCCATGCGTCATCATCCCAGGCTCGCGACTTGACGGCGCTGCAGTCCATGCTACCGTTTCCATACGGTACCGTATGGAAGGCGAGCACATGAGGCTTCCCGCCAGCGCACACACGTCGCGGCCGTGGCGCATCCACGAGATCGCCCCCGACTTCCGGGTCGAGGACGTCTGGGAGCTACCGACTCCCGGGGGGCCCGGTGACTTCCCTCGCCTGGTCGAGGGCTTCGCTTCCAGTGACCCGTCGAGCAGCAGCTCGGCGATCGTCCGCGCGCTGTTCGCGATCCGGTGGAAGCTCGGTCAGGTGCTCGGCTGGGACCGTCCGGACTCGGGCCCCAGCGCGAAAAGGGTGCCCACACTCCGCGAGCGCCTCCCTGACGACCTGCAGGACTCGGCGTCGTCCACGGAGTTCAAGGCGCTGCCCTTCACGCCGCTGTTCCTCCTTGCCGACGAGTTCGCGGCAGAGACCGCGAACCGGACGATGCACGGGATCCTGCATCTCGGGTGGGTCCCCGACGCATCAGGCGGCCACCGCGGCCAGATGGCCGTGCTGGTGAAGCCGAACGGTGCGTTCGGCACGGCCTACATGGCTGCGATCAAGCCGTTCCGGTACCTGCTGGTCTATCCCCAGATGCTGCGGCAGATGGAGCGCAGATGGCGACAGCCCGGGCACGGCTCGTGACCTCCGCGGGCACGGATGCCGCCCGTCAGACAGGCGATGACCGGTTGCTCCGTCGAAGTCCTCCTGGTCACGTCCCGGATGGAGCGCGTTGCGTCAGGGGTTCGTGAAGCCGGAAGCGCCAGCGGGATGATCGGTCTCAGGTCGGACTGCGTGCCGCCGAGAGCTCGGACATCGCCGAGGGATCGGACCTCGGGGCCGCCGCCGGGAGGAGCGTCGGCGAGGGCTGCGAGGTCGGCTCGATCGCGAAGGGGTCGGACTCCGCGGCGCCGCCCCGGCCGGGTGGGTCGTACAGCCCCGGGTCCATGCCCGGCGGCGGAGGCTCCACGCCGTGCCAGTCGAGCTGGACCGTGTACTGCCCGGGCTCGGCCTGCTGGCCACCGGGTTCGTCGAACCGGCCCTCGGTCTGGTCCCACACCTCGGTCCAGCTCCGGCACTCGCCAGGCTGCCAGGTCTCGGTCGTGTCACCGCCGTCGTACGCGCGCCCCGAGGTATCGGCGACGGCCCGCCGGTCCTCGCGGGTCAGGACGCGGACCGTGTAGCGGTTGCCTTCCTCGACGAAGAACTCGTCGTGGGGCTCGTCATCGACGTTGCAGGCCTCGATGGTGATGGTCACCGGCGCTCCCACCGCGTAGCGATCACGGTCCGTGGTGACCGACAGCTCCAGCAACGGGTCCGGGGGTGGCGGGTCGATGACGGGCTCGTCGTCGGGGTGCGGCGACGCGGGCTCGGACGCATCGGGGCGCGGGCTGACCGGGGCGACGGCGCTGGCGGACGACTCGGGCGCGGGGGTCGCGCTCGGCTCCACCGTCGTCCGGGGCGTCGTCGAGGCATCGGCCGAGGGGTCGGCTGGACCGACCGGGTCGATCCGGGGCACGGGCGGGGACCAGCCCGCCACGGCCGCCACCGCGACGAGCGCGATGGCCGCGGTCGCGATGCCCACTCCTCCGGCGACTCGGCCCAACCGCTTGCGGCTCCCGCGGGCGAGCACCACCTCCAGCGCGGCGTCGGCGTCCTGGCTGCCTCCGAAACCGGATGGCAGCTCGCGCAGTCGGTCCTCCAGGCGGGTCACGTCAGTCCTCCTCGGTGGCGTGCAGCAACTGGCGCAGCCGGGCCAGGCCCCGCGACCGGTGGGTCTTGACCGAGCCGGCGGAGACGCCCATCGCGGCCGCGCACGCCTCCTCGGGCAGGTCGGCGACGACCCGCAGGTACACGGCTTCGCGCTGCCGGCGAGGCAGGCGCCGGAGCTGCTCGACCAGCCACAGGTCGCCGTCGGTGGACGGGGGCAGGGCCGGCGAGTGCCCCACCGTCGCGATCACCTGGGGCCGTCGGGCGCGGGCGTCGCGCCGGACCTCGTCCACGGCGAGGTTCAGGGCCACCCGGTGCACCCACGCGACCGCGTAGCCGCTGCGGCCCAGCCGCCGCCAGCGGGCATAGGCGCGGGCGAAGGCCTCCTGCGCGCACTCCTCGGCCCGCGCGTCGTCACGGCAGATCGCCCACGCGGCCGCCGCGACGGCGCGGTGCTGGCTCCTGTACATCTGCTCGAACTCCACGTCTCCCCTCGGGCCGGCCCCTCACCTTGTACAACGCTGGCACACCGTCCCACGTTGACACGAGTTGCGTGGCCGTTCACGATGAGCGCGCGGCGGGGTGAGGTGGCGGCTCGCGGCGTTGAAGAGTTGGGTGCGTTCTCGTGTACTCAACCCTTCAGTCCCGGTCCCCTCGGTCACCACGATCGCGTGCGGGTGAAGGGCGGGAACCGGAGGGTGGTTGGCGGCGTCTGACGGAACGATGGTTGGCCGGGAGGGGCTCGTGCGTCGCATCGGTATCGGTATCGGCCGCATCGTGGGAGCGAGCGCCGTGGTGCTGCTCCTGTCCGCCTGCCCGTCCGGCGACGAGCCGGCTGTCGTGCCGACGCAGGACGCGACCGGCCCGGACGGTGGGTCGGCGGTGGCTGCCACCGGCCCGCTGCGGGTGCGGCTGGCGGCGGGCCAGCCGGTGGCGGCGGCACCCGCGCCGCTGGCGACGGTCTCGGGCGAGGAGCTCACAGGCGAGCGCATCGCCGAGATCCTGGCGCGGCTGCCCGGCTTCGTCACGGACGACGAGGACGAGCAGGCGTTCAACCGCCCGACGGCGTCGCTGCGTCCGCCGACCGTGGGGACGACCGATGAGGTGCCGTTCGGTGAGCCCGACGGTGGCACGCCGGCTCCCACCGACCCCGGGCCACTGGAGGTGGTGCGGCACCAGCCGGACGGTGACGTGGACGTCGCCCCGTTCCTGTCGGTCACGTTCAACCAGGACGTGATCCCGGTCGGCACCCTCGAACAACTCGACGCGACCGCTGCGCCGGTCCGGGTCACGCCGGAGCTGCCTGGGCGGTGGCGGTGGATCGGCACGCGCACGCTGCGCTACGAGCACGTGTCGGACGACCTCGACCGGCTGCCCGCGGCGACCGAGTACGCGGTCGAGGTGCCCGCGGGGACGGTGTCCGTGGACGGCGACGAGCTGACCGAGCCGTACCGCTGGACCTTCCGCACGCCCGCTGCCACGGTGGCCTCGTTCGTGCCGACCGAAACGACCAGCCTGCCGCTGCAACCGGTCTTCGTCACGACGTTCGACCAGCGCGTCGACCCGTCCGCCGTGCTGCCGACCGTCGTCGTGACGGCGGACGACGACCCCCAGCCGCTCCGGCTCGCCACTGCGGCCGAGATCGACGCCGACGACGTGGCGCGCCAGGCCTGGGCGCAAGCGCTGGAGGGGCGCGCGGTCGCGTTCCGCGTGGACGGACCGTTGCCGCCCGACGCGCGCATCGAGGTGGCGGTCGGACCGGGCACGCCGTCCGCGGAGGGGCCGCGCACCAGCGAGCAGGCGCAGCGGTTCTCGGCGCGCACGTTCGGTGCCTTCCGCCTCACCGAGCACGAGTGCGGCTACGGGGAGCCGTGCCGGCCGGGCAACCCGTTCGTGCTGTCCTTCTCGAACCCGATCGACGGCGCCACCTTCGATCCTGAGGCGATCCGCATCGACCCGGCGCTGCCCGACGCCGCCATCGCCGTCTCGCACAGCCGCCTGTTCATCCAGGGCTCGACGCGCGCCGACACCACGTACCGGGTGACCGTGCCCGGCGACCTGCGCGACATCTTCGATCAGACGCTGGGCAGCGACGAGATGGTGACGTTCGAGGTCGGTCAGCCCCGCCCCGAACTCCGGCCGTTCGCAGGCGCCCTCACGGTCGTCGACCCGCTGGCCACGACGCCGAGCGTGTCGGTCACCTCCGTCGGGCACGCGCAGCTCAGGACCCGGCTCCTCGCCGTGACCGCCGCTGACTGGCCCGCGTTCCGGACCTGGTTCGACGCGCACGCCCGCGGTGCGGCCAGCGAGCCGCCACCGTGGCCCGTGGTCGTCGACCGGACGCTCGATTCGGGCGCGGGGCCGGACGGGCTGCCGGTGGAGACCGTGATCGACCTGCGTGACGCGCTCGACGGCGACCACGGTCACATCGTGGTGATCGTCGAGCCAGCCGTCGACGCCCCTCCGAACCGGGACGACCACTGGAACAACCGACCGACCGCCACGTGGGCGCAGGTCACGTCGCTCGGCGTGGACGCCTTCGCGGATCACCGTCGCCTTGTGACCTGGGTCACCAGGCTGGCCGACGGCACGCCCGTCGCCCAGGCCACGGTCCGTGCGGGGTCGCAGGTCGCGACCACCGACGAGGACGGACTGGCGACGCTGCCGCTGTCGGGCGCCACCCACCTCGTCGCCAGCGTCGGCGACGAGGACGTCATCCTGGGATCATCGTGGCACCAGCCGTGGACCGAGCAGGCACGCGACGACCGGCTCCGCTGGTACCTGCTGGACGACCGTGGCCTGTACCGGCCGGGCAAGACGCTGCACCTGAAGGGTGTCGTGCGCCGGATCCGCCTCGAGGACGCGGCGGCCGTCGTCGCGATCGGCGGCCAGCCGACCGTGCGGTTCCAAGCCACCGACCCGCGCGGCGTGACATTCGGCGAGGGCTCGGTGCCGGTGAGCGGGCTGGGGACGTTCGATCTGAGCCTGGACATCCCCGAGGGCGCCAACCTCGGGCGGGCGCGGGTGTCCCTGTCACTGGTGGGGGCGCCGGGAGACCCCGGCGAGCACGACACCGTCCATTCGTTCCGCGTGGACGAGTTCCGCCGGCCCACGTTCGAGGTCGTCACCCGCGAGGAGGGCCCCGGGCCGCACCGGGTGGATGACCCGACGACGGTCGCCGTGGCGGCCAGCTACCTCGCCGGCGGTCCGCTGACCGGCGCGCCGGTGAGCTGGACGGTCGGTCACCGCGACACGTCGTACGCCCCCCCGAACTGGCCCACGTTCACGTTCGGCAGGTGGGTGCCGTGGTGGATCGTGGGCGAGGCGCCGTGGGCGCTCGGTGGGTCGCACGAGTTCCACGGCGACATCTGCTGTCCCGTGCCGTCGCAGCCCGCTCACGTCGAGCGCTTCGAGGCGACGACGGACGCGGGCGGGACCCACTACCTCGAGATCGACCTCCAGGGCGAGCGCCCCGACCAGCCCGTGCTGGTGAGCGCCCACGCTTCCATCACCGACGTGGACTCGCAGCAGCTCGCGGACACGGTCGACCTGCTCGTCCACCCGTCCGGGTACTACGTGGGGCTGCGCACCGACCGGACCTTCGTGCGGGAGGGTGAGCAGCTCGACGTGGACGTGGTCGTGACGACCATCGACGGGGAGGTGACGACCGGACGCGAGGTCCAGGTGACGGCCGCGCGGCTCGAGCACCGCGACGACGGTGGGCAGTACACAGAGGTGGCGGTCGACGAGCAGTCGTGCACGGTGACGTCGGCGGCCGAGCCGGTGTCGTGCTCGTTCGCCGCCGGCGCCGGCGGTCGCTACCGCATCGAGGCGGTCGTCCGTGACGACGACGGTGGACACCAGCGCACCGAGCTCACCCGCTGGGTGTCGGGCGCCACCGCGATCCCCCGGCGCGCCGTCCAGCGTGAGCAGCTCACCATCGTGCCGGACCGGCGCACCTACGCCGTCGGCGACACCGCGCACCTGCTGGTCTTGGCGCCGTTCCCAGCCGGCCACGGTCTGGCGACCGTGACGCGGGGCGACATCGTGTCGACCGCGACGTTCGCCCTCGCCGACGGCAGCGCCGAGGTCGACGTGCCCGTCACCGACGACCTCGTCGGCGGGGCCGAGGTCCAGATCACGGTCGACGGGGCGGCGCAGCGGCTCCGCGACGACGGCACGAGCGACCCGGACCTGCCTCCTCGGCCGGCCTACGCGATGGGGTCGATCGCCCTGCCCGTGCCGCCGCTGGCGCGGACCCTGGCGGTGACCGCCACACCACGCGAGGATGCCGTCACGCCGGGCGACACGACGACGCTCGACATCGCCGTCCTCGGGCCCGACGGTCAACCTGCCGGGGGCGCCGAGGTCGCCGTGATCGTCGCGGACGAGGCGGTGCTGTCGCTGATCGGCCGCGCTCTGACCGACCCCGTCGACGTGTTCCACACGGCCATCGCCTCGAACCTGCGGGTCGATGTGGTCCGCGGCACGATCGTGCTGTCACGGCCGGCTGACCTCGACGGGACCGGCGGCGACCTCGACGGGACCGGCGGCGGTACGGCGGCCGGCGGCGGGGGCGAGTCGGGCACGACGGGTGGTGGAGTCACGTTCGATGCGGCCGAGCCGACGTCCATGCCGGCTTCCGACGGTCTGGACCAGGCCTCCGGTTCGACGGCAAGCAGCGAGAGCGCTCCGGACGCGGACCCCATCGCGCTGCGCACCGACTTCGATCCGCTGGCGCTGTTCGCGCCGTCGGTGGTGACCGGTGGCGACGGCCGCGCGACGGTCGACGTGACCGTTCCGGACAACCTGACGCGCTACCGGGTCACGGCGGTCGCCGTCCACGGTACGGACCGGTTCGGGGCCGTCGAGGCGTCGCTGGTCGCCCGCCTGCCCCTGATGGCGCGGCCGTCCGCGCCGCGCTTCCTGAACTTCGGTGACCGCTTCGGCTTCCCGGTCGTCCTGCAGAACCAGACCGATCGCGACCTCGAGGTCGACGTCGTCCTCCAGGGCGCCAACCTCGCGGTCGAGGGCGCCGGCGACAACGCGGGCGGCCAGCGCGTGCTGGTCCCGGGCAACGACCGCGTCGAGGTCCGGTTCCCGGCCGCCGCCGACACCGCCGGCACGGCCCGCTTCCGCATCGCCGCGGTGGCCGGCGATCTGTCCGACGCCGCAGCGGGCGACCTGCCGGTGTACACGCCCGTGACCACCGAGGCCTTCGCCACCTACGGGGTGCTGGACGGCAGCGCCGACGGCGATGCGGCGCGCGCGGTGTCGGCGCACGAGCTCCTGGCCCCTGACGGGGTCGTGCCACAGTTCGGTGGGTTGGACGTCTCCACGTCGTCCACGTTGCTGGCCACGCTGACCGACGCCGTGCTGTACCTCGACCGGTACCAGTACGACCACGCCGACGCGTACGCCTCGCGTGTGCTGACGATCGTGGCGCTCCGGGACGTGCTGGCAGCGTTCGACGCCCTCGGGGACCGCGCGCAGGTCGACGCGACCGTCCAGGACGACCTCGACCAGCTCGTGGGGCTCCAGCACGCTGACGGCGGGTTCGGCTACTGGCGCCGCGGGGGCGACTCGTGGCCGTACGTCTCGGTCCACGCGGCGCACGCGCTGATCGCCGGGCGGGACGCGGGCTACCGCGTGCCCGACGACGCCATCGAGCGCTCCCTCCAGTACCTCCGGAGCATCGAGGACCAGATCCGCGGTGCGTGGGGCCACGAGCCGAGGGAGATCCTGATCGCCTACGCCCTGCACGTCCGCGACCGGGCCGGTGACCGCGACGCGGCCCGAGCGCAGCGGTTGTTCCGCGACAGCGACGACCTGCCGCTGGACGCGCTGGCGTGGATCTGGCCGGTGGTGGACGACCCCGCGATCTTGTCCGAGATCGACCGGATCGTGCACAACCGCGTCGCCGAGACGCCCGGCGCCGCCGTGTTCACCACCAGCTACGACGAGAGCGCGCACCTGGTGCTGGCCAGCAGTCGCCGCACCGACGGGTTGCTGCTGGACGCGCTGATCAGGATGCGCCCCGACAGCGACCTGGTCCCCAAGGTCGTGAACGGGCTGCTGGCCGGCCAACAGCGGGGCCGCTGGCGCAACGTGCAGGAGAACACCTTCATCCTCCACGCGTTCAAGCGCTACTTCGACACCTACGAAGCCACGTCGCCCGATCTGGTCGCGCGTGTGTGGCTGGGCGACGACTACGTCGCCGAGCACCCCTACCCCGGCCGCACCATCGACGGGCAGCGCTCGCGAGTGCCGATGTCCGAGCTGGTCGGTGGCGGCGATCGCCGCCTCGTCGTGAGCAACGACGGCACCGGACGGCTGTACTACCGGCTCGGGCTGAGCTACGCGCCCGATGACCTGGTGCTCGAGGCGCGCGACGAGGGGTTCGTCGTGGACCGGACCTACGAGGCCATCGACGACCCAGCGGACGTGCGCCGAACGGAGGACGGCACCTGGCACGTGCGCCGGGGCGCCAACGTGCGCGTGCGCCTGACGATGGTCGCCGAGCACGCCCGCACCAACCTGGCGCTGGTCGACCCGCTCCCCGCCGGCCTCGAAGCGGTCAACCCGGCGTTCGCCACCGCCCCGCAGATCCGCCCCGACGACACCGTCGACGAGCCCGGGCCGTGGAGCTGGGGCTGGTGGCGGTGGTACGGACATCAGAACCTGCGCGACGACCGCGTCGAGGCGTTCGCGTCCTACCTGCCCGCCGGGACCTTCGAGTACACGTACGTGGCGCGCGCGACCACCCCCGGCACGTACGTGACCCCGCCGGCCAAGGCCGAGGAGCTGTACGCCCCCGAGGTCTTCGGCCGCTCGGCCTCCGACCGTGTCGTCGTGAGCTGACAGCGCACCGCGCGCCCGGCGGCTCGTGGAGTTGAAGAGTTGGGTGCGTTCTCGTGTACCCAACCCTTCAGTCTCGGTCACCTGCGACGATCCGGCGTCCATCGTTGCGTCGCACGAGAGGAACGAGGGCGGCGAGGGCGAGGGCGGCGATCGCGACCGCCGCGGCTCCGCCACCGGTGGCGGGCAGCACGGGCGCAGGGGACGCCTCGGCACCGGCCGGGCCGTAGGGCACCGACGTCGGAGCGGGCCCCATCGGCTCACCGCCCACGGTGTCGGTGTAGTCGAGCCAGGCGACCGTGGCGGCCCGCTCGACGCCCGGCTTCGCGTAGTCGCACACCCCGTCGGGGAAGACCTCGTTCAGGGTCGCCCACTCAGTGTCGGTGAAGGCGACGGCGCCGTAGTCGAAGTCCTCGAGCGGCTGCAGCTCGCACTTCAACGTGTCGTCGGTCAGCGGCATCCCGGCTTCGAACCGGGGCGTCGAGTAGCTCTCGACGACCGCGTCGCAGTACGCCGCAGGGACGTCGGTGCCGTCGCCGTCCGTGCAACGATGGTCGACGGTCTCGGGGCGGTCCTCGGTGATCTTCTGGGCCAGCGGCACGTCGCGGGCGTCCACCTCGACGGCCGCCAGCCACTGGTCCATCGCGAGCAGCCCCTGGGCCGTGAAGTTCACGTCACCCAGCAGCGCGACCGATCCCCGCCACAGCAGTTGGTTGTCGGCGTGGCCGCGCTCGCGGATCAGCCGCTCGCGCATCGCGTAGGTGCGGTAGACGTCGTGGAACGCGCCCGGGTCGGGCCCGCGGAGGTCGATGATCGCGACGGTGTCCATGTTGTTGCCGACGTTGGCCGCCCCGCTGCGGTAGGCGCGCTCGATCGTCAGCGGGTCGGCGGCGCCGCGCGGCTCCTGCTGCTCGTACTCGATGTCGCGGCTGCCGAGCTTGGCGTTCACGTCGACGAACTGGTGCGGCAGGATCGTCAGGTCGAGCAGGCCGCCGAGGCCGTACTGGATCCCGACGTTGTCCAGCGGCGTGCGGCCGTGGCCCTCGCCCCGCATCTGCTCGATCTCGTTCCACTCGGAAGGGCCGCGGCGGCCCACGACGTTGACCATGTAGTCCTGCAGCGAGCAGCGGACGCCCTCGGGGTTGGTGTCGTGGTGGTAGACGAGCTCCGGGTCCAGTCCAGGGCAATCGCGGCTGGGGTCGCGGGTCGGGGCGATCACCTCGGTGAAGGTGATCGGGTTGGTCACGTTGGGATGCCCGTTGACCGCGGCGATCTGGTTGGGCGCCCAGGCGACCCCTGGGCCCCAGAGGGTCGGGTCCTCGAAGTACCTCCGCGTGAGCACGTAGTCCTGGTACTGCATCGTCGAGGACCACGAGTCGGTGAAGCTGCACTGCGGGAGGATCCCCTGGTAGACGCCGGGGTAGGCGTTGGCGACGTGCTGCTGCGTCAGCGAGCCACCCGAGCAGCCGGTGCCGATCGTGTAGCGGATCGGGCCGCCGTAGTTGTCGACCAGGTACTCCTTGGTCGCGATCAGCGACTCGGCCTGGGTGACGACGTTGCAGTTGTGTCCAGCGTTGTCCAGCGCGTGCGAGAGCACCGCGAAGCCCTGGCCGAGGGCCACGGTCGGGCTGCTCCCGGTGATCATGTCGTTGAACACGCTCGGCGCCGATCCCTGAGCGAAGGTCACGTCGCAGCTCGCCCCGTGCGTGATCAGCAGCTTGCGGTTCCAGGCGTCCTGCGGCTCGGTCGGCTCCCAGGGCTGCGCGGGGTCGAACAGCACGGCGATGCGGTACTCGTCACGGACGATGACGCCGATCTCCTCGCGGACGATGAACGGGACGGTCTCGCCCTCGTCGGTCGTGGTCTGCCCGACGTCGTCGGGCGGGTTGTCGGGGTCGTAGCTCTCGAGGCCGCCTCCGTCCGCGGGCATGTAGTGCCACTGGTAGGTGGGCTCACGGTTGCACTGCTCGTCGTCCGCGCCCTCGTCGCAGGTCCACGGCTCGATCTGTGGGCCCGAGAAGACCGGGCCGCCGTGCGGGTGGTTCGTGATGTCGAGGTAGGCGCCCCGGCCGTCGGGCAGCTCGGCCGTCAGCCGGTTGTCGCCCAGCTCCAGCCCGGTCACGACCCCGAGGAAGCGCCCGTCGGTGCGCACCGCGAACGCATCGGTGACGTCACGGCCGTTCACGTCCAACGTCAGGCGCGACGCGTCGGCGCCGTCGGGCACCGTCACCTCGACCAGCGCGTCGCCGCCCGCCATCAGGTCCGCCCGGTTCGACAGCACCTCGACGGCCACCACGTCCCCCGCGGCTGCGGCCGGGGCGCCGGTCAACGGGACGGTCAGCGTCGCGGCGAGCCCAGCC
>DASWKO010000207.1:0-2144 GCA_036396595.1 Nitriliruptorales bacterium | reverse complement strand
ATGCGGGGGTTGTTGTCCTCATCGAAGACGATCTCCATCTCGATGAACCGATCCCACAACCTGCTGACGCGACTCAGCTTCTCGATCGCCTCGCTCTTGACGCGTTCCGTGAGATCGAGGTGCCGACCGGTGACGTGGACCTGCATGGGGCCTCCTTGTGGGTGGCTTGGCGTCCGTGGTGAACGCTGCCCACGAGGCCCCTGAGCGAAGGCTCACTGCGGAGCCTCCTGGACTGCGTCCCAACGTAGCAGCCGGCGCCGCACCGTGCGGCCGCTGGAGCAGGGTGGCGACCAGAACCCTCCGAACGGGCCAGGCGGATGGGGCCGTTCGGGTCACCGGTGTCGGGCCGGTTGGCCGGCGCGGCCGACGAGCTGGTGTGTCCCGGCGCGGGCGACGACGGCGCCGTGCACGTGCTCGACCCCGGCCGCACGCAGCGCGTCCGTGGCGGCGCGGAGGGTCGACCCGGTCGTCAGCACGTCGTCGACCAGCAGCACCCGCGCGGGCGGTGCGATCCCCGCGCGGGGCCGGTAGGCGCCCACGGTCAACACGGCACGGTCGGGGGCGTCAGCCCGCCCCCGGTCGGGCAGGCCGGGATGGGCCTCGAGCAAACGGACGGCCGGACAGCCCAGCCACAGGCCCACGGCTCGCGCCAGGAGCTGGCTCTGGTCGAAGCCGCGCTGGCGCCGCCGTCCGGCGGGGGCCGGCACCCAGGTCACGGCACCGACGTCCGTGCCCGCGGCCTGCCCGAGCCGGCGGGCGAGCTCGCCGCCCAGTGGCTCCCACACCGCCCGCACGCCGCGTGTCTTGCCCGCCACGACCGCGTCGGCGACGGGTCCGCCGTACCGGTAGCGCGCGACCAGCGACGTGACGGGCGGGTCACCGTCCCAGCACGCGTGCCGGCCGCCGGGCCCCGCACAAGCCGGACACGACGTCGCCGGGTCGATCGACCGAGCCGCTGCGGCCCGTGCGCAGCCAGTGCACCAGGGTGGCTCGGCCCGCGCACCGCACGTCACGCAACGGTGCGGCACGAGCAGGTCGAGGACGGGGGCGAGGAGAGGGGACAAGGCCACCGCCCCACCTTGCCCGAGCACGGCCGGCCGGGGAAGCCGCACCCACCCGCGAGCTGTGGACAGCGGCCGGCGGCCTCGAGGCTCACAGCCGTTCGAGCACGCCCAGGACCAGCCGGCTGACGTCGTGCGCAACCCGCGTGCCGACCGCGAGGATCTCGTCGTGCGAGGTGGCCACGCCCGGTCCGTGCACGTTGGTCAGGGTCGAGATCCCGAGCACGCGCAAGCCCAGGGCCCGTGCCACGATCACCTCGTTGACGGTCGACATGCCCACCGCGTCCGCGCCGATCGTGCGCAGCATCTGGACCTCGGCAGCGGTCTCGTACTCCGGCCCGATCAGCCCGGCGTACACGCCGGTCGAGACCCGGATGTCCAGACCGTTGCCGACATCGACCGCCAGATCGCGGAGCGCGGGGTCGTAGGCGGCCGCCATGTCGGTGAAGGCCGGGGCGCCGCTGCGGGGGGCGCCTGTCAAGGGCGACCGGCCGGTCAGGTTGAGGTGGTCGCCGATCACCATGATGTCACCTGGCTGCTGGGTCTCGGCGCGCAACCCACCGGCCGCGTTGGTGACCACGAACGACGAGCACCCGAGCAGCCCGGCGACGTCCACCATCCGCGCGACCTGCGATGCGGAGTAGCCCTCGTACAGGTGGACGCGTCCCATCTGTGCCAGGACCACGTGCCCCCCGAGAGTCCCGAACCGCAGGACCGCGGGGTGGCCGGGCGCGCGGCTGACCGGTGCACCGGGAACGGCCGCCACGGGGATGTCGACGCGATCGTCGATCGCATCCGCCACCGCGGACAGACCGGAGCCGAGGGTCAGGAACACGTCGGGTTCCGGCTCACCGAGGCGGGCGCGGATGGCCAGCGCCGCACGCTCGGCGTGCTCGTCGGGTTCGCGGGGCTGCACGTCAGGCTCCTTCAGGTTGCGATCCGTCGCTTGAGCTCGGTGATGGCCTCCACCGGTGTGGGGTCGACCTGTTCCAGGAAGGCAAGGTGGACCGACAGCAGGTCGACGAACAGCACGCCGCGCGCGAACCGGTGGAGGGCCGAACCACCTGTCAGCTCGTGCTGGAA
>DASWKO010000206.1:0-11910 GCA_036396595.1 Nitriliruptorales bacterium | reverse complement strand
GACGTCTTCCGCGCCGGGATCGACGCCTGGCGCCGTCGCGACGGCCTCATGGTCACCGAGGTCGATGCTCTGGACACCCAGGTGGACCGGCTCCAGGAGGTCCTCCTCGAGGAGGCGGCCACCCTCGCGGACACCGGAGGCGGGATGCTCGTGCTCGGGCTGATCGCGCGCTACTACGAGCGCATCGCCGACCACGGCGTGGCCTTCGCTCACGATGCGACGTTCGTCGTGACCGGCGATCGCGCGGTGCTCAAGGCCCGTCCCGAGAACCTGAGCCAGGACGGCTGATGGCCAGCTCGCGTGTCGACCCATGATCCGGCTGCTCCTCGTCGAGGACGAGCAGGCGATCGCCGAGGGACTGGCCATCTCGCTCGAGGCCGAGGGGTTCCAGGTCACGTGGGTCAAGGACGGCCTGGACGCGCTGCCGGCCTGGGAGCGGGTTCGGCCTGACCTGGTGGTGCTCGACCTCATGCTGCCGGGCAAGACCGGGACCGAGATCTGCCGTGAGCTGCGAACGCGGTCGGACGTCCCGGTCATCATGCTCACGGCACGCGATGCCGAAGTCGACTGCGTCGTGGGTCTGGAGCTCGGAGCCGACGACTACGTGACCAAGCCCTTCTCCACCCGCGAGCTCGTCGCCCGCATCCGAGCCGTGCTGCGCCGCGCCCCCATCGTCGACCACGATGGATGGGAGGCTCCGGTCGAGTCGGCTGGTGTGAGGGTGGACCGGCCCCGACACGAGGTGCACGTCGACGGCGAGGTCGTCGACCTGCCCCCCAAGGAGTTCGAGTTGCTGGCCTACCTGGTCGAGCATGCGGGGCGCGTCCTCACGAGGGACCAGCTCATCGACGAGATCTGGGGCCTGGACTACGTCGGCGACACCAAGACGCTCGACGTCCACATCCGGCGCCTGCGAACCCGCATCGAGCAGGATCCGACCAACCCGTGGCGGATCCGGACCGTCCGCGGCGTGGGCTACCGGTTCGTCGAGGCGTGAGCCGGCTGGGACTGCTGCTGACCCCGGCTGCGGCCGTGATCGGAGCGCTGCTCGGACGCGCCTTCGGGACCTGGGCGGCCGTCGTGCTCGCCCTGCTGCTGGGCTCAGCGGTGGCTGCGTTCACCGAGGCGAGGCAGCAGCGTCACGTGTCCCGTCTGGCCGCTGACGTCAATGCCCTCATGGGACAGGCGGAGCACCAGCAGGTGCGGCTGGGCGGCGCGGGTGCGTGGCAGCAGCTTGCCGTGGCGCTCAACGCGCTGGGTGCGTCGTACGCCCGCCGGGGCCAGCGGCTCGACGCGGCCACGCCCACGGTGCGTGACCTGGTCGGGTCGCTCACCGGCGCCGCGCTGGTGTTCGGGCCGGACGGGCACCTGTTGGCGGCCAATGCGCGGGCCCGGGAGCACCTCGGCATCCCCGACGTGGCGTCCGGCGAGTTGACCCCGGCGCAGGCGCTCGGGTCCTCGGCCCTGGTGGGCGCCGTCCGTGAGGCCCGGGAGTCCAGCCGACCGGTTCACGTCGATGCCGAGGTGCGCGGCCGCGATCTGACGGCGGTCGCCTCGGTCCTGGGGCAGGACGTGCTCGTGTTGGTGCACGACCGCACCCGGGAGCGGCGGGTCGAGACGCTGCGGCGGGACTTCGTGGTCAACGCGTCACACGAGCTCAAGACGCCCGTGACGAGCATCCAGACCCTCGGCGAGGCGCTCGAGGTGGTCCTGAGCCAGGTCGGTGAGCGGGAGCGTGCCGGCGAGCTGGTGCGCCGGTTGCGCGAGGAGTCCGAGCGACTGGCCGCGCTGGTCCACGACCTGCTCGACCTGCGTCGCCTCGAGGAGGGTGCTCCCCTCGAGGTGGTCCCCGTCGACGTCGCCCACGCAGTACGGGAGGTGGTCGAGGAGATCACCGAGGAAGCAGACGGGCTGGGCGTCACGATCGCGCTGCACCTGCCTGACTCGGCGGTCGTGGCAGCCGCGAAGGACGACGTCGCGTTGGTCGTGCGCAACCTGGTCCGCAACGCGGTTCAGTACAACCGGCCCGACGGGGTGGTCTCGATCGAGGTCCGAGCGGCCGACGGGTTCGTGGAGATCGATGTCCGCGACACCGGCATCGGGATGGCCCAGGCGGACGTGCCCAGGATCTTCGAGCGCTTCTATCGGGTCGATGTGGCCCGCTCGCGCGAGACCGGTGGCACCGGTCTGGGGCTGTCCATCGTGCGGCATGCCGTGGAGGGCTACGGGGGGACGATCCGGGTCGTCAGCCTGTTGGGCGAGGGCAGCACCTTCACGGTCCGTCTTCCCGTGGACCCGGACCGGGATCCCCGGACCCGTCATCGGCGCCCCTGACGATCGTCGGCACTTGCGCGATCCGCTGGCCAGCGTCCCGTCCAAGCAGCCTTGGGCTCGGAGCGTCGGGGTAGGCAAGGGGTAGGCAACCCCTAGGCTGCGTGCTGCCGGTGGGCAGCGGTCCAGTGGCGACATCCGGCGACATCCCCAGCCCTGGGCTCGGCGGTCGGCTTCGGGCTCGCCCTGGTGCTCGGCCTGGCACCGGTGACCGCCGCCTACGTCGCGGTCGCCCTGACCTTCTCGAGCACGATCATCATCGTCAAGCTGCTCTCGGACAAGGGCGAGGTCGACGAGCTGCATGGTCGCATCGCGATCGGGTTCCTGATCGTGCAGGACATCGCCGTGGTCGTGGCCATGATCGCGCTCACGGCGATCGACACCGCGACGGGCACACCCCCGATCCAACAGGTGCTGGAGGTGCTGCTGCGCGGCGCGGTGCTGCTGGGTGGGCTCGGCGCGGTGATGCGGTGGGTGCTGCCGCGCGTCGTCCACCGCATGGCACGGCAGTCCGAGCTGCTGGTTCTGTTCGCGATCGCGTGGGCGGTCGGGCTGGCCAGCGTGACCGTGTGGCTCGGGTTCAGCGAGGAGGTCGGGGCATTCCTGGCCGGTGTCGCGCTGGCGTCGACCTCGTACCGGGAGGCCATCGGCGGGCGGCTGGTCCCGCTGCGGGACTTCCTGTTGCTGTTCTTCTTCCTCGACCTCGGGTCGACGCTCGAGCTCGGGCTGGCCGGCGAGCAGATCCTCGCCGCGACGGTGCTGTCGGTGTTCGTGCTCGTCGGCAACCCCCTGATCGTGATGGCGATCATGGGGACGATGGGCTACCGCAAGCGGGTGTCGTTCCTCGCGGGCTTGACGGTGGCCCAGATCAGCGAGTTCTCGCTGATCCTGGCGGCACTCGGCCGCGACCTCGGCTACATCGACCCGGGCACCGTCGGACTGATCACCACCGTCGGGATCATCACCATCACCGCCTCGACCTACCTGATCACCTACTCGCACCAGATCTACGCCCGGCTCGAACCCTTGCTCGACGTGTTCGAACGCCGGCAGCCGAGCCCCGAGCCTCGCGCCGCCACGGCCGCGTCCCCACAGGTGATCGTCGTCGGCCTCGGCCGGTTCGGGCGCGAGATCGTCGACGAGCTGCTGCCACTGGGCCTCGACATCCTCGTCGTCGACTTCGACCCCCTGAGGATCCGAGCGTGGCAGGAGCAGCTCCAGGTCGAGATGATGTACGGCGACGCGGAGGATCCGGAGCTGCCCGCGGCGCTGCCCCTCCATCACGTGAGCTGGGTGATCAGCGCGGTCCGGACCGTCGATGCGAACGTCGCGGTCGTCAAGCACCTGCGCAGCTGCGGGTTCGCCGGGTCCATCGCGGTGGTCGCACACACCGACGCCGAGGCGACCGAGCTGCAGGAGGCGGGCGCCGATCTGGCGGTGAACCTGTTCCGCACCTCCGCGCAACCCATCATCGCCCGCGTCGCTGGAGCGACCCGCAGGGCCTGACCGGAGGCTGACCACCTGGGCGGAAGATCGCGAGCGGTGGCGGTAGCGTGGTGGGACCGAGGACTGGAGAGCCGCCGTGGGTCACCTGGACGAGACGAGCCTGCCGGGTATCGGCAAGCGTGTGGAGTTCTTCACCGACGAGGGCCGCCGGATGGGGGTGGTCCGGCACCACTCGGGCCGGCGCGAGGTGTTCGTGTGCCAGCCGGCCGATCCCGACACGACCGATGTCGCGGTCATCCTGTCCGAGGACGACGCGCACAGTCTGGTCGACGCGCTGGGCGTCGAGTCGGTCACGGCAGGCGCCGGCGAGCGCACGTACGAAGTGGAAGGGCTGGTGTTCGAGTGGCTCGACGTCGACCCGAACTCGCCTGCCGTCGGCCGGTCGATCGGCGAATTGCGGATCCGTACGCAGACCGGGGCCAGCGTCGTGGCCGTGATCCGGCGTCCGCGGGCCGTCCCGGCGCCGGAGCCCGGCTTCGTCATCGAGGCAGGCGACACCGTGGTGGTCGCGGGCACCCTGGACGGCGTCGAGCGGGTGCGCGACCTGATCCAGACGGCCTGACGTGAGCCACACCGTCCTGCTCTGGCTCGAGCTGGGGGGCGTGCTGGCCCTGCTGGCCGTGATGGCCAGGGTGGCCCGACGTTTCGCGCTCTCGCCGATCCCGCTGTACCTCGGGGTCGGGTTGGTGCTCGGCGACGGCGGCCTGCTCCCGCTGGTGACCACCGAGGGCTTCGTCGAGATCGGCGCGGAGCTCGGCGTGATCCTGCTGCTGCTGATGCTCGGGCTGGAGTACTCGGGTCGCGAACTGGTCGGCAACCTGCGCAGGTCCGCCCCGATCGGCCTGCTGGACCTCGTGCTGAACTTCAGCCCGGGGTTCGTGGCCGGGCTCGTCCTCGACATGGGCACGGTGCCCGCCCTGTTCCTGGGTGGGGTGACCTACATCTCCTCCTCGGGGGTCATCGCCAAGGTGATCGGCGACCTGGGCTGGTCCGGCAACCGTGAGACCCCGCTCGTGCTGTCGGTCCTGGTGTTCGAGGACCTGGCCATGGCGGTGATCCTGCCCGTGCTGGGAGCCATCGCTCTGGGTGGTGCCGTGTCCGGGGCAACCGTGTCCGTCGTGGTGGCGTTGACGGCAGTCGGGGTGACCCTGACGCTGTCGATCCGTCACGGCGAACGGGTCAGCCATCTGGCGTTCTCGGACTCGGACGAGGTCAACCTGCTGACCATCCTCGGCGTGACCCTGCTGGCAGCGGGCCTGGCGGAATGGGTCCACGTGTCAGCGGCCGTGGGCGCGTTCCTGGTCGGGATCGGGATCTCCGGTCCCGCCGCCCACCGTGCTGAAATGCTGCTGACTCCGCTCAGGGACCTGTTCGCCGCGGTGTTCTTCGTCTTCTTCGGCCTGTCCACCGACCCGTCGGCCCTGCCGGCCGTGATCGGTCCGGTGCTCGTGCTGACGGTGGTGACCGCAGCCACGAAGTGGGTCGTGGCCTGGGTCGGCGGGGCGCGGGAACGGATCGGGTCGAAGGGCCGGTGGCGGGCGGCCGCGGCGCTGACCGCTCGGGGTGAGTTCTCCATCGTCATCGCCGGCCTGGGCGTGACCGCGGGCGGATCGGCCCGCCTGTCCGCGATCGCCGCCGGATACGTCCTGTTGACCGCGACGCTCGGCCCCATCGCCGCGCTGGTGTCCGATCGCTGGCCCGCCGCCAGTACCGCCGCCAGTACCACCGCGGCTGCCACCTCCCGTTGACCTGATGACCCGGACCGACCAGCGGTACCGGGCTGCGGGACGTTGGCGGTCAGAGGTCGGGCTGGTCGACCTTCACCGCGTCGCGCAGTCGTTGCTGATCAGGGTGCAGGTAGCGCTGGGTCGTGGCCAGCGACGAGTGCCCGGCCAGTTGCTGGACCAGGTGCAGCGGCACCCCGGCGTCGGCCTTGCGTGTGAGGAACGTGTGGCGCAGGGCGTGCACGGATGCCCCGTCGGGCTTGACGATCCCGGCCTCGCGGTAGATGCGTCGGATCACCGTGTCGAGGTTCTGCGCCACCAGCGGGCGAGGCTGCCCCTCGGCCGGCGGCCGGTACCACCACAGCGGCGCGTCCAGCAGTGCCTCCTCCGCAGACCCGCGCCCGACCTGTTCGTGCCACAGGGCGCAGATCGCCTCACCGATGCGCGCGTCGCGCTCCTGGACGTAGGTCTCGATCCGCTGCACCGTGCGCTCGCTGACGAACAGCTCACGCCGCTTGTCGCCCTTGCCGCGCGCCACGTAGACCATCAGCCCGTCGACGTCGCGCGTCTCGTACGCGGCGCGGACCCGCCGCAGGGTCATGGGCGCGAACCGCTCCTCGCGCAGCGCCTGCTCACGGGGACCACCCACACCCGCGTCCTCGTACCAGTCACGGCTGCCCAACACCTCCGAGACGCGCGCCCCGGTCGACGCGATGAACGACATGAGCGCGGTGTCCCGCAGCGGCCACGACCCGTACTCGTGTTGCGGACGCATGGCGGCGTCCAGGAGCCGTCCGTAGAGGTTGTCGTGCTTGAGCGCCTTCTCGCGCGGAGAACGCTTCTCGCGGCCTTCCTCGTCCGTGACGGCCGCGGCCGGCCGGGGGATCTGATCGAACGGGTTGGCCGCATCCCACAGCCCCTCGCTGATCACCCACGCCATGAACTGCCGCCAGGCCGAGTGCGCGCGCTGCGCCGACTGCGCGGCACGGCCCCGGCTCCAGTCGTTCCACGCGACCGAGAACGCACGCCGCTCCAGCCGCTCCAGAGGCAGGTCGATCTCGGCCATCTGCTCCAGGGGTGCCAGCCGTTGGATCGGGTCCGAGGAACCGGGGTCGCGGGTGAACTCGGATGGTCTGGCCCCCGCGAGGTGGGTGGTGAGCTGGATGATGTCCTGGCGGTACGCCTGGATCGTCCGGGGCGACTTCCGAGCGGTCCGCAGGGACAGCAACCACTCCTCCCGGAGTGACGCCAGCCCCGCCATGTCGCCTCCAGGTCGCCGCTGCCAGATCGCTCGCTGCTCCATCGTAGGTACCACGACGCCGGCCAGCCGCCCAGCACCTGGTGGCGCGCCAGGCAGGTTCGGTGCGCGTGGGATCGCCGCGACCGCCGAGGCGTGCGGCGCTACCGTCGCGCCCATGCGGCTTCCCGTCATGCCTCCCGTCAAACCGATGCTCGCCAAGCCGGCCACGCGGCTGCCGGACGGCGAGCTGTCGTTCGAGCCCAAGTGGGACGGTTACCGGTGCATCGTGTTCCGCGACGGTGACGAGCTCGAGCTCGGCTCGCGCAACGAGAAGTCGCTCAACCGCTACTTCCCGGAGATGCTCGAGCCGCTGAAGGCCTCGCTGCCGCAGCGCTGCGTCGTGGACGGCGAGCTGTTCGTCGCCATCGACGGTCGGCTGGACTTCGACGCGCTCGGCCAGCGCATCCACCCGGCGCAGTCGCGGGTCGCGATGCTGGCCGAGGCGACGCCGGCGCAGTTCGTGGCGTTCGACCTGCTGGCGCTGGGCGACCAGTCCTATACCGATCGCCCGTTCCGCGAGCGCCGCGCGGCGCTGGAGGCCATTGCCGACGGGTTCCGTCCGCCGGTCCACCTCGCACCGGCGACACGTGACCAGGACCAGGCGATGGTGTGGTTCGACCGCTTCGAGGGCGCGGGACTGGACGGGTTGATCGTCAAGCCGCTGGACGACCGCTACCACTTCGACAAGCGCGTCCAGCTCAAGCTCAAGCACGTGCGCACGGCGGACTGCGTCGTCGCGGGGTACCGCCCCCACAAGTCCGGGACCGGTGTCGGGTCGTTGATCCTCGGGCTGTACGCCGACGACGGTCAGATGCGACACGTCGGCGTGGCCGCCAGCTTCACGTCCACGCAGCGTCGCGAGCTGCTGGGCGAGGTCGCCCCGCTCGAGCTGGACGACGTCGCCGACCACCCCTGGGCGGCGTGGATGGACGCCGATGCCAACGCCGACGGGTCGATGCCCGGCGCGCCGAACCGCTGGAGCGGCGCTTCGGGGCGTGACCAGAGCTGGATCCCCCTGCGACCGGAGCGCGTCGTCGAGGTCCGCTACACGTGGGCGACCGCTGGCCGCTTCCGAGGGACCACCAAGCTGCTGCGCTGGCGACCCGACCGGGACGCGGCCTCGTGCTCGATCGACCAGCTTGCCGAGCCCGATCCGGTCCCCATCGCCGAGGTTCTGGCCGCGCGCGCGCCGTGACGCGGCCCGCCGGGCTGCGTCGTGCGTACGATCGCGCCCATGAGCGAACACAACGTGCTGGGAGGACCGCTCCAGGGGTGCAGCGTCGACCCCGTGACGGGGTGGTTCCGCGACGGCTCGTGCCGGTCCGGGCCGGGTGACGTCGGCAGCCACACCATCTGCGCGGTCCTGACGGCCGAGTTCCTGGAGCACCAGCGCTCCATCGGCAACGATCTGTCCACTCCCCGACCCGAGTTCGCCTTCCCGGGTCTGTCACCCGGCGACCGCTGGTGCGTGACCGCCCCGAACTGGCTGCGCGCACACCGCGACGGGGTCGCCGCCCCGGTCGTGCTCGCGGCCACCAGCCAGAGCGCGCTGCAGCTCGTGCCCCTGGAGGTCCTGCGCGAGCACGCGGTGGACGTCCCCGACGACCTCGGGGGACTGGACGCCTGAGTCAGCCGGCGGCCCCCTCCCCTTGCCCTTGCCCTTGCCCTCCCCCTCCCCCTCCCCTTGACACCGTTTCCCCGGCCAAGGGTCGTGCCCGTACCGTGGTGGCATCAACACTCGGATGCACACCATCCGGTGCCGTGCTGTGGCAGAGCAACGACTGGGACGACCGTGAGCAGTTGGCAGACCATCCTCGATGGTCAGATGACATCCGCATGGGCGGAGGAGATCGACCAGTTCGAGGTGCAGTTGGAGCTGCGGCGTCAGGGCAAGCTCGACGAGAAGGCCTTCGCCGAGACCCGTCTCCGGCGTGGCGTGTACGGCCAGCGTTACGACAACGGCATGCGCCACGACGGCTACGGCACCCGCGAGCTGGCCTACGAGGACAAGCCCACCAAGGGCACCGACACGATGTGGGACGCCCCGGGGATGCAGCGCATCAAGGTGCCGTTCGGCGGCCTCTCACCGGAGCAGCTCGAGGTGGTCGCCGACCTGGCCGAGGAGTACTCCGACGAGATCCTGCACGTGACCACGCGCCAGGACTTCCAGCTCCACTTCGTCCACATCGACGACACCCCGGACCTCATGCGCCGGCTGGCGGCGGTCGGCATCACCACCCGAGAGGCCTGCGGCAACTCGATCCGCAACGTCACCGCGTGCCCGCTGGCGGGAGTCTGTGACACCGAGAGCTTCGACGTGTCGCCCTACGCCAGGGCGCTGATGGAGTTCCTGCTGGGGCACCCCGACGTCCAGGACTTCGGTCGCAAGTTCAAGCCTGCGTTCAGCGGCTGCGAGGGCGAGGCCTGTGGGCTCGTCCAGCTCCACGACGCCGGCTACGTCGCGCGCGTCAGGGACGGTCGTCGTGGTTTCAAGGTCGTCGTCGGCGGCGGTCTCGGCACCGTGCCGCACCAGGCCGAGGTGCTGTCCGAGTTCACGCCGGTCGAGGAGTACCTGATCGAGATCCAGGCCGTGGCCAGGGTCTTCGCCCGGCTGGGCGAGAAGGACAACCGCAACCGCGCCCGCATCAAGTTCCTGGTGGCCAAGCTGGGGATCGAGGAGTTCCGCCGGCTCGTCGAGGAGGAGAAGGCGACGATCCCGCACGACCCGCGGCACACCGCGCTCATCGAGCAGCTTCCCACGACCGGCGGGCCGCCCGTCCGCGAACCGGCGCGCCTCGACGGCTCGCCGCGCCCGGAGGGCTTCGACGCCTGGAACGGCTCCAACGCCTCGACCCAGCGGCAGGACGGCTACTGCATCGTGACCGTCAATCTCCCGCTCGGCGACCTCACCTCCGCGCAGGCCCGGGGTCTGGCCGAGATCGCACGCAGGTTCGTCGGCGACAACATCCGCACGACGGTCGAGCAGAACATCGTGCTGCGCTTCGTCGCCGAGGCGGACCTGCCCGCGCTGTACGAGGCGCTGAGCGAGATCGGCCTCGCGCTGCCGGGCGCGGGGACCATCGTGGACGTCACCGCCTGCCCCGGGACCGACACCTGCAAGCTCGGCATCGCGTCCAGCCGTGGGCTGGCAGGCGTGCTGCGCACGCGGCTGGCCGCCAAGTCGGCGTCCCTGGACCAGGCCGTGGAGAACCTCAGCATCAAGATCTCCGGCTGCTTCAATAGCTGCGCCCAGCACCACATCGCCGACATCGGCTTCTACGGCAACGCGCGCGGTGTCGACGGCCGGCGGGTGCCGCACTTCCAGGTCGTGCTCGGCGGTCAGCGCCAGGGCAACGCGGCCACGTACGGCATGGCGGTCGGCGCGGTCCCGAGCAAGGCGGCTCCCGGCGTCGTGGACGCGCTCACCGACGCATACGTGCTCGGGCGGGAGCGGACCGAGACGTTCCAGGAGTGGTCGCAACGGCTGGGCAAGCGCGAGCTGCGCAACCTGCTGCAACCGTTCATGACCGTGCCGAGCTTCCAGGAGGACCCGAGCTACTACATCGACCACAGCGACGCGCGTCAGTTCTCGATGGGCGACCTCGGGGTGGGCGAGTGCGCCGGCGAGGTGGTGTCGCTGTTCGGGATCGAGATCGTCCGCGCCGACTCCGAGGTGTTCGACGCGCAGATCGCGCTCGCCGAGAACGACCCCGACGCGGCAGAGGATCACGCCTACCGGGCGATGCTGTGGGCCGCTCGTGCGCTCGTGCGCACCGAGTACATCGACGTGAGCGAGGATCCCGCCGACATCGTCTCGGAGTGGAAGGCCCGGTTCTTCGACAACGAGCGCTTCTACGACCGGTTCGCCAAGGGCAAGTTCGGCCGCTACCTGCTCGAGCGGCACGAGGATCCCACGCCGTCGGGCAACCGGGCGGCAGCGGCCCGGCGCGTCGAGGAGGCACAGTTGTTCGTCGAGGCGGCGCACAGCTGCGAGGCGCGGATGGCGGCCGAGAAGGCGGCCATCGCCGAATCGCCCGTCGTGCTCTCGATGGAGCAGGCATGAACCCCCTGCGGCTGTCCGTCCGGTTCCCGGTGCGCGAGGTCCCACCCGACCTCGAGCCGGCCATCGGCGCATTCCACCGGTTCATCCGCCAGGGGCTGGTGGAGGGGTTCGTGCTGGACGTGGCCGACTACCGCCACGTGCCGCGCGGGCCGGGCGTGATGCTGGTCGGTCACGACGTCGACTACGGCGTCAACCACGACGAGTTCACGGCCGTGCGCAAGCGCTCGGCGAGCGATCCGGCGGCCGTTCAGCTCCGGGATCTCCTGCGGATGGGCCTGGGGGCGATCGACGCCATCGCCGACGACCACGAGCTGGCGGTCACGTGTGACCGGTCGCGGTTCGAGGTCAGCGTGCACGACCGACGCCTCGGCCCGTCCGAGGAGGTCGGCAACACCCTGCGCGCCGAGGTGGAGCCTGTGGTGAGCGAGCTCTTCGGCGAGGACGCCTCGGTCACCGTCGCCGCCAGCGACGATCCCCGCCGGGCTCCGAGCGTGCGGGTCCAGGCGGATCCGCAGGCCGCAACGAGCGTGCTCCAGAAGCTCGGTGGCTCGCACGCGCCCGGGCAGAGCGCGTGGGACATCACCGTGGAGGAGCTGGCCCGACTGCGCGACAGCGCTGCCGAGTTCGTGCTGCTCGACGTCCGCGAGGAGTCAGAGTACGAGATCGTCCACCTGGGCGGGAAGTTGGCCCCGCTCGCGCAGCTCGGGGCGCACGTGGACGAGCTGGACCGCGAGGCTCGGATCGTCGTGCACTGCCGAGGCGGCCATCGTGGAGCCAAGGCGACCACCCAGCTACGCGCGGCCGGCTTCGAGGACGTCTGGAACCTCAACGGCGGCCTGATGGCCTGGATCGACCGCGTCGACCCGAGCCTGCCCCGCTACTGACGACCGCGACGGATCGCGTGCCGACTCGTGCTCGGTACCGTCAGTGGTTCGCTGTGAGGTGATCGCCGTCCGCGGTCCTTGGGAAGGGTTGGTCGAGGTGGG
>DASWKO010000205.1:0-4170 GCA_036396595.1 Nitriliruptorales bacterium | reverse complement strand
TCGGGGTGCCCGCCTCGTTGTTCCCCCCGATCCACCGCGCGGGCGAGCGCGTCGGCAGCTACCGCGACGTGCCCGTGCACCTGGTCGGCAGCCACGACACCGCCAGCGCCGTGGTCGCGGTTCCGGGCGTGCCCGGTCCGGGTTCGGCGTTCGTGTCCAGCGGCACCTGGGTGCTGGTCGGCGCGGAGCGTCCCGGGCCCGACACCTCCGAGGCAGCGCGTGCCGCCAACTTCAGCAACGAGCTCGGCGCGATGGGCGGCGTGCGGTTCCTCAAGAACGTGATGGGCTTCTGGATGCTCGAGCGGTGCCGCGCCGCGTGGGGCGACCCGCCGATCGAGGACGTCGTGGACGAGGCGGGGGCCGTCGACGGGCCCGTGCCGCTGGTCGATGCCACCGACGACCGGTTCCTGTCACCCGACGACATGGAGGCCGAGATCCGCGCGGCCGCGGGGCTGGACGAGGGTGCCGGCCGGGCCCAGGTGACGCGCTGCATCCTCGAGTCCATCGCGCACGCGACCGCGACCGTCGTGGACGAGCTCGGCACATTCCTGGACCGCCCCGTCGAGGAGCTGCTGGTCATCGGGGGCGGCGCGCGGATGGGGCTGATGAACCGGCTGTACGGTCAGCACACCGGCCTGCCCGTCCGCGTCGGCTCCCCGGAAGCCACGGCGCTCGGCAACGCCCTGGTCCAGGGCATCGCGCTCGGCCGCTACCACGACCTCGACCACGCCCGCTCGTCGGCCCTGCCGTCGGCCGGCGTCACCCCATGACCGAGGTTCACGGGAGCTTCGGAAGCAAGCTTCAATAATCCACCGTTGAGTTCTCTGGCATTGATGGAAGCGCGGGCCACGGGTAGACCTGCTCGGCCTCTGGGCGGTGTCAGGGGCGGCGGACAGATGACACCACCGCCGTGTGAACCGCGACGGTCCCCGTGGTCCCCCCGCATCCAGTTCACCCGACACAGGGTCGGCCTTCACCCTCTAGTCGGGGTAGATCTACCCCCCTTTTTTGGGGTGTAGGCCCCTCTAGATGCCGGATTTTTCCGGTTTCGCCGTAACCAATCGGGTGTCTCATACGTACCACTAGTAGAGGCCCGCCACGCTGGCCGAGGGCTGCGGTGTTGCGGCTGGGCCGCGACCGGACGCCCACGAGACGGGCCATGAGCCATGTTGGAGGAAGGTCCAAGCGATGCATGATGGAACCGAGAGCGGGCTGTGGGACGCGCTGCGCGACTCCTTGGCTCGTGGTCAGGATCCGGGTGAGCCCAACGGCCACCCGGTCGAGCCGGGCCGAGGTGCCAGGACTGAGGCTCACCCAGACGGCGTAATCCGCGTGCCCGACCATCCGGGCAGCGAGCAGGGTGCCGACACGTCCGCGGTCGTGCTGCGGTCGATGCTCAGCCAGCTCGACGCCCGGACCGCCGTGATCATCAACGAGACCTGGGAGGAGATGCGTGAACTCGAGGGCTACGAGCGGTTGAGCCCGGCCCAAGTCGAGCAGGTGCTCCAGATGGTGGGCCGTTCGGCTTCGATCTTCCTGCGCTGTCTGGCGACGGGCACCGAGGAGGTGACGGGCGCGGACAAGGAATTCTACCTGCACCTGGGGGCGTCGCGGGCGTGGAGCGGCGTCCCGCTGGACAACCTCAAGAAGGCATTCCGCATCTGTTACGAGCGCGCGAACGCGCACCTGACGCGGGTTGCGCATCAGCACGGCGAGCCCGGGGCGAACACGTCGGGGATGCTGTCCGGCAGGTCGACCGCGCTCTACCAGCACATCTTGGCGACGATCGAGGAGGGCTAGGCCGCGGCACGGACCGGCAACCGCAAGCCTGACGACAACGAGCGTCGGGCGCTGGTGTCGAGCGTGCTCGACGGCACGGTCGACCCCCATCGGCTGGGTCTCGCGGTGGCCGGCTCGAGGGTGACTGCCGGGCCTGCGATCCTGGTCGTGGTGGTCGCCCGTACCGAGCAAGGCGGGTTGGGGAAGGCCGTCGCGGCGTTGGTGTCGGCGTTCCCCGGCGCGGTGGAGGGACTGGAGCGGCACGAACCCGCGGTCCACGTGCCGGTACTCGTACCCGACGTCGCGGCCAGCGAGCCACTTGAGCGGCGTCGGCGGTTGCGTGTGCTCGCACGTCAACTCGGGGTGACGTTGGTCGACACCCACCCGACGGACCCGGTCGGGGCGCGGGCTGCCTACCGTGCCGTGCGTGGCCACCTCGACCTGGCGGTGGTGGCGGGCGGACCCTCGAAGCTGGTCTCGGTGGATCGGTTGATGCGCTACGGCGCGGTCCGTTGGTCGTGCCCAGAGGAAGCGGGTTGGATGACCGAGCCGGTGATCGGCCCGCTGGCCGCAGCCAGCTCACCGCGCTGGGACCGGCTGGCCACGCTGTACGCGGTTCACGACGCCGAGGGTGACATCGAAGCGGCCGCCGCACAGCTCGGGCGGGCCCCACGGACCCTGGACGACCACCTCGACAAGATCGGTGCGCTGCTGCACGCCCACCAGGGCCGGCCGGTCAGCGAGATCGAGATCGACCTGGCCCTGCGGTTGCACCGCATCCACGCCACAGACCCCGACGAAGGTGATGCTGCGTCACCTCGCTGATACCGGTAGTCGCATCGAGCCGTGAACTACGTGCAGCCTGCGAGTTCCCGCCACGAACTCGCAGCAGGAACTATCGACCCGCGCCTGTCCCGTCCGTAGCGTTGGGCCCGACTCCCGTGCGGGATGCCTGGGACGTCGAGGACGGGTTCGCGCGCACCGCTATCAGCGAGCCCACGCCACCTCCTGCACCCGCACCGACGACGAGCGTGACACGACAGGAGAGCGCGTGACCGTCAGCCGCAGCCAACCAGGATCGGGCCACCGGACACACCGGACCGTCTTCCGGGCCGCGCGTCCACGACCCCGTCGGGGCACCTCACGGGTGGTGACCGTGCCCTTCCTGGTGGTGGTCCTGGCCGCGACGCTGCTGCCGGCCGTTGCGGCCCAAGCGAGCCACGGTACGACCCACTCGCTGACCCAGTTCCGGAGTGGCTCGGGTCCGGACACCATCAACTACACGCACCGGTACGAGTACGCGTCCGGGCGTGACGCGAGCTGCGGACCCGGTACGGGTGGCGATGGTTGGAGCTGCACCTCGCACATCGCCAACCTCGTGCGCTACGAGATGGACGGCACCATCTCGTGGCCCAACTACTTCAACCAGCTCGGTGTGGAGCTGCTCGGTGACGGCTCCTGGCGCCAGTCGAACAACAACTACAGCTGCGGTTCGAGCACGAGCTGCGGGGTCTCGTACAAGGACTACACCTTCACCGACGGTCCGACGATGTCGGTCCGGGGCTGGATCAACTACCGCAAGTCCGGATCGTGCTGCGACTCGAGCTGGAACACACCCTCGTACACGGTCCTCAACTTCGACCCGATCAAGACAGCGTCAGAGGTCACCAACCAGGCGCCCACGGTTCAGTCCGTCAGTCCGTCGGGGTCCATCGCCCGGTCCGCCCCGGTCGAGCACGAGCAGCAGTTCTCGATGCGGGCGACCGACCCCGAGGGCCACCGCTGGACCGGCGAGCTGGAGATCACCGACCCCGATGGCGTGGTGCTCCCGCTCGAGACCTTCTCCGGCACCCGCACCAGCTCGGGCTCCACCGCCACGTCCAACCCCCGCACGTTGCCCCACAAGAACGGCGTCTACACCTGGCGCGCCCGTGCGAAGGACACGTCCGGCAAATCCACCGCTCAGGGATCGTGGGTCTACGGCGATTTCACCTACACGTGGAACTCGGGACCTACCGTGCCCACGCTGCAAGTTCCGGCCCCGGACGGCACCGCCGCCGAGGGTGCGCCGGTCACCTTCGCCATCCGTGCCAGCGACGCGGAGCTGGACCCCTACGACGGACGGATCGAGGTCCGCGTCGCAGGCAGTACAACCACGGGCTGGACCGTGTCCACGTCGCAGTCCGCCTCCGACGGTTTGTCGGTGGGCACGCTGTCGGGCCTGTCGGCACGCAGCTACGAGTGGCGGGCGCGAGCCATCGACCAGCACGACTGGGAGGGCTCCTGGCCGGGCTGGCAGGGCTTCGAGGTGGCGCGTACCGGCAACAGCGCGCCGGCCACGCCCACGCTGACGGCCCCCTCCCACGGAGCAACGTTCGCCGACGGCCAAGC
>DASWKO010000204.1:0-3619 GCA_036396595.1 Nitriliruptorales bacterium | reverse complement strand
GGTCAGGCGACCCGGCCACGCCCGCGATCCGCGCGTCGATCGACGAGGCGCTGCGATCCGGGGCACACGTCGGTCGCATCCTGGACGCCCAGAGGAGTGCGCCCGCGTCCATCGACTCCGATCGCTGGCTCCAGACCTTCGCACCGGTCGAGCTGCCCGACGGCAGCGCGGTCGTGCTGCAACTCACGACCGACTTCGCCCCCACCGAAGCAGCCATCGACAGCGCGCAGGCGCTGGCGGCGGTGACGTTGGCGGGGGGCGGCGTGGCGCTGTTCGCCGGACTGCTGCCCCTGCTGCTCCGCGCCCGCCGGCGCGCGGTCGAGCAGACCGAACGTCTGGGGGTCCTGCTCAAACAGGAGCAACACACCGTCGCGGAGCTGCAGACGCTGGACACGATGAAGAACACGTTCCTGTCGGCCGTCTCGCACGAGTTGCGAACACCACTCACGATCGTGCTGGGCAACGCGGTGACGCTCCAGCGCCACTCGTCGAGCATCGCCGATGAGCGGCTGCGGCCGCTGGTCGACGGCCTGGTCAACCAGGCGATCCGGCTCGATGGGCTGCTGTCCGACCTGCTCGACGTGGACCGGCTGAGTCAGGGTGTGATGGAGCCTCGGCGCCGACCGACCGACCTCGCCGAGCTGGTCCGTCGGGTCGCCGAGACCGTGGACCTGGAGGGGCACCCGCTCGAGCTGCCCGTCCGGCGCGTCGACGCCGAGGTCGATCCGGCCTGGTTCGAGCGGGTCGTGCAGAACCTGATCCGCAACGCCGTGAAGCACACGCCCGCGGGCACACGTGTGAGGGTCGAGCTGGAGCGGCTCGACGACGGCGTGTCCCTGATCGTGGAGGACGACGGCCAGGGGATCGCGCACGCGGATCGAGATCGCGTGTTCCAGCTCTTCACGCAGCTCGACCACGACAACCCGTCCCCCGGGACCGGCGTCGGCTTGTCGTTGGTGGAACGGTTCGTGGCTCTCCACGGGGGGAAGGTCCAGCTCACGGAGAGCGCGGCTGGCGGATGCCGGTTCGAGATCCGGCTGCCCACGGGGGACCTGGGTGGTGCGCTGGCCCACGCCGAGCACCAGGATGCGGGTACCGACCCGCTCGCCCTGGCGGCCCACGCCTGAGCTCAGAGCAGCGCACCGAGACCGAAGAAGACGGCGAGTCCGGCGACCAGGGTGAGCAGGAGGCTCCTGGTACGCCACGCCACGAGGCCGGCGACCAGCCCCGCCGGCACGCGCAGCCCGGTGGGATCAAGGGTCCCGCCGGGCGCGAGCAGGCCGGGCACGGCGATGGCCGACAGCACCGCGGGCCCCACGTAGCGCAGGGCCCGCTCGAGGACGGGCGGGACCCCGGCATCCCGGAACAGCAGGATCAACGAGGCCCGCATCGCGTAGGTCCCGGCACCGATGCCGCCGATGACCAGCCACGTGACGAGGGGTCCGGGTCCGCCGGTGCCTGACCCCGTCACGATCTCACCTCCGGGTCGACCAGCAGGCCTGCGGCGACGCCGCTGAGCGCGCCGACGATCAGCCCGAGGTGCAGGGGCAGCCCGCCGGCGGCGATGGTCACCAGACCCCCGACGCCGGCCGCGGCCAGCGAGGGGCGGTCGGCCACCATGGGGACCAGCAGCGCGAGGAACACCAGCGGGATCGCGATCGTGAGGTCGACGCCTTCGGGCAGGACGTTGCCGAGCACGATGCCGGCGCCCGTCATCGCGAGCCAGTTCGCCAGCAGGAGCGCGCCGAGGGCTGCGTAGTAGAGCCGTCGCGTGCGCGCGTCGGGCATGCTCGGGAAGCGCGCGATCGCCAGCGAGTAGACCGGGTCGACGAGGAGGAACGGGCCCACCACCTGGAACGCGCGCGGCTGGTCGCGGAACCACGGCGCCATCGCGGCGCTGTACATCACGTGACGCAGGTTGATGACGAGCGCCGTGAGGACGACGATCGCGACCGCGGCGCCGGCGTCGAGCAGGTCGATCGTGGCGAGCTGCGAGGCGCCCGCGAAGATGAGCAGCGACGTGGCCCAGCCGGCCAGGTCCGACACCGAGCTCGCCTGGATGGTGGCGCCGAGCACGAGGCCGAACGGCAGGTAGCCGAGCACGAGCGGTGCGGTGTCCAGCACCGCCCGCCGGATCGGACGGACCTCGGTGTCCAGGGGGCTCTCTCGACTCGGTGTCGACCTCGCTCGGAGACCACTCGGAGCGGACTGGGCGACGTACGTACCGCCCGGCGCCCGCCGGTGCACATCGTCCCCCGTGGTGCGCACACCCGCCGGCCCGCCGGCAGGTCGTAGAGTGCGCGCTTCCATGACGGCGGATCTCGGAGCATGACGGTGGGCGTGGGCGCGTGGGTCGTGGCCGCCGAGGAAGCGATCGACGGGGTCCGGTTGGATCTCGATCCGGGGACGTTGCTGATCCTCAACGTCATCCTCGGGCTGATCATGTTCGGCGTCGCTCTGGACATCGACCCCCACGACGTGACCGCGGCGCTGCGCGAGCCGCTGGCGCCGGTGCTCGGCATCGTCCTGCAGCTCGTCGCTCTTCCGCTGCTCACGTTCCTGCTGAGCCTGGTGCTGCCGTTCGCGCCGAGCGTCCTGCTGGGGATGATCCTGGTCAGCGCCTGCCCGGGCGGAGCCCTGAGCAACGTCGTCGCGCACCTCGCGGGAGCCAACGTCGTGCTGTCCATCGGGATGACGACGGTGTCGACCCTCGCGGCCACGGTCATGACCCCGCTGAACCTGGCGGTGTGGGGCCGGCTCAACCCCCGGACGAACGAGGTGCTGCGCGCGGTGGCGCTGGACCCGATGGACGTGTTCCTCACGATCCTGGTCGTGCTGGGCCTGCCGGTGGCCGCGGGGCTGCTCGTGCGCCAGCGCCACCCGGCGTTCGCCGCGCGGTGGGTGCCGCGGCTCAAGAAGGTCTCGGCGTCGTTCCTCGGGCTGTTCATCCTGGCGGCGCTGCTCGCCAACCTCGACGCGTTCGGCGTGGTGCTGGTGCCGGTGGTGGTCGCGGTCGTGGTCCACAACCTGTCGGCCCTGACGCTCGGCTACCTCGGAGGTGGGGTGTTCCACGTCGGGCAGCGCGAGCGCCGCGCCATCGCGATCGAGGTCGGGATGCAGAACACGGCGCTGGCGCTGACCCTGTCGGTCACGTTCTTCGAGGGCCTGGGCGGCATCACGCTGGTCGCTGCGCTGTGGGGCCTGTGGCACCTGGTGAGCGGCGCCGCCCTCGCCTGGTACTGGGGCCGCCACGCCCCCGCCGAGCCCACCGCTTCGCCACCGGTCAGCAGTCGGTGGCGGTCATGGCCGAGGTGAAGTTGTACGCGCACTCGGCGGTGCCACCGCTCTCGGTGATGGTCCCGTCGCGCATGCTGGAGCCGACCGTGACGGTGCCGTCGTTGACGGTGCCATCCTCGCCCGGCTGGGTGAAGTCCGAGTAGCGGATGTCGAGCGCGCCGGAGCCCGCGTGGATGAACCCCTGGCCGTCGCCGAAGCCGCGGAACAGCGATCGCAGGATGGTGATACCGCCCGTGACGTCGGTCGTCGTGACGATGCCAGCGCCCGACGTGTTGCCCTGTGTGTGCAGCGTCGTGTCCGTCAGGGTGCCACCGGAGCCGCC
>DASWKO010000203.1:0-18022 GCA_036396595.1 Nitriliruptorales bacterium | reverse complement strand
CCCAAGCACGGCCGCAGGTGACGTGCGATGTTCCGCAGCGTCCCACGCGGTATGTCGCGGCCGTGGATCGGGACGACAGTCTGGCAGTCGGCGCAGCGCACGATGAGGTGCGAGCCGCTCTGGCGGACCTCGACGCACCCGGATCTGCGGAGCTGTCGGCGGAGTTCACGTGCGCTCATGGTTCCACACGTCTATGCCATTGACAACCGCCCGTCTAGCGCCATTTACACAGCCTGGGGACAACGGACGCCGCGGCCTGTGGCCCTCCCCTGAGCGTGACCCGCTCCCGGACGGCGGCCGGTCCCGCCTGCTCCAGGATCCTCCCCCCAGGGTGACGGTGGCGCACCAGGCGCTGGTGCCGAACCCGCCACCCTCGAGCTGTCGCCCGCAAGCTGGCCCCCAACCTCCCGTCGAGTGTGCTCGTAGCTACCACATACGGCAGTAACGGGCACACTCGACGGTGCTGTGACCTGGGACTCGCTCGCCGACCTCGACGCCGACCTCGTCGAGTGCCGGCGCTGCCCGCGGCTGGTCGAGTGGCGCGAGCACGTGGCACGCGAGAAACGGGCGGCGTTCGCCGACCAGGAGTACTGGGGCCGGCCCGTGCCGGGCTTCGGCGACACGTACGCCGCTGGCCACGTGGTCCGAGCTCTGGCTGTCGGACGACGTGCAGTACCGGGCGTCGGTCGGTCGGCTGCGACCGGCGAGAGCTACGAGCGCCTGGTCCGCTGCCACATCGTGCCACGGCTCGGCAGGGTGAAGCTGGTCGACATCGACGCGCGAACCATCCACCGTGCCTGGCCACCACACGCGACATCTACGTCCACCTGACCGCGCGCGTCACGCGCGACGCCGCCGACCGGCTCCAGCACCGGTTGACGCAACGGTCGAGCTGAGCGGACGCCCGCGGGTCCGGCATCCCCGGGGTGGACGGGCAACAGCGCGCGGCCTTCACGGCGCGGGTGAGTCGCGACCGGGCCACGAGCTGACAGACGCGCGCCCCACTCCCGAGCTGTTCGCACGACGCCGGCCCGACGGAACCTGGTTGTGACTCCGCGCTGGTGGCGCTCCGATGACCCACCCCCCGACCAGCAAGCCGCCAGCGTGATCGTCGATAACGATTGCCTGGCGCCGCTTCGGCGTGCTCGCCATCGAGGCGGACCGCTCGCTGGCCTACTATTCGCGGGCCCAGGGCACCGATGATCGCACGCCTTCAACGCGACGCCTCGCCCGCACCACAACGAATCCTGGCTCGGCGCTTCGTCGACGATGGCGTCGCCTGTCAGACCCGGTCCAGCAGTTGGCGTGGGGTCAACACGTTGACGTCGGCAGCATCGAGGTCGACCAGGTCCGCGTCGCCGGAGATCAGCAGATCGGCGTCGCAATCGCGGTAGAACGCCACCAGGTAGTCGTCCTTTGGGTCGTCTGTAACGGCCGGGACGTCCCTGGGATCCTCCCAGCGCTCGGCTTCGCTCTCAAGCCGCGCCACGAACCTGTCCGACTCGTCGGTACTGATCCACCGACGGAACCGGTCACGAGACAGCACATCTCGAAGCTCGCCGGTTAACGCCGGGCACACGACCAGTTCGAATGGCCGACCCGTGAGCCAGCGGTCGAACAGCTCGGCGCTGACGCCTGACGACACGGCCGCCGACACGAGTACGTTCGGATCAAAGATGACCCTCACCGACTCGAGTGGGCGGCACGTTCCTCGTCGGCCAGCCGCTGGGCGTCCTCGTCGCTGAGCCCGCTGCGCTGCCGAACCTCGGCGAGCATCGCGCGGACGTCCTCGTTGTACAGCTTCCAGGCTGCCTGCTTGCTCACGCCCAGGGCGTCGCCGATCTCCGCCCACGACGCACCCTGCTCCCGAGCCCCGGCGATCGCTTCCCGCTGCCAGAGGCCCAACTGCTTGTCCACCGCGCGCAGCCCGCGGAGCTGGCCGAGCGGATCAGCAGATCCCAGCTCGACCTCGACGCGCATCTGCTCGTCGTCTCGCGCTGCGTCTAGTCGAGTACCCATATCACCAGTGTTGCAAGAAAATCAGGGCCCCGTCAACCAGCGTTGACGCGCGCGCACGCCGGGGAAACGTTGTTGCTGTCCCCGAGGCGGTTCCCTTCGTTCCGTAAGTTGCTCCGAGGACGGAGCTTCGCGGTACTCGCCTGCCATCTGCCACCCGAGGACGGAAGTCCAATCACCGCGCACGTCGCCGTAGTTGCGGGCGCTGACCCGACTCCGCCGGATCGCCCATGCCGCATGCATCGTCGTGCCCGGTGCTCTCGCTCCGACCCACACTCGAACGAAGTCGGACTGTGGCTCGGGCCTGCCGGCGGGCGATCTCGGCCGCAGTGATTCGACGTTCTCGAAGTTGGATCTGCAGGGTCATCCCAGGGCTGCGGGCTCTTGATGTTGCCCGTGCTGGTTCCGTAGCCGGAGGGAGAGGATGACGAAGACGAGCCCCACGCCCACGAGTAGGAAGGCGGACAGGGTTTCGGTGTTCCAGGTGAGGCTTCCCACGGCTGCGAGCGCCACGAGAGCACGATCCACCCGGTCCGATAGGTGGCGCCGCCACATCGCCACAGCGAGCAGGATGAGACCGAGCCCCAGCGCGAGGGTCCCGAAGATGGCGAACTCGATCACCCAGCTGAGGATGTACACGGCTGGAGCAGCGAACAGCAGCGCCACAGCGCCCCGGCTGGCGATCCCGGCTCGCCACAACTTGGCTGGCCAGCCTGCGGCTGCCCAAGCGGCGACGACGAGAGCCAGCCCCAGGCCCAGGAGTGGGAACAGCGCGTTCGAGTCACGTTGGAGGTCGAACCAACCGGCGTTCATCGAGCCCATCCATGCCCCAGCGGCGGCGAACAACAAGCCACCCGCGGCACCGCCGACCCTGATCATCAGCGCAACCCGTCCGCCGTTCTTCAGCTTGCAGCCAATCGTCGCTCCATCGTTCCGGAATCGTACGATGTGCAAGGTCACGCCGACGGACACGCCGACGATCCGTTCGGTAGCCGGGTGGAGTTCCTCGAGCCCGTCTGATCGACGACGACCCATCCGCCGATCTCATCCACGCGTTTGATCCTCTCGGCGGGGACCGGGCCGCCCTACCGCGCACCACGACGGGCCGATATGGCAGCCATTCTGGAACCGCCGCTCCGGAGCGTCGGGACTGGCCTCAGACGGCCCGGAGATCCTCGTGCGCCCAAGAGGCTTCATCCGTCAACAACTCCGGGTCACCAGTGAGCAGTGTTGCCCCATGGGCGATCGCCGTAGCCGCTGCGAAGGCATCGGCGTATGCCATGGGATGTTCCGCCTTGATCGCCGCAGCTGCCAGAACTCGGTCTTCGGTCGGGAGGTCGAGCTCCAGTCGCGGCCGGAGATCACGGACGACGGTCACAGCATCCTCGTGGCCGCGGAGGCGTCGGACGACGTAGAAGACCTCACCGAGGTTGATCCAGCTCATGATCGGGCGGACGTCACCATCCAGTGCCGACAGCACGCGCGTTGCCGCGGGATCAGTGCCCTCGAGCAGACGCAGTACCGCCCAGGAGTCCAGGACGACGCTCACCGACGCTCCTCACGGGCCCGGTCGGCTGCGCGTTCACGGTCCAGTTCGTCAACGAGTGCGGTCCCCGCGAACCTGCCCTTCAGCGGCTGCGCGGAACGCAGCGGTCGGACCGCGACATGGTCGCCGTCACGCCAGAACGTGACCTCATCGCCGGGCTCGATACCGAACTCCTGACGGAGATCCTTGGGGATGACGACCTGCCCCTTGGGGCCAACCTTGTGAGTCATACATAGCAGTATGGCCTACTCCTGCGACACTCACAAGGCACTGAGACGGCTCCCAGCTGGCTCCACAGCCCGCAAGCTGACCCCCCAACCTCCCGTCGAGTGTGCTCGTAGCTACCGCATACGGCAGTAACGGGCACACTCGACGACACCGCCCAGCATGACCGAGAGGGCCGGGGATGCTGGCTGTCTACCCGCTTCAGCAGGTGCCAACGGTCGCACCTGAGATGGGTGTGGGGCAACCTGTCATGATAGGCTCATAGGTAGCCGCGATCAGGGGTGCCCGTGGCCGACGACAGCATCCGCAGGTCCGACCCGCTTCCGTTCTACGTCCAGCTCGCCACCATCCTGCGCGACCGCATCGGCGACGGCGACTGGGAGCCCGGCGGGCTGCTGCCGTCCGAGGCCGAGCTGGGTGACCGCTACGGCATCTCCCGTACGGCGGTGCGCCAGGCTCTGGACCAACTGGTGGACGAGGGCCTGGTACACAAGGAGAAGGGGCGGGGCACGTTCGTCAGCCGACCCACCAGCGAGCCGTTCCGGGTCCAGGAGCTGCGGGGCTTCTTCGAAGAGATGCACCGCCGTGGCGAGACCGTCACCACGACCGTGCTGCGCCAGGAGCTCACCGTCCTGCCTCCCGAGATCACCCCCGAGCTCGACGCCACGATGGGCGCCAAGGCGGTCGTGCTCGAGCGCATCCGACACGTGGACGGCGTGCCGTTCGTCAAGGTGCGCACGCACCTGCCCGCCGACCGGTTCGCGGACCTGGTCGACACCGAGCTGGCCGAGGGCACGCTGTACGGGCTGCTGCACGAGCGCCACGACGTCCAGCCATCCGGCGGCCGGTACCGGTTCCACGCCGAGGTCGCAGACGACGCGCTGGCCGGCGAGCTGGGGTTGTGCGCGGGTGCCCCGATCCTCCGGGTCACCGCCGTCAACGTGGACCAGCACGGCGACCCGTTCGAGCACTTCGTGGCCTGGTACCGCGGCGACGAGGCCAGCTTCGACGTCACCATCGACCGGGCCGCGCGCGGCGACGTGCCGGGCACCGGTCCCGGGCAGGATGCCCCGTGATCCCGACGTGCGAGGACCTGAGCAGCGACCGGCTGGACGTGCGGTGGCACGACATCTTCAACCCCCCCGGGCTGACCAACTTCCTCGGCACGATCCAGGCCGACCGCGACCTAACCGCCGTGCGCAACCTGAGCCTGCCGCCGCTGTTCACCGGGGACACCCCCACGGGCGCCTGCTTCGTCGGCGGCGAGTACGTGGCCGGAGCGACCGCCGTCCTGCACGTGACCTGGCGACCGGATCGCATCGTCCGCGAGACCGAGGTCGCCGGGCTCCGGGCGCGCTCGGTCACCGTGCTCCTGCCGGGGCAGCACGCCGTCGTGGTGCGATTGGAGCTGACCAACACCGGCGAGGACGACCGCGACACCGCGGTCGGCTTCGGCCTGCGCCACGCGGTCACGGCGCTGCGCGCGGCAGCCAGCACCGACGGCCCGGCCACCGTGTCCGACGCCATCCCCGAGGCGGAGACCGACGTCCAGGTGTCGGTGGACGCCGGGGCCGGCACCGTCACTGCGGTCGCCCAGCGCAGCCCGGCGGCTCAGGTACAGGGCGCCGACCGCACGCCGTCGACCATCAGGGCCGACACGCTGCGGTTCGACGCGCACATCCCGGCCGGCGGGACCTGGAGCGTCGCCTACGTCCAGGCCGTCGGGGCGACGATCGAACAGGCCCAGGCCACCTTCGCCGCCGCCGTCCGGGACCCGGTAGCGGCCATCGCCGCAGCCGAAGCGGAATGGGACGCCGAGCTGCGCGCCGTCTTCGAAGGCGACGGCCGGCGCTTCTCGGGGACCATGCCGGTGCTCCAGACCTCCGACGACTCCCTCCGCCGGCTGTACTGGACCGGCATCGTGGGCGTGGTGTGCTTCAAGCGCCAGTCGCCGGCGTCGGTGGTCGGCCGCACGTACGACACGCTGATGCCCCGGTACTGGCCGACGGTCACGTTCCTCTGGGACTACAGCCTCAGCTCCACCGTGCACGCACTGCTCGACCCCGCCTCGATGCGCCGCCTCCTCCGGCACTGGATCGAGACCGACATCCACACGTGCATGGGCACCGAGTGGCTCAGCGGCTCGGGGCTCGGCACGTGGTACTCGGTCAACGACTACGCGATGGTCCGCCTGCTGCACGACTACCTGAGGTGGACCGGCGACGAGGCCTTCCTGGACGAGCGCGTCCCGCTCGCGCACGACCCCGACGCCACCGTGGCCGACCACCTCGTGCGGTTCGCCACCGCGTACCAGGGCGCGGTCTCCGAGCACGGTCTGGCGGACTACGGCGGCATCGACAACCTGCTCGAGTGCGTATCGACGTACGTCCACGAGGTCGCCGGCCTCAACGCGGCCAACGTCTGGTGCCTGCGGGTGGCCGCCGACGTGCTCGACCGCCGCGGGGAGCACGACCATGCGGGACAGCTCCGAACCCAGGCCAAGGAGCTGGCGGTGCGGGTCCAGGAGCTGTACGTCGAGGGAGCAGGCTTCTGGGCGGCGCGCCGACCCGACGGCTCGCTCGTGCCGGTCCGGCACTGCTACGACCTGCTGACCGTGCTCGCCACGATCCCCGACGAGCTCAGCGACCACCAGCGCGCGGAGATGATCGACTTCTTCCACCGCGAGCTCGAGAGCGAGACCTGGATGCGGGCGCTGTCCAACCGCGACCCCGACGCCAGCTTCAGCGTCCGCGCCGACCACCAGTGGAACGGTGCCTACTGTGCCTGGCCGTCCGAGACCGCGGCCGGGCTGCTCGCGATCGGCGACGTCGAGGCGACCACCGACTGGATCCGCCGGCTCGCCCGCAGCGCCAACCAGGGGCCCTTCGGGCAGGCGCACTACGTCGAGAGTGCCGTGCCGCCGCACGCCGGCGGCGCCCGGAAGGTCAACCCCGAGTTCCCCCTCGTCAACGACTGGGCGTGCTCGTCCAACGGCTCGTGGGCGCGGCTCGTGATCGAGGGCGTGTTCGGGGTCCGGGTCGCCCTGGACGGCACCGTGACCGCCGACCCGCACCTCGAGGCGTTCGACCCCGACGCCCGCCTGGTGGGGCTGAACGTCCAGGGCCAGCGCTACACCGTGGACGCGAGCGGCGCACGAGCCGATGCCTGACCGGATCGTCGCCCTCGACCTGGGCGGCACGCGCCTGAAGGCCGGGGTCGTGGACCTCGGGGCCGCCGTCACCGACGCCGTCACGAACGCCGTCACGGACGCCGTCACCGAGTCGACCGAAGGGCTCGACGCCGAGGCCGCCATCGACCTGGTTCGTCGCACCGTCGGCCGGCTGGCGGACGGCGGCTGCTCCGGCATCGGCCTGGCCGTACCCGGCGTGGTCGACGACGGCGTCGTGACGGCGCTGCCCGGCAAGTTCCCCGGCCTGGAGGGCCGCGACCTCGCCGCGGCCGTCGCCGTCGACGACCTGCCCGTCACCGTCGTGAACGACGCGGTCGCGTACGCGGTCGGCGAGGCCGCCTACGGCGCCGGCCAGGGGGCGCGCCGGGTCGTGGTCGTGACCATCGGCACCGGAGTCGGTGTCTGCGTGATCGAGGACGGCGCGCCGCTGGGAGCCGGCCCCCTGGGAGGTGGCACGCTCGGCGGTCAGATCCCGATCGGCGAACCAGAGGGACCCACCGACACCAGCGGCCGGCGCGGCACCATCGAGGCCCGATGCCGAGCCGAGGCGCTCGTGGCCTACGCGCACGACCAGGGCGTGGACACCACCAGCCCCCGGGACCTGTACGCGGCTGCACGGGCCGGGCAACCCGGTGCCGTCGCGGCCGTGGCCACGTACCGCGGCTGGCTGGTGAGGGCGGTGGTGGCGCTGGCGCACGCCCACGCCCCCGAGGTGCTCGTGCTCGGAGGGGGCCCGATCCAGCCTGGCGCGCCGGTCCTCGACGGCCTGCCCGACGCGGTCTCGGCGGAGCTGTGGCGGGGCTACGAGCCGGTCATCCGGCCGGCGAGCCTGGGCGACCACGCCGCGCTCCTCGGGCTAGCGACCCTCGTCCTGCGACGGCCGCCCGCGTGACGCCCACGCCGATGCACCGCACCGACCGGACCCCCAACTTCGACCGGCACCCGGTCGTGCCGGTGGCGCCCGCGGAGGTATGCGCGGTCGGGGCCGAGGCGGTCGCCCAGGCGATCGCGGACGCGGCCGCGTCGGCGGGGGCGCGGGTGATCGCGCTGGAGGCCTACCCGGGCGTGCGGCGTCGCGACCTCGAACCGATCCTGGCACGGCTCGGTGCGGTGACCGTCATCGACGCCGAGGAGGCGCTGCTGCCTCCCGAGCGCATCGACGCACTGGTCCAGCCCGACCTGACCGACGACCCGGTGTTCGGCCGGCTCACACGGCTGGCGCTCGGTGACCTGTTCGACCCGCAGGCCCAGGCCCGGCTGCGCGACCAGATCGCCGCCGAGGACGGACGCGTCGTGGTGCTCGGCACCGGCGCCGCCCTGCTGACCGAGGGCGACCTGCTGGTGTACGCCAACCTGCCCCGCTGGGAGATCCAGCAGCGCCAGCGCGCCGGCGAGATCGCCAACCTCGGCGCGGACAACCACGGCGAGCGCGCCTCGTTGACGTACAAACGCGCCTACTTCGTGGACTGGCGCATCGCCGACCGCCACAAGCGCGACCTGTACGACCGCATCGACCTGCTGCTGGACACCACGCGCGGGTCGTGCCCGAAGCTGATCTCAGGCGACGACCTCCGGCGCGGCCTGTCCGAGGCGGCCCGGCGGCCCTTTCGGGTCGTGCCCTTCTTCGACCCCGGTCCCTGGGGCGGCCAGTGGATGAAGCAGGTCTGCGACCTGGACCGCGACGAGGCCAACTACGCCTGGTGCTTCGACTGCGTCCCCGAGGAGAACTCGCTGCTGCTGGGCTTCGGCCACCACCGCGTCGAGATCCCGGCCGTCGACCTGGTGCTGCGCGAGCCGGTCGCGCTGCTCGGCCCGGACGTGCGCGCCCGGTTCGGGGACGAGTTCCCGATCCGGTTCGACCTGCTGGACACGGTCGAGGGCGGCAACCTCTCGCTGCAGGTTCACCCCGTGACGCGCTACATCCGCGAGCAGTTCGGCCTGCACTACACCCAGGACGAGTCCTACTACCTGCTGGACGCCACCGAGGACGCCCGGGTCTACCTCGGGGTCAGGACCGGCGTGGATCAGGACGCGATGATCGACGACCTGCGCCGGGCCCAGCACGGCGAGCAGCCGTTCGACGCCGCGGCCTACGTCAACGTGTGGCCGGCACGCCGCCACGACCACTTCCTGATCCCGGCCGGCACCGTGCACTGCTCGGGCGCCGGCGGCATGGTGCTCGAGATCAGCGCCACCCCCTACATCTTCACCTTCAAGCTGTGGGACTGGGACCGCCTGGGGCTCGACGGGCGCCCGCGGCCGGTCCACATCGATCACGGCGCCGCCAACATCCAGTGGCATCGCGACACCGGATACGTGCAGCGGAGCTGCATCAACGTCGTGGAGCCGCTCGAGTCCGACGACGGCTGGCGGTCGGAGCGCACCGGGCTGCACGAGGCAGAGTTCATCGACACCCACCGTCACTGGTTCACCCGGGCCGTGCCCCACCACACCCACGGCGGCGTGAACGTGCTGAACCTGGTCCAGGGCGAGGAGGCGGTGGTCGAGTCACCCGACGAGGCATTCGATCCGTTCGTCGTGCACTACGCCGAGACCTTCATCGTCCCGGCCTGCGTGGGTGCGTACACCATCCGCCCCTACGGGACCGCCTCGGGGACCGAGTGCGCCACGATCAAGGCGTTCGTGCGCGGCACCGATCAGCGGCAGGGTTCCTGGAAGAACGCGACCGGCGCCGCCGGGTAGCCGCCCAGGCCGTAGCGGCTGCCCTGGTCGACGTAGCAGACCGCGCCGGTGAAGGCGGGGTCGACCGTGCCGGGCGCGGTCGTCGAGTACCAGAACAGCGCGCCGCTGTCGATCCCGGTGTGGTCGCCGCTGTAGTCGATGGCGGCCTGGAAGTAGGGGGCGGCGCCGGCGTCCGGGTTCGGGAAGCTGGCGGCCTGGAGGCCCGCCGCGAAGGTCTCGGGCGTCAGGCGCGGGCCGGCGAGCTGGATCCCGGATGCGAGCTGCAGGAGCTGCTGGTAGCGGGCCCAGATCGGGTAGTACACGCCCCCCGAGGGATCGAGGTCGGGACGCGATTCGCGGATCGCCCAGTACCAGGGCATCTGCCTCCTGGGCAGCAGCTTGTCGCGGAAGGTCACGCCCAGGACGTTGGACGCCTGCTCGGCCGGCGCACCGTGGAACGTGTTGTCGAGGTCGTTGTCCAGGAAGCTCGACACCACCCATTCCGGGAGGTATCCCTGGTTCGTCGCAGCCGACATGTAGTTGGCCTTCAGCGGACCCGGCGAGCCGGCGTAGAGGATCGTCGTGACCCCGGCATCCTGCATCGCGAGCACGGCGTTGGGACCGTCGGGGTTGGCCTCGTCACCCTCGATGTCGGCGGCCAGCTCGACGCCGCAGGAGCCGAGCTGCTGGCGCAGCGCGTCCATGGGCGGCGCCGCACCGTCCGGTGTGCGCATCGACAGCAGCCCGAACACCCGCTGCTCGGGAGCCGGGCTCACCGGCGTCGCCGTGAACGTGCCGCCCTGCGGAGGGACGCCGGCGAGGCTGGTGCACGTGATGTCACCGAGCTGGGCCAGCATGCGATCACTGGCCGGCAGCACGTTCCACTGGTGCGGATGCTGTTGCTGGTAGCCGGCGGTCGTGCCGCGCGACTGGCCGCGGAAGATGGAGCTGATGATCCCGCGCCGGGCGAGCTCGTCGTAGTGGTGGTGCTCCGCACCGCGACGGTCGGGGTAGGCCAGGCTGGCGAAGGCCCCCAGCTCCTCGTCGACCTTCACGGCGTCGGCGATCATGTCGGGCGGGTTGGGCAGGGCGAAGGTGCCGCCGATCGGCTCGTAGAACACCACGACGATCTGGCGCCCGTAGAGCTCGTAGCGGCGGTTGAAGTGCTCCGCGAGCGCCAGCACCTCCTCGTCGCTGGCGCCTCCGAACCCCTGACGGGCCATGGCGATGCGGATCTCCCCCGCGGTCACGCCCTTCCAGGTCGCGCCGCCGTTGTCGCCGTCGAAGAACGGCACGCACGGCGGGGACTGCGGGTCCTCGGTCTGCCGGGGCGGATCGCCCACACAACGCCGCACGCGGGCCTGCTCGACCGGCGGGGTGGGCGACGCGGTCGGATCGGGCGTCGCCCCGTCACCGGGCTGCTCGCTCGGCGTCGGGTCGCCGGGCTGGATGGGCGGGCCCGGACCCTCGGGATGCCCCACCGGATCGGCCTGCTCGGGCAGCGCCTCCTCGATCTGCTCGACCGCCTGCGGGGCGAACTCGGCGACCGTCGGCGGCGGCTGCTGACGGGCGCCCAGGGCCAGCGTGCCGACCAGCGTGACCACCACGCCGACGGCAGCGACGTTGAGCAGGCCGGGCGTACGGGGCCGGTTGCGGTCTCGGGTCACGGGACGTACACCTCCCGCAGCATCGGCTCGGCGGTCACCGGGTCCACCAGCATCCGACCGGTCCCCTCGACGCCGGCCGCAACCGCCCACCGCACGACGTCGAACGTGACCGGGATGGCCGGCATCAGGTCGCACAACCGGTCCTCGAGGGCCCGGTAGGCCAGGACGCGGTCGGCCGCCTCGGTGGCCTCGCGGGCATCCTCGAGCGCCTCCTCGAAGGTCGGATCGGTGAAGCCACCGAGGTTGGTCCGCCCCGTGCCCGCGGTGTGGAACAGCGGGAACAGGTAGGGGTCGGCGCTCGGGTAGGGCGCAGACCAGGACAGCCGGAAGGGCACGTCGAAGCCCTCGACCTCGGCACCGCGCTCCAGGAACGCGGCCCAGCTCAGCGGCTGCAACCGGACGGTCAGGCCGAACGCGCGCTCCCACTGGGCGGCGACCGCCTCGACCAGGTCGCGGTTGCGCAGTTCGTCGTTGAACGCGATCGTCAGCCTGGCTCCCAGGTCCTGGCCGGCCGCCGCCAGCGTCGCACGTGCCGCGGCGACGTCGCCACCCGTGGGCACGCTCGGGCCACATGCGTCGTCGCGGAACGTCTCGGCGCCCACCGTCGGCGGCAGGAAGCCGGTGGCCGGCGCGCGCTCCCCGCCGAACACGTCGTCAGCGATCGCCCCGCGGTCCAGGGCCTGGCTCAGCGCCACCCGCACCGGCGCCGGGAACGTGCCGGCCGGCAGCCCGACGTAGTCGACCGAGGCACCGACGGCGCTGGCGACCCGGCGGCCGCCGCCCACGCGGTCGTGCCCGGGACCGAGGAGCTGCAGGTGGACGTCGAGCAGGGCCGGCGGGCCCGCCTGCGGTGCCAGCAGGCGCGGGTCGGCGGTGAAGGTGAACCGCAGCTCGTCGGCGTAGCCCGCGCCCCCGCGCGTCCACGCCAGGTTGCTGGCGTGGTAGTCCTCGAACCGCTCCAGGCGCAGCCGGTGATCGCCCGGCTCCCACGGGGCGGCGACCCGGTAGGGCCCCGCGCACGCCGGCTGGCGGGCGAAGCCCCGGGGATCGGCCTCGGCTGCCTCACTCGAGATCGGCGCCGTGACCGGGTGGGTGAACAGCCGCACGAGATCGGCCTGCGGGGGGGCGTCCTGGGACAGCCGCACCTCGACCGTGCGGCCCGACAGCACCCGCACGCCGCGCAAGCGCTCGCGGTGGTGGGCGAAGTCGGTCTCCTGCTGGCCGCGGATGACCGCGTAGCCGTCGATCGGCGCCAGCAGATCGGCAGCCTGGCCGGCGAACGCCGCGCTGGCCGCCCGGGAGAGCGCGTACACGACGTCCTGCCCGTCCAGCTCGGTGCCGTCGTGCATCCTCACGCCCTCGCGCAGGCGCAGGACGATGCGCCGCCCGCCGTCCAGCACCTGCCAGGACTCGGCCAGGGCCGGGACCAGCTCACCGGTCTCGCGGTCGATGTCCAGCAGCGTGTCGCAGACGAGCCGGGCGATCATCGTGCCCATCGGCTCGAAGGCGTTGCCGGGGTCGATGGCGGCGGGCTCGGGGATCGCCACCTCGAGGATCCCCCCCACCACGGCCCCCGGCGGGGCGGGGCGCACCACGCGCTCGCCGCCGGTGGCACACGCGCCGCCCATCACCGCCACCACGCCGAGCAGGGCGGCAAGGGATCCGCGGGTGCCTGCCCGGTACCTCACGCGCCACCTCACGCGCCACCTCCCGCGCGGTCCGGGACCTCGTTGACGGTGGCCCGGAGCGTGCGCGCGACCGTGTCGAAGCCTTCGCGACCCGCGGACGTCACCGACTCGCGTACGGGCAGGCCCCCGTACTGGGTGGCCAGGTCGTAGGTGGCGGCGAAGTCGAGGTTCACCGACGGCCCGTCCAGCCGACCCTCGGTCAGCTCGACCGTGATCGCCTGGACCGGGTCGCCGCAGGCGTTGACCAGCACTTTCTCGCCGACCGTGGCGGTGAAGGACATCGACAGCCCGGACAGCGGATCGGTGCCGGCCGACCGGTACGAGGCGCCGGGGAACGCCGGGAACTCCAGCAGCTTCAACGGCGCGGTCGGGTGGAACGACACGTCGGCGCCGGGTCCGCCCGACGCCTCGACGTACGCCAGGTAGACGCCGGTCGTGACCTCCTGGGCACCGGTCGCATCGACCGCTCCCCCGGTCGGGTCGGACAGCTCGGTGTTGACCGCCGCGTAGCCGGTGCGGGTGGTGCGCTCCCCGGCCTGCGACACCAGCGTGAACGACAGGTCGCCGTCGTCGGCCACGACGACGTCCTCGATGGCGCGGGTGGCGTCACCCGTGAGCTGCCGGGTCACCGCGTCGGCGCCCGAGACGCTGACCTCACCCTCGAGGCGGTAGCGGTAGGTCGCCTCGGCGGGCGGCGTGGCCCGGTCGCGGAACGCCTCGTCCCGCGGCGCGTCCAGCGGGTCCAGGCCCGGACAGGGCTCGACGGGCGACGGGGTCGGGGTGGGAGCCGGCGGAGGCGGCGTGGGTGGTGGCAGCGGTGGTCGGGACGCAGGCGGCGGGACCGGGATCGCCGGCAGGGCCACGGGGACCGAGCGGTCGTCGACGACGGCGGGCCGGGGGGCGGGGGTCCGGGAGCCGAGCACGATGTCGCTGGCGACCTCGCGCATGCCGACGTCGAGCCGCTCGCTCGGACCCGAGCAGCCAGCGGCGACCAGGCTCAACAGGGTGGCCACGGTCGCGGCCGCACGGCACGTGGATCGCGTCGCCCTCATCCCGGCGTCCCCCGTCGTGGGTCGTGGCGCTGCTGCGTGCGCGGGGCATCGAGGCCGGCCACGGGCTCGCCGTGCTGGAACGCCAGGACGGCACCGAAGACCTCGTCGGCATCCTCGTAGGAGCTGCGAGCCACGAGCAGCTCGTAGTAGGTCAGGTCGGGGGCGAACCACAGCAGGATCCGCTGCTCGCCCCGCTCGAGCGCGTAGCCGCGACGCTCGCCGAAGCGGGTCGGCTCGGCACGGCCCCCCAGGCTGCGCAGTACCTCGTCGACCAGGTCGTCGCGGCGCTCCAGCACGCCCGGCTTGAACGCCGCGACCTGCAACGAGGCCTCGATGTCGTCCTGGACGTGGACCGAGAAGACGCGTCCCGCGCCCACCAGCGCCTCGGGACCGGCCTCGTCGAACGGCTGCTCGGCTTCGGGCTCGCGTACGAACCTCACCTCACCCAGCTCCGGTGGCGTGAGGGGCTCGGCGAACGGCAGGGCGGGCAGCCGTGCGTCGAGGTCCAGCCGGTCGGTGCAGCCTGCCAGCGCCAGCGCGACGACGAGCAGCAGCGCTCCGGTCGCCGCGGCGGGCCGGCCCACGAGCCGCCGTATCCGCCTGCGCGCGGCTCCCGGCCAGCCCCGCACCACGTCACCGAGGCTGCGCGACGGCCACAGGTTGGGCAGCTCGTCGCTGTACGGGTCGCGCAGCGACGCACGCGACGACCCGGCCAGGATCCGGGCCAGGCCCGGCTGGGCGCCCCGGAGGCGCTTGTGGACCGAGCGCGACAGCTCCTCGGCGAGCTGGGCGTCGACGTCGCGCACGTCGCGCGTCAGGTCACCCCACAGCACCCGGGTGACCAGCCAGGCCAGCTCCCGGTGCTCGTCGTCGTCCTGGACCCGGCGCACGAGTTCGAGCGGCGTCACGCTGGGACGTGCCAGGTTGGCGTCGCAGGCCCAGTCACGCAGCTCCGCGTAGGCGACGGCGACGCGCTGGGCCGGGCCACGTCCCCCCGCCCACCGGCGGCGGCGGGCCCGCCGCAGCACCCGCAGCAGCACCGGCGCGAACGCGAGCACCGCCACCGCCAGCGCGACCACCGGCACGATCCGCAGCGCCCAGTAGCGGGTGACCTCGAACAGGAGCTGGGGCCCGGTCCGCTGGACCGGGACGAAGGTGATCAGCGCGAGCTCGTCGGTCGGCCGGACCGCCGGGTCGTCGTTGCGCGGACCCTCGTCGAGGCTGCTGCGGGCGCGGGGCGGCGTGCCCACGATCGGGACCCAGCCGTAGCGCTCGACGTGCACCTCGAGCCAGATGGCGCCGTCGCCGGGCCGCACGGTGAGGCCGTCGCGCTGCGGCTCCGGCTCGCCGCCGGCGTACCCGAAGCCCAGCCGGGCCGGCACGCCGGCCCACCTGGCCAGCAGCGCCTCCCCCGCCGCGATCTCGTAGGGCGTCGCCGGGTCCCCGCCGAGGATCTCGACCACCCGCGCAGGAGGCGTGTCCACGGGGTCCCCGGCGCCCGCTGCGACAACCTGGTCGTAGTAGGCCTGGCGCACGAACTGCAGCCGCTCGAACAGCGGCTCGGCCGGCGCCTCGGCCAGCAGCGCCCTGACCGCGGCGGGGGGCGGGGGCGCGGCTGTGTGGTCCTCGTCGAGGCCGGTCGTGCCGAGGTGGGCGAGCAGCGCGTCGGTGTCCGGCGGCGGGCCGACCTCGACGACGTACCTCAGACCAGGGTCGGCGCGCTCGGCGGCCCGCAGCGTGCGGGTCCGGGGGTCGTACTCGAGCTGCGCACCGGCCGCGTCCACGGCGCGCGCGCCGGGCGGCGTCGGCAGGCTGCGCCCACCGAGGTCCACGATCTGGATCGCGACCTCGAAGCTGGCGCCGCGTGCACCGTCCGGCTCACCGGTGGGCAGAGGCCCTCCGCCGGCCTCGACCAGCCGCCCCGGATCACCCGGCGGCAGCATCCACGCGCCGTCCTGGTAGACGTCCAGGACCCCGAGCCGGAGCGGGCGCGCGTCCGGCGCCTCCACCGAGAACAGCGCGCGGTCCTCCTGGGGCGGCGCGACCGGAGGGCGCTGCGGCGGGACGATCTCGTCCTCCTGCACGGGCGGCAGCAGGAAGCCCGCGACGTTGGCCAGCACCACCAGCGCGACCGCGAGCGCCACGACGGCGCCGAGCCCGTGCGCGAAGCGGCGCAGCTCGAAACGGCCGTCCGCAGCCCCCGTCCGTACCAGCTCGTTGCCGTGGTCCACGACCAGCGCCACGACGGTAGCGACCGTGGCCCCGACGGTGGAAACCAGCTCGGCGGACGCGGGCTGCACCAGACCGGCGAGCAGGATCAGCGGCAGCGGCAGCGCCACCGCCAGCCTGGGGCGGTCCAAGCCCAGGGCCAGCCCGGCACTGCCGGCCGGCAGCACCACGAGCACGGCGACCAGCAGGAACCGCCATCCAGGGTCGAACGGCACGGGTGGCTGCCCGAGCCCGCCGCTGAACAGCGCCTCGCTCACCAGCGTCGCCACGTTGGCCGAGCCGCCGGGCGTGTCGGGCAGGACCACCAGGCCGGCCAGCACCACCGCAACGGGCACCACGAGGTACTGCCCCAGCGCCGGCCGGCCGGCCCGGTGGCTCACCCACGTCAGCGACCCGCCCGCCAGTGGTGCGATCACCGCCAGGACCCGGGCCAGGCCGCCGTCGAACAGGCCCGCGAGCATCCAACCCGCCCCGATCGCCGCGACGCTGGCCGCGACCGTGGTCTGGGTCACGGCCGCCCGGCGCGGTGCCTCGGGCCGTTCGTCCAGCGCCTCGGGGATGCCGTTCGCGACGACCTCGGGGTCCGGGACGCGTTGACCGGTCGGCGGCGAAGGGGCCTGGACGCTCACGCACCCACCGCCCGGATGACCTGGCGGAAGACCTTCTCCATCGGGGTCCCCGGTTGCAGCTCGACGACCCCGCAGCCCAGCGCACCGGCCCGGTGCAGGCTGACGGGGTCGCTGTCCTCGGTGACGTAGAGGACCAGCAGCATCGAGGTGCCGCGCTCGAGCAGCAGCCGGATCCCACGGGCGGCGTCACTGCTGACGTGAGGCGTGATGACCACGTGGTGGGTGCGCGCATCGCGCCTGGCGACCAGCCGGTCGATCGCGTCCGACAGCCCGGCGTCCCCGCGCTGGACGCCCGCCAGCACGTCGAGCAATGGGATGCGGCTGCGCCGCCCCCGCAGCGGCGCGGTCAGCGGCCCGTCGTTCGCGTCCAGCGAGACCGAGAACCCGTCCCCGAGGTGCCGGGTGCCCAGCGATCCGGCCACGCGGACCAGCAGCTCGAAGCTGGGGCTCACCGGTCCCCGGTCGTGGACCTCGCGCCCGGTGTCGAGCACCAGGTGGACCTGGTCGCTGATCCCCTGCTCGGACTCCCGGACCAGGTAGCGCGGCAGGCCGGTGCGCGGATCGGTGGCGCGGGCACTGGCGCGCCAGATGATCCGGCGCGGGTCGTCGCCGTACGCATAGTCGCGCATCCCGTAGAACTCGTAGCCGGTGGGCCACGGCTTGCTGACCGGGGGTCGGATCGGAGGATCCTCCCATGCCCGGCTGATCACCCGGTCGTGCACCGGCTCGGTGGAAGGATGCACGATCACCGGCGTGGCATCTGCCAGCTCCCGGCGGTGACGGGTCAGGCCGAACGGGTCGGTCCACTCGGCCACGAGCGGGCCGATCTGGTAGATGCCGCGCAGCGCCGGCCGCAGCCGGTAGGTGTGGTCGGCCGTCTCGCCGGCCCGGAGGCTCGGCAACGGCAGGGGCACGGTCCGACCCAGGTACGGGTGGAGGCGGTCGTGCACGATCAGGGTCGTGGCCCGGTGCCGTGCGGTCAGCCTCAGCGTGACGTCGACGACCTGCCCTTCGCGGACCCGCGAAGGCACGTCGGAGCGGTCCGCCTCCAGCTCGATCCGCCGCCGACCCAGAACCCACGCGGCGGCCAGGGTCAGC
>DASWKO010000202.1:0-23006 GCA_036396595.1 Nitriliruptorales bacterium | reverse complement strand
GGCCGGCCAGGTGATCGGCTACGTGGGCCGCTCCGGCAACGCCCGCACGACCCCGCCGCACCTGCACTGGGAGCACCATCCGGGTGGCGACGCGGCCGTGAACCCCTACCCGCTGACCCGCGAGCTGTGCCGCTGAGGCAGCAGCCAGCGTGGACGCCCGGCGCCCTGCCGCAATCCGACCACGCTGCGTGACATCGACACTACCCAGCGATTTCGGGCTTCATTCGGCGTGCGGACCTGCCGATGGTCGCAACGAGGGCCGCTCGCGGGGGCGTGGCCCGGAGCCGGAAGCAGGAGGGTGGGCACGTGCACGAACGTCGCCGGATCGACCGGATCATGCAGGAGGATTACCTCGACGACCTCGAGGCGCGTGCAACCGACGAGATCCGGGCCATGCGCGACGAGTGCGAGGAGGAGGAGAGCGGCGTCAGCTACGCGCGCCGGGTGCTCCAGGGACGCCTCGACATCCTGCGTGCCGAGGCCATGCGTCGACGCGACGAGGGCAACGAGGTTGCGTCCAGCATCCTCGAGCGGTTGCCGTCGATCCTTTCCGACGACCAGCGCGCGCCGGTCACGCAGGCCCGGGTCACGCGCTTCCTCGTCCCGCCCAACGCGCGCTACCACCGCCGCGACGTCGAGCGCGCCGGGGATCCCGACGCGTTGACCAACGTGACGGCACTCAGCGACGCCAAGCTCGACGAACTCGTCGCCGACCTGTCCGACCGCGAGCGCGAGCTGTCCGCCAACCGCCGGGCACTGCTCGACTGCGTCGACACGCTCCAGACCGAGCTGGCGCGCCGGTACAAGTCCGGTTCGGCCAGTGTCTCCGAGGTGCTCGCGCGACGCCGCTGACCGGCTACCGGCGTGGGTGGCGCAACCCTCCTAGACTGGTCGAACCCGGCCCACCAGGAGTCAGTCTTGCAACGTCGCCGCGTGCTCGTCGTGGACGACGACGATCTGACGCTCGACATCCTGCGCACGATCCTGGATCTCGAGGAGTTCGACGTCGTCACCGCACGGGACGGTGAGGAGGCGCTCGGGTTCCTCGCGGCCGACCGGTTCGACATCGTCGTGCTGGATGTCATGATGCCCGGGCTGGACGGCTTCGCCGTCTGCCGCCGCATCAAGGGGGACCCGCAGACCGCGGACGTGCCGGTGATCCTGCTGACGGCCAAGGACCGCCGCGAGGACATCGAAGCCGGTCACGAGGCGGGCGCCGAGGCATACCTCACCAAGCCGTTCTCGCCGCTGGCCCTCATCGAGACCCTCAACCGCTTCGGTCTCGGGAGGAAGCGCTCGTGAGCTTGGACGAGGCCGGCCTCGACCGGATGCAGCGCCAGCTCCAGATCTTCGCCTCGGAGCTGAACCAGGTGATGGCCCGCGAGCGTGAGCGTCGCGAGGAGGCCGAAGGCGCGCTGCAGGAGCTCAAGAACAGCTACCAGACCATGGTCCGCACGCTGGCGATGGTGTGCGAGATGAAGGACAACTACACCCGCCACCACCTGGACCGGACCTACCAGTACGCCACGGCGTTGACCCGACGTGTGGCCCCCGAACTGGTCGAGGACGTGCGGGTCGGGTACGGCTACCTGTTGCACGACATCGGCAAGATCGGCATCCCCGACGCGGTGCTGAACAAGCCGGGTCCGCTCGACGACGACGAGTGGAAGGTCATGCGGACCCACCCGCTGATCGGCTACCAGCTCGTCACCGGGATCAAGTTCCTCGGGTCGGCCATGGAGGTCATCAGGTCGCATCACGAGCGGTGGGACGGCCGTGGCTACCCGATGGGGATCGCCGGAGAGGACATCTACCTGCCGGCTCGGATCTTCGCGATCATCGACACCTTCGACGCGATGACCTCGGACCGTCCCTATCGGAAGGGTCGGACGGTCGCAGTCGCCATGGAGGAGATCGAGAAGAACGGCGGGACCCAGTTCGACCCGGATCTCGTGGACGCGTTCATCAAGCTGTGCACGGACCTGAAGCTGGTCGGCAGCGATGCCAGCGGCCTGACGGTGGTGCGGTAGTCGCCGCCTTCCACCCGGCCGAACCGGGTGCGGCCGGTCGGGCCGCACCGGTCCCGCTGGTGGACACCACCCGGCGGCACGTCCTGCACCCCGAGCGTCCCCACGTCGTCGAGTCGCGCCACCTCGGGCACGTCGTCGTGGTGAACCCCGCCGGGTCGACGGTGCTGGCTCTGGGCGATCCAGGGCGGCTGACCTTCGTCCGGTCGGCTGCCAAGCCGTTCCAGACCACCGCGTGCCTCGAGGCGCTCGCGGACAACGGGGTCGACCTGCCGCCGCCCGACGAGGTGGCGGTGTCGTGGGCGTCCCACCGCGGCGAGCCGTTGCAGCTCGCGACGGTGGCGCGGCTTCTGGCCCGCTCGGGCCGTGACGCCAGTCAGCTCACGTGCCCGTCCGCGCGACCCGCGAGCGACCCCGGGAGCGTGCGCCGCCGTCTGCACCACAACTGCTCCGGCAAGCACGCGCTGTTCGCGCTGGCCGGTGACGCCGTGGGCTGCCCACCGGGACGCCTGCTCGACCCGACCGCGCCGCTCCAGAAGCGCGTGCTCGGCGTGCTGGAGGCCGCGTTGGGCCCGGCCCAGGCGGTCAGCGTGGACGGGTGTGGGGCGCCCACCGCGGCGGTCCCGCTCGAGGCGATCGCGCGCGCGTTCGCCGGGCTGGCGACCCACGAGCGGTGGGCACACGCGCGGGCCGCCGGGCACGCGCACCCGGGCCTGGTCGGGGGCCGCCGCCGGCTCGAGAGCGTGCTGCTCGCGCGCGGCCTGGTCGCCAAGCCCGGTGCCCAGGGCGTCTTCGGCGTCGGGTGGTCCGACCGCGACGGGGGTGGCTGGGGCCTGGCCGTGCGCGCCGAGGACGGCGACCCCGTGGCGTCGGCGACCGCCGTGGCGGGGCTGCTCACCGCGGCCGGACTGCTGGCCGTCGACGCCTGGGCGCCACCACCCGTCCTCGGAGGAGGCAGGCCCGTGGGTTCCTGGCGGCCCGCCACGGAGCTGGTCGAGGCCGCCTCCGTGCTCCGGGGCGAAGGCTGAGCTCGACGCCGCGGGACGCTGCCGGCCGGCGGGCAGAAGGGGCCGCGAGGGTGGTTGCTAGCCTCGGAGCGTCCCGCTGGAGCGGTCCGAGGTGGCCGCGGACGAGGAGGCACGGGTGGCCGACCGCCGCGACCAGGGCACGGAGCCCGACGAGCCGTCACGCAGCCGCGGTGGTGACGACCCCTCCCCAGCCGACCGTCTGCGCGAGCTCGGCGGGTACATCCGCGAACAGCGCAACCGGGCCCAGCTCTCGCTGCGCAACCTCGCCAAGCTCGCCGGTGTGAGCAACCCCTACCTCAGCCAGATCGAACGCGGCCTGCGCAAGCCCAGCGCCGAGATCCTCCAGGCGATCGCCAAGGCCCTGCGCGTCTCGGCCGAGACCCTGTACGTCAAGGCCGGCATCCTCGAGGCGCGGCCCGGCGACGACGACATCGAGTCGACCATCGCCCGCGACGCCAGCCTGACCGAGCCTCAGCGTCAGGCACTCATCGAGATGTACCGCTCGTTCCGCCGCCTGCACGAGCTCGAGGACGGGGGGGCCGGTACCCGGACGGAGGTCGACCGGGTCCTGGATCGTGCGGCCGACGCCCTCGAAGGCGCCGCTGACCGGGTGGCACCTGACGCGCCCGGCGACGGCGACGACACCGCGGCCGATGACACCGCGGTCGACGTCGGCTGACGGCGCGACCGCCCCGACCTCAGCACGACAGGAGCCCGTGTGGCGGAGTTGACGACCTCCGAGGGCCTGCCTGCCGGCGAGCTGCGTGACGCGTGGGAGGAGCTGGTCGAGGCCGACCCGGACGCCACCGTCTTCCACACGCCGGACTACCTGCAGATCTGGGTCGCACAGCTCGGTGGTCGGGTGCTCCCGCGGGTTCGAGCGGTCCGCGAGGGCGGCCAGCTCATCGGCGTCGTGCCCGAGGAGCTTGCGCGGGTCCCGACGCCCACGGGCCCCACCCGGGTCCTGCGCTTCCTCGGGGGGACCGAGGTCACCGACTACCAGGGCCCGGTCGCCCGACCCGAGCACCGTGGCGCGGTCGTGGGCGCCTGGATGGACGCCCTCGTCGAGGAGCGCGACTGGGACCAGATCGAGGCCGCGGGCGCCGCCGCCGATGCCGGCTGGCCGGCGCTGATCTCCGAGGCAGCCGCCGAGCGCGGCCTGACGGCGGTGGATCGCGTCGAGGACGTGTGCCCGCGGGTGTCGCTGGCCGGGGGGTACGAGGCGTACCTGGACCGCCTGCCGGGCAAGCAACGCCACGAGCTGGGACGCAAGGCGCGCAAGCTGGCGCGCGACGCGGGTGAGGTGCGACTGGTCGCGGTCGATCCCGACCGCCTCCAGGACGGGCTCGACTCGTTCTTCGCGCTGGCGCGTGACGCCGAGGAGGACAAGGCGCGGTTCTTCCTGGACGACCGCATGCGGGCCTACTTCGGCGCGCTCGCCGACGCGTTCGGCGGCGACGGCACCTTCCGCCTGCACGAGCTGGAGGTGGGCGGCCAGGTCGCGGCAGCGACGGTCTCGCTGGTCCACGGCCGGGAATGGGGCGTGTACAACTCGGCGTTCGATCAGGTGCTGCGCGCGCTCGCGCCCGGCATGGTGCTCATCGGCGAACTCCTGCGCGTCGCCGCCGACGAGGGTTGCGAGGTGCTGGACCTGCTGCGCGGGGATGAGCCCTACAAGTACCGCTTCGGCGCCGAAGACCGGACGTTGCGGCGAGTGACGATCACGAGGAGCTGACCGGCGTGCTCCGCGCCATCCCGACCGAGCCGGTCGAGCCGCCCGTCCGGCGGGTCGCCCTGCTGTCGGTGCACACCTCTCCGCTGGCCCAGCCGGGTGCCGGTGACGGCGGCGGGCTGAACGTCTACGTGCTGCAGGTGGCGCGTGGGCTGGCCGCTCGTGGTGTCGGCGTCGACGTGTTCACCCGCTCGTCCAGCCCATCCGCGCCACCCACGGTCGAGGTGGCGCCCGGCCTGGCCGTCCACCACGTTCGCGCAGGTCCGTGCCGGCCGCTGCCGAAGGAGGAGCTCCAGAGCCACCTCCCCGAGTTCGCGATGGAGCTCCTGCAGCACCCGACGGCCGGTACCCACGAGATACTCCACGCCCACTACTGGCTGTCGGGCTGGGCGGGCAAGCTGGTCGGTGAGCGATGGGGCGTGCCGCTGGTCCAGACCTTCCACACGCTGGGTGCGGTGAAGAACGCGAGCCTGGCGCCCGGCGACGTGCCCGAGCCGGCGTCCCGGCTCGCGGCCGAACGGCGCGTCGTGGGCGCAGCGGACCGCATCGTCGGGCTGACGTGTGGCGAAGCGCGCCTGCTGTACCGCTCGTTCGGGCTCTCGGGCGCACGTATCTCGGTGGTCCCCGCCGGGGTCGACATCCAGCGGTTCCGGCCGGGTCCCGTGGACTTCGCGGCGCTCCCCGAGCTGCCTCCGGGCGACGGGCCCCTGCTGCTGTTCGTCGGACGGCTGCAACCGCTCAAGGGCCCCGATGTCGCCGTGCGCACCCTGGCCGAGGTCCGGCGCCAGCACCCCGACGCGCGCCTGCTGATCGTCGGCGGCGTCTCGGGCAGCGGTACGGGACGCAGCGGACCAGACGAGCTCCGGGCGCTGGCCGACGAGCTGGAGGTGGCGGATGCGGTGCGCGTGGCCGGCGCCCGACCGCACGCGCACCTGGCCCACCTGTACCGTGCCGCCGACGTGGTGCTGACCCCCAGCCGCACCGAGAGCTTCGGGCTCGTGGCACTCGAAGCCCAGGCCACCGGCACGCCGGTCGTGGCGGCCGACGTCGGTGGCCTGTCCGCGGTGGTCAACGGCGGCGGCACGCTGGTGCCCGGTCACGATCCACGCGACCACGCGGCCGCGGTCGTGCGCTACCTCGACGACCCCGCGCTGGTCCGCGCGACGAGCGAGGCCGGCCGCCGTTGGGGGGTGAGCTGCTCGTGGGACCGGACCGTGGACGGGCTGCTGAGGGTCTACGGTCAGGTTCTGGGTAAGGACGTACGGAGTCGACGAGCGGGGTGAGCGCCGTGGATCGCCAGGGGGCACGCGACGTGCTGCTGCGGACGCTGGACGCGTCCGGGCTCGAGGTGGACGCGCTCGGCGACGACCGCTGGATGACGACGCTGGCGGGTCAGTGGAAGCGCACCGTCCCGTTGCTGCTGGACCTGGACGAACGACACCTGCACGTCACCTCGTTGCTGGCCGGGGCGCCCGACGAGGGGCACGCCGAGGTCTACGCGATCCTGCTGCACCGCAACGAGAAGCCGGCGCCCGTCCACTTCGCGCTGGACGACGAGGGCGACATCCTCCTGGTGGGCCACCTGCCGATCGACACGCTGGACGAGCGCGTCGTCGACGAGCTGCTCGGAGCGGTCCTGACCATCTCCGACGAGACCTTCAACCGGGTCCTGCGCACCGGCTTCGCCGCCTACATCGAAGCCGAGCAGTCGTGGCGAGCCGCGCACGATCTGCCCCCCAACCCGGTCTCGACCGAGGGCTGACGCGCGCTGCCAACCAGGCCGGGATGACCACGCCGCGGCCTCCCGGTCAGACCCGCGGACGGGCACGTGCGGTGCACTGAGGAGCCGTGCGGCGCCGCGGGCCCGGGTCCTCCTCCGCATCCGGTGGACTAGTCCCTTTGTGCCCCTGTTTCCCCCCATCCGGGCCATAGGCGTGGCCTCTCGGCGACGGTTGTCTGGAAGTCGGTGCCACCCGCGCCGGGGAAGTTCCCGTCTCTGGGTGCGGCACCGAAAACCAGTCCACCGGACACTCGACCGCAAGGAACGAGGGGATGAACCTCCGTCGCACCACCACCGCCCTCCTGGCGAGCGTGCTCGCACTCTCGCTGATCGCCGCCACCGAGCCAACCGCTCCGCGCGGCACCGCCTCGACCTCGCTGACCGCCCTTGAACTGGGTGTCACCGGCGTACCTGGCGTCACCGTCGTCGATCTGGGCAGCTACGCCTCGACCGACACCGACCTGGTCCGCAACGCGATCGGCAACGGCTCGCCGTTCGGCTGGGTCGCCATCAACCCCGTGGCCCTGGGCGAGACCGTCTTCGGTGCCACCGAAGCCCGTTCGGACGCCCAGAACAACGTCACCACCGAGCTGGTCTCGGCCTCCGACCCGGCCGGTCTCGTGTCCGCCCTGGTCAACCCGGTCGGGCTGAGCGCCACCGCTGACGCGACGTCGGCGGTCGGCGCTGCCCAGGCCGCGACCGCCCAGCTCTCGGCGCTGAACCAGGCGCTCGGCCTGGTGGTGAACACCACGGGGGTCGTCAGCTCGGTCAGCGACACCGCTGCCACCGCCACGCAGGGCCTGCGGGTCGAGGGGCTCGACATCGACCTCGGTGACCTGGTGCCCCTGGACGTGCTGGCGCTGCTGCCGATCGACGTGCTGATCGAACTGCTCGACCAGCTCCCGGTCGGCGTGCCCGACATCGAGGGCATCGTGGACACGGCGCTCGACGCGGTCGACGACGCAGAGGCCGCCGCCGCGGCGATCACCGGGGCCGGCGAGCAGCTCGCGACGGATCTCGTCGCGCTGGCGGACGCCAACCAGGTGCTGGCCGACGCCGAGGCCGTCCTGGCTGCGGCGCAGGACGCCGAGGCGACCGCCCAGGCGGCACTCGATGCGGCCGCCGTGACGCTCGCAGCCGCGCAGGCAGTGGCTGCCGAGATCGCCAACGACCTCGACAGCCTGGACGCGGTTGCCTTGCTCACCAAGTACGGCACGCAGTGCGTGGGTGCGACGGTGCTGACGATCGTCACCTGCGTCGAGGGCCTGCTGGACGACGCCCAGGCTGCGGTGGCAACCGCCCAGGCTGATGTCGATGCGGCCCAGGCGGCGCTGAACGACGCCGTGGACGCGGTGCAGGCTGTGGTGGCGGACGTGCAGACCGCACAGGACGCCGTGGACGCGCTGCAGGCGGCCATCAACACGGTCGTCGACGCGCTCCAGCAGCTCGTGGACGACGTGATCGACGCGCTGATCGGGCTGGTCGACGCGCTGACCACGCTGGAAGGCTCGCTGGGTGACGTCGTGGCCGCGCTGGCCGATGGCGACATCCTCTCGGTCGGCGCCATCGACATCGGCGTGGTCGCCAACTCCATCGGGACCATCGAGGGTTCGTCGGCCACGGTCGGCTGCAGCCCGGTGCCGATCGAGGTTCTTGGCCTGCACGTCGCCACACCGGACTGCTCGAACCCGCTGACGAGCGTGTCGTCGCTGGCCAACGCGATCACCGGCTCGATCCAGGGGCTGCTCCAGACCCTGCCGGTCGTGCAGGACGTGCTGCCGGAGGTCTCGATCGAGGTCTTCCCGGTCGTGCAGGAGAGCGTCGTGCAGGACGGTGACTACGTGACGGCCACGGCCCACGTGGTGCCACTGGACGTCGCCCTCGGCTCGGTGACCATCGATCCGGCCAACCTGGTCAGCGGGCTGCTCGCCACGCTCGCCGCGCAGGTGGACGCCCTGGTCGCAGCAGCCATCCCTGCTGACGAGGACGTGGCGGACCTGGGCCTGCCGGCCGAGATCACCGACACGCTGGCGGCGGTCCGCGACCAGCTCCCGGAGGTCTCTGACCTTCAGGCGCTCCTGGACGCGGTCCTGGCGCTGCTGCCGGACGGGCTCGACCTGCCGACGGTGGCGACCCCGGCGATCGACCTCAGGGTCGACCCGACCAGCGCCTCCTCGTTCGCGCCTGGCGCGCCTGGCTCACCGGACACGAGCGGTCCCGCGCCGGCTCCCGGTGACGACCCGTCGCTCCCGACGACCGGTGGCGGCCTGGCGCTGCTCGGTCTGCTGAGCCTCGGTGGCGCGATCAGCCTGCGCCGTCGTCGCTGACGGAGGGATGACGCGCACGGTCGACGGCCCCGCCTCGCGGCGGGGCCGTCCCGTTGGTGCCTCCCGGGTCGTGGGGGCCGTGCAGTAGCGTCGTGCGGGTCGGGGCCGGACGGCCGGAGGAGGCGGGGTGCTGCGTCGCGCGTTGATCGCCGCGTCCGGCAGCCGCGTGCTGCGCAGGATCGCCGAGGACGCGGCGGTGGCGAGCTCGGTGGCGGGACGGTTCGTCGCGGGCACGACCCTGGACCAGGCGCTGGCGGCCACCGGGCAGCTCAACCGGGCGGGGATGAGCGTCACCCTGGATCACCTCGGCGAGGCCGTGCACGACGCGGCGGTGGCCGCACGCAACACCGGCGCCTACGTCGCGGCGCTGGACGCGGTCCACCACGCGGGCCTGGACGCCTCGGTGTCGGTCAAGCCCACGGCGGTCGGCCTCGACGTGGACCAGGAGCTGTGCCGCGAGCACGTGGCGCGCATCTGCACGCGCGCGGCGCAGACCGGGACGCACGTGACGCTGGACATGGAGGGCAGCCAGCACACCCAGGGGACGCTGGACCTGGTGCTCGACCTGCGTGGCAAGGGACAGGACAACCTCGGGTGCGCGGTGCAGGCCTACCTGTACCGGACCGAGCACGACGTCCGCGTGCTCAGCGGGGCGGGCGCGTCGCTGCGGCTGTGCAAGGGCGCGTACGCCGAGCCGAGCTCGATCGCCCACCAGTCGCGGACGGACGTGTCCGCGAGCTACCTGCGCAGCGCCGAGTGGCTGCTCCAGCACGGCGTCCACCCGCGCTTCGCGACCCACGATCACGTGCTGATCGGGCGCATCCGCGACCTGGCCGTGCGTCACGGCGTCGGGCTGGACCGGTTCGAGCTCCAGATGCTGTACGGCGTCCGACCGCCCCTGCAACGGCGCATCGTGGACGCGGGCCACCGGCTGCGCGTCTACGTACCGTACGGGCAGGAGTGGTACCCCTACTTCGTACGACGGCTGGCCGAGCGGCCGGCGAACCTGACCTTCTTCCTCCGTGCTCTGGTGGGCCGGAGGGGTTCGTGAGGCGTCGGTGGCCGGACCGACCGGCGGGCAGGCAGGCAGGCAGGCAGCGTAGAGAGAGAGGCAACGACGTGGACGGGACGCTGGCCATCATCGGCACCGGTCGCATGGGCGAGGCACTGGTGGCCGGGCTGCTGCGCTCGTCGTGGGTCGAGCCGTCGCAGCTCATCTGCACGGGGCGGCGCGAGGACCACGTGGCCAGGATCGCCGAGCGGTACGGCGTCAAGGGCACCGTGGACAACCGTGAGGCGATCCAGGCCGCGGACGTGGTGGTGCTGGCGGTCAAGCCCCAGACCGCCCACGAGCTGCTCGAGGAGGTCGGCGACGCGTTCCGCCCCGGCCAGACCGTCATCTCGGTCATCGCGGGCGTCACCACCGCGGGCATCGAGGCCCACCTCGCCGACGACATCGCGGTCGTGCGCGTGATGAGCAACACGCCGGTCCAGGTCGACGAGGCGATGAGCGTGGTCTCGCCCGGCGCCCACGCCTCCGGCGAGGATCTGGCGCTGGCCGAGGACGTCCTGGGGCACGTCGGCAAGGTGCTGCGCCTGTCCGAGAACCATCTCGACGCGGTCACCGCCCTGTCGGGGTCCGGACCGGCCTACTTCTTCCTCCTGGCCGAGGCGATGATCGACGCCGGCATCCTGCTCGGCCTGCCTCGGGACGTGTCGACCGAGCTGATCATCCAGACGATGGTGGGCTCGGCGAAGATGCTGCGCGACTCGGGCCGTCACCCGGTCGAGCTGCGCGAGATGGTGACGTCGCCGGGAGGCACCACCATCGCCGCCATCCGACAGCTCGAGGCTGACGGCGTCCGCGCGGCCTTCCTCAACGCGATCGAGGCGGCCAAGCTCCGCAGCGAGCAGCTCGCCGGGGGATGAGCGGCACGCGACCCGACGTGGCACGAACCCCGACCCGCGGGTACCTCTCGGGGTCCGCTCGTGTGACGTCGCCAGGAGGTCGGTCCCTGCACCACCGTTGGCCGGTCGCGATCGTGACCTTGCTGGCCCTGCTGGCGACCGCCTGCTCGTCGGATGGCGAGCCCGCGGTCCAGACCGCCGAGGTCGTGTCGGCCGAGGTGGTCCAGACGGTCGCGGCTCCGGCCCGCCTCGAGCCGCGGGAGCGCCGTGCGGTCACGGCCACCGTCCCAGGGGTGGTCGCCCGGCTGCTGGTCGGGGATGGTGACGAGGTCGCGGCGGGTGAGCCGGTCGTGCGCCTGGAGTCCGGCTCCGTCGACCTGGCCATCGCGCAGGCCGGTGCCGCGGTCGACGCCGCCGGCGCGCTGACGGGCGTGTCGCTCACGCCCGACCTGTCGCCCCTGGTCGGCTCGGTGCGCGCCCAGCTCGAGGCCACGCTGGAGCCCCTGATCGCCGCGCTCTCCCGGCAGGCTCGTGAGGTCGGCGACCCGGTGCTGCGGGAGCGGGCGCTGGCTGGCGTCGCGCAGCTCGTCAATCGCTACCAGGACACCCGCAGCCAGCTCCTGGCGGCCGAGCAGCAGGCGAGGGGCGCGACCGCGTCGGCGAGCGCTGCGCAGCGCCAGGTCGCGCAGGCCCAGCAGGATCAGGCCGAGCTGGCGCTCCAGGCAGCCCGTGGGCAGCAGGACGGGTTGGAGCTGGTCGCCCCCATCGGCGGTACCGTCGAGCTCGGCCGCGCGGACGGCGGCCTGCCGGATCTCGGCGGCGGTGGCGCCGGCCTGGACGGGTTGCTCGGTGGTGGTGGCGGCTCCTCGCCGGGCCCGCTGGCCGAGGGCGCGCTCGTGGTGCCCGGGCAGGTGCTGTTCACGGTCTACGACCTCGGTGGCTTCCACGCGCGCGCCACCGTCGACGAGATCGACGTCGTGCTCGTCGAGGCGGGCCAGCGCGCGACCGTGCTCGTCGACGCCTTCCCCGACCTCGAGGTCCCGGGCGTCGTGCGCCGGGTCGCGATCGCGCCGGACACCAGCACGACGGGCGGCGTGATCTACCCCGTCGAGGTGCAGCTCACCGGCGTGCCGGACGGCCTGGACCTGCGCGTGGGGCTGACCGCCTCGGTCGAGATCGTCGTCGCCACGGTCGACAGCGACCGGGTCGTGCCGTCGGCCGCGCTGCGCCGCCGGGACAGCGGGGAGGTGGTGCTGGTGGTCCGCGACGGCACCGTGCGGGTCGTGCCGGTCGAGGTCCAGGCCATCGGCGAGGACACGGCCGCGGTGGTCGGGGACGTCGAGGCCGGCGAGCGGGTCGTGATCGCCGGAGCGGAACGGCTCGACGACGGTGACCCCCTGCCGTGACACCGGTTCACGACGACGTCACGCCGCCGGTGCCGGCCGTCCGGCCCCCGATCATCGAGGCGCGCGACGTGCACAAGCGCTACGGCGGGGGGCTCGCGCCCGACGTGCACGCGCTGCGCGGTGTGACCTTCTCGGTCGACCACGGCGAGCACCTCGCGATCGTGGGGCCGTCGGGCAGCGGCAAGTCCACCCTGCTCAACCTGCTGGGGGCGCTGGACCGCCCGACCGAGGGGGTCGTGCGGTTCGAGGGGGAGGACGTCCGCTCGCTCGACGGGGATCAGCTCGCCGAGCTGCGCAACCGGCGCATCGGCTTCGTGTTCCAGTCCTTCCAGCTCCTGCCCCGCACCACGGCGCTGGACAACGTGGCGCTGCCGCTGGTCTACCGGTCGCTCGGCCGCCGTGAGCGCACCGCGCGTGCCCGTCAGGCGCTCGAGGCGGTCGGGCTGGCCGACCGGCTCGACCACCGGCCGACCGAGCTCAGCGGTGGCCAGCAGCAGCGTGTCGCCATCGCCCGCGCTCTGGTGACCGAGCCCGACGTCCTGCTGGCCGACGAGCCGACCGGGAACCTCGACACCGTCACGGGCTCGGAGGTGATGGGGCTGCTCGAACGCCTCAACCGCGAGCGCCAGGTCGCGCTGCTGGTCATCACCCACGACGAGGAGGTGGCCTCCCGGGCGCGCCGCCGCATCGAGCTGCGCGACGGGCGCATCGTGACGGACCAGCCAGTGGGAGCACCGTGAGGCTCGCCGAGGCGCTGCGGGTCGCGTTGCAGGCGGTCGTGGCCAACCGCCTGCGTGCGGCGCTGACGACCCTGGGCGTGATCATCGGGGTGCTCGCCGTCGTGCTGCTCGTCGCGATCGGACAGGGGGCGCGCCAGGAGATCACGGGCGCGATCGAGGGCCTGGGATCCAACCTGCTCATCGTCGTGCCCGGCGACGTCGACTTCAGCCAGGCGCCCCCGCGGTCGGACTTCCGGCTCGCGGACGTCGACCGGGTCGGGCGCGCGATCGGGGACCCCGGCCGGGTGTCGGCCCAGGTCGCGTCCGGCGACAACGTCCGTGCCGGCGGCGCCTCGGTGTTCACCACGCTGTTCGGGATCACCGAGACCTACCCCGAGGTCGTGACCCGGGAGCTCGACCGCGGCCAGCTCTTCTCGATCAGCGACGTGGTGACGGCGCGGCGCGTCGCCGTGCTGGGCGCCAAGGTCGCGGCCGAGCTGTTCCCCGACACCGACCCGCTGGGCAAGACCGTGACCATCGGGGGTCTGAGGTTCCGGGTCGTGGGCGTCCTGGCCTCCGTCGGCGCCTCGCTGTTCGGCCCCGACCGCGACGAGCAGGTGCTGGTCCCCATCACCGCGGCCCAGCGCCTGCTCGGAACCCAGCGCGTCGATGCGATGTTCGTCAAGGCGCGGTCCACCGACACCATCCCCGACGAGGCCGAGCGGGTCCGCGAGGCGCTGTCGCGCTTCGAGGAGGACGAGTTCTCGATCCTGACCCAGGAGGAGATCATCGGGGTGGTCGGCGACATCCTCCAGCTCCTGACCTTCGTCCTGGCCGCGATCGCCGGCATCTCGCTGCTGGTCGGCGGGGTGGGCGTGTCCAACATCATGCTGGTGTCGGTCAGCGAGCGGACCCGTGAGATCGGGCTGCGCAAGGCGCTGGGCGCGCGCACGCGCGACATCACGCTGCAGTTCCTGCTCGAGGCGGTCGTGCTGACGGGCTCCGGGGGCCTGATCGGGCTGGCTGCGGGCATCGGGCTGGCCCGCCTGGTCGACGCCTTCGCCCCGGTCCCCGCCGTCATCACGGGCTGGTCGGTCGCCCTGGCGCTCGGCGTGTCGATCGGGGTCGGCGTGTTCTTCGGCGTGTGGCCCGCCCGACGCGCCGGCAAGCTCGACCCGGTCGTGGCGCTGCGCCACGAGTGAGGCACCCTGCCAGCCGCGACCCAGGCAGCAGCGACCCAGGCAGCAGCGAGCAGGAGCCAGCGTGGCCGGTGAAGGTCCCCGAGCGGTGGGCAGGGTCGCCCTGGTGTGGGACGACGAGCTGGGCTCGTACGACTTCGGTCACGGTCACCCGCTGGCGCCGGTCCGCGTCGAGCTGACGGTCGCGCTGATCCGCGAGCTGGGCCTGATCGACGGCCGGCGGACCATCGAGGTGACTCCAGGCAGCTACGACACCGACGAGCTGCTGCGGCTGCACCGACCCGACTTCGTCGCGGCGGTGCAGCGCGTCAGCGCCGACCCCAGCGTGCGCGCGGACTGGGCGCACGGCCTGGGTCCTGGCGACAACCCGATCTTCCCGGGCATGCACGAAGCCTCGATGGACGTCTGTGCGGCCTCGAAGGAGGCCGCGCGCCTGGTCTGGGAGGGCGAGGCCGACCACGCCTTCAACCCGGCGGGCGGCCTGCACCACGCGATGCCCGACCGCGCCGCTGGCTTCTGCGTCTACAACGACCCCGCGGTCGCGGTCGACTGGCTGCTCGAGCACGGCGCTCAGCGCGTGTGCTACCTCGACGTCGACGTCCACCACGGCGACGGGGTCCAGGAGATGTTCTACGACGAGCGCCGTGTGCTGACGGTCTCGCTGCACGAGTCGGGGCGCTACCTGTTCCCTGGCACGGGCGACGTGTCGGAGACCGGCGGCCAGGGTGCCGAGGGCAGTGCCGCCAACGTGCCGTTGCACCCCGGCACCACCGGTGACACCTGGCTCGAGGTCTTCGACGAGGTCATCACGCCGCTGATCTCGTCGTTCGCCCCCGACGTGCTGGTCACCCAGCTCGGCTGCGACACCCACGCCACGGATCCGCTGGCTCACCTCGCCCTGACGCTGGAGGACTTCCGTGCCCTGGCCACGCGGATCCACCGGCTGGCCCACGAGGCAGCCGACGGTCGCTGGGTCGCGCTGGGCGGGGGCGGCTACCAGCTCGTCCAGGTCGTCCCACGCGCGTGGACGGTGTTCTTCGCCGAGATGGCCGGCCTGCCGCTGCCCGAGGACGTGCCCGAGACCTGGCAGCGCCTGGCCACGCAGCGCACGGGGCAGCGGGCGCCCACGTCCTTCCGCGACGGGCCCGTGACGGTCCCCGACGGTGTGCGCGAGCGCTCGCGCGAGGCCGCGCGCGAGGCCGCCGACGCGCTGCGCCGGCTGGTCCTGCCACGCCACGGCGCTGGCTGAGCGCCACCGCAGCGCCACCGCAGCGCCACCGCAGCGCCACCGATTCGACGGCCAGGGACGGCCTGGCTGCGCCTGTGGCGGTATACCCTGGGGTTCACATGGGTACGCAACTGCTCACTGCCGCCGAGGTCGCCGACGAGCTGCGCGTGTCGACCATGACCGTGTACCGGCTGATCCGCAGCGGCGAGCTGTCCGCCGTGCGCGTGGGGCGCAACTACCGCGTCCGCCGCCACGACCTCGATGCCTATCTCGATGCCCAGCTCGTCGACCCCGCCGACGCCGCCCGCCCCGACTGAGCCACCAGGTGGGGACACCTGGGTACGCCGGGAGTGCCCAGACGTCCCCACGTCAGGTCGGCGGAGGTTGGTGGGTCTGGTTCACTGGTGGGCCCGTGCACGATGCGACCCCACAGGAGGCGGTGCGACCGTGGTCAACCAGCGGCGGCGAGTCCTCGTCACCGGGATCTCCGGCACCTTGGCGGGGATGCTGGCGGCCGAGCTCGAGCAGCGCGACGACGTGGAATACCTCGTGGGCGTCGACGTGCGCGAGCCGACCCACGACCTCACGCGCACCGAGTTCGTGCGCGCGGACATCCGCAACCCGCTGGTGGCCCGGGTGATCGCCTCGACCGAGGTCGACACGGTCGTGCACATGGGGACGCTGTCGGCGCCCGGTCGGGCGGGCGGCCGCGCCCGGATGAAGGAGCAGAACGTCATCGGCGCGATGCAGCTCCTGGCGGCCTGTCAGAAGGCCGACAAGCTGGAGCGCTTCGTCCTGAAGTCGACCACCGCCGTGTACGGGTCGGACTACGCCGACCCGGCGCTGTTCCGTGAGGAGAACACCCCGCGCGTCCCGCCCAAGAGCGGCTACGCCAAGGACGCGACCGAGATCGAGGGCTACGCGCGCTCGTTCGGCAGGCGGCGCAAGGACGTCACGCTGACGATCCTGCGGTTCGCCAACTTCGTGGGCTCGTCCGGCGACTCGGCCTTCGGCCGCTACTTCTCGCTGCCGATCGTGCCGACCGTGCTGGGTTACGACCCCCGGCTGCAGTTCTGCCACGAGCAGGACGCGGTCGAGGTGCTGCTGCGCTCGGTCCTCGAGGACCACCCCGGCATCTACAACGTCGCCGGCGAGGGGATGCTGTACCTGTCGCAGTGCATCCGCATGGCCGGGCGCGTCCCCGGTCCGGTCCCGTCCCCGCTGGTGAGCGCCGTCGCGAACCTGGTCCGGAGCTCCAAGGCGGTCGACTTCTCGCCCGAGCAGCTCCGATTCCTGCAGTTCGGTCGCGTCGGTGACACCTCCCGGCTGCGCGACGTGTTCGGCTTCACGCCCCGCTACACCACCCGCACGGCGTTCGAGTCGTTCCTCGAGGGGCGCAAGCTCAAGGGACTGGTGAACCGCGAGGACGTGGTGCGCTGGGAGCGCGAGCTGTACGAGTTCGTCACCCGCAAGGGCCAGGAGCGGTTCGCCGCGGCCCGCGACGGCAACTGAGGTGGCGACCGTGGCAGGCGAGCAGGCACAGGTGATCTCGATGGCCGCACAGCGCGCCGCGCGCCAGGGCCGACCCCGCTGTGCGGCCGAGACGGTGGACGGCCGGCCGTGCCGCAATTACGCGGTCGAGGACGGCTCGTGCCGGGTCCACGCCCCCGACGACGACGGGGCCGACGAGCAGCCGGCACCTGCGCCGGCACCGGCCGGGCCCCGGTCGGGACGCTCCCTGCCGGGCCTGTCCCTGCCCGGCCCCGGCTCCGTCGACGGACCCGACCTGCCCCGGCCGCCCGGTGGCATCGACCTCGTCGAGGGGCTGCAGGCGGTGCTGGGCGACGGGTGGATGGAGCACGTCAGGCAGACCGTGGCGTTCCTGCGGCGGCGCGTGACCGGGGACTACGAGGTCGACACCTACGGCCTGGACCCTGACCTCCTCGAGCACGTGTTCCTGCCGCTGCTGCGGCCGCTGCACCGTCACTACTGGCGCATCGACTCGGTGGGCTCCGAACGCATCCCCGACGAGGGTTGCCTGCTGGTGGCCAACCACGCCGGGACGGTGCCGATCGACGGCGTCATGACCAAGCTGGACGTGTACGAGCAGACCGGCCGGCACGCGCGCGAGCTGGGCGCCGACCTGGTGTTCCGGCTGCCGTTCACCGGCCACGTTGCCCGCAAGACCGGCGCCACCCTTGCGCACAACGAAGACGCCGAGCGGCTGCTGCGAGCGGGCGAGCTGGTCGCGGTGTGGCCCGAGGGGTTCAAGGGCATCGGCAAGCCGTTCAAGGACCGCTACAAGCTCCAGAGGTTCGGGCGCGGGGGGTTCGTCTCGGTCGCCCTGCGGACCGGCAGCCCGATCGTTCCCACGGCGATCGTGGGGTCCGAGGAGATCTACCCGCTGCTCTACAACGTCAAGACCATCGCGCGGCTCTTCGGCTTCCCGTACTTCCCGATCGTGGCGCAGATGCTCGCGGTGCCGTTCCTCGGCCCGGTCGGTCTGCTGCCACTGCCCAGCAAGTGGGTGATCGAGTACGGCCAGCCGATCGACACCCGCGAGTACGGGCCCGACGCCGCCGACGACCCCATGGCGGTGTTCGAGCTGACCGACCGCGTGCGTGACACCATCCAGCAGATGCTGTACCGCAACCTCATGGGCCGGCGCTCGGTGTTCCTGGGCTGACCGCGGGCCGCCCAGGACGGGCCCGGGAGGCAACCGGTGACGGCTGCAGGGTTGTCGGGCCCGGGTCGTTACAGTGCAGCCAGCCCGGATCGAGGGGAGATGGGCCGCCGTGAAGGTCCCAGAGCTCAAAGGGTTGCTCGGTGCGCTGTCCGAACGCGAGCGGCTGGGGCTGCTGAGCCTGGCGCGCCAGCGCAGCTTCGACGGCGGCGACATCCTGCTGCGGCAGGGAGAGACGGCATCGCACCTGTTCGTGCTGACGCACGGACGTGTCAAGGTCGTCGCCAGTACCCCTGACGGCCAGCCGATCCTGCTGGCCGTCAGGGGCCCCGGCGACGCGCTCGGCGAGCTGGCGATCCTGGACGGCAGCCCGCGGTCGGCCTCGGCGATCGCCTTCGAGCCGGTCCGTGCCCTGAGCGTGCCGACCGACGCGTTCCGCCGTTACCTCACCGAGCACCCCCTCGTCATGATGCGGCTGCTCCAGGTGCTGTCCAAGCTGCTGCGGCGCGCGGACGACGTCATCGTCGAGCAGGGCACGACCGTCACCGAGCAACGGGTCGCCCGGAGGTTGCTGGAGCTGGCCGCCGACCACGGTGAGGTCGACGACGACGGGTCCGTCCGCGTGACCCTGCGGCTCTCGCAGGAGGATCTGGCCGGCTGGGTCGGTGCGTCGCGTGAGGGCGTGAACAAGATCCTGGCCGGCCTGCGCGACCGCGGCATCCTCGAGACCGGTCGGCAGCGCCTGACGATCCTGGACGTGGACGGGCTCAAGCTGCACGCGGTCTGAAGCGCGGTCCGGGCAGGACCACCCGGGACAGACGAGCGGAGGGCGGGCCGTGAGGCCCGCCCTCCTGAGTGCTCAGGGAAGCGCCTGCGTCAGAACCTGCGGCGAAGGAGCTCTGCACCGCCCATCGCCAGGGCACCGAGCACCATCGCCACCGCGCCGCCACCGGTACGGGGCAGTGCGGGCGGCGCGTCCGGCGCCGGCGCGGGAGCCGGAGCGACGCCAGCGGAGGCGGCAGCCTTGGTGGGCAGCAGCTTGAGCTGGACGTCCAGGGCGTCGGCAGCACCGACCGCGTGGAGCGGGGCGACCCGCAGCGAGAACGCGCTGGTGGCTGCGGATGCGCTGGTGCCGTCGGGTGCGACCTCGGTGACGCCCTCGCCCTGCGCGAACGACACACCCAGGGCGTTGAGCAGGGACGTCAGCTCATCGATCAGGGTCGCGAGGATGGTGTCTGCCTCGGTGCCGGTCACGTTCAGGTCGGACAGGTCCACGACGGTGTCGCCGATGGTGATCTGGTCACCGCTGACCTTCACCAGGTCGGAGCCGGCGATGCGGACGGCGATCGTGGTGACCTCGGTGCCCGCGTTCGCGGACCCGGGGACGCCACCGGCCTCGGCCCAGGACTTGTACTGGAACGCGGGGACCTCGACCAGGCCGCCGAGCAGGCTGGCCTCGACGATGCCGGCCTCGACGGTGGAGCGGACCTTGCCGTCCAGGGTGTCGAGCAGGCTGCTGGACCAGATCTTGCGGATCTCGAGCAGGTCCACCGAGGTGACGTCCGGCACGGCCGGCAGGTTCACGTCGGGCAGGTTGATGGTCTCGCCGATGGCGTCCTGGATGGCGCCCTCGACCTCGTCGATGGTGGCGTTGAGGTCGCCGACGAGGCCGTTGACCACGGCGGTGACCTCCTGCACAGCGCCCTGGACCGGGTCGGTGACCTCGGTCGGGACGCCCAGGCTGCCGTCGAACAGGGGCGCGATGGAGGCCTTGATGTAGGCCAGCTCGGAGAAGGACTTGCTGAGGTTCTGGGCGGCGTCAGCGACGTAGGACGTCGTGCCGGCGCCGATCTGGATGGCATGCAGGTCCTGGCTGGCGAAGGAGGCCTCACCGGAGGTCTCGCCCGAGCCGGAGCTGACGCCCACGGTGCCGAGCGTGCCGTCGATGAGGTTGGCGACCGCGCTGGCCACGCCGTCGCTGTTCAGCGCGGCACTGGTGAACGAGATCTTCTGGAGCACGTGGTCGGTGCCGACCGGTGTCGCGCTCAGCAGCCCGTCGGGGGTCTTGACGCTCAGCTCGAGCGCCAGGGCCTCACCCGTGGCAGCGAACACGTCCGGTGCGCCTGCGGCAGCCGTAGCGCCGGGCGCAGCGATGGCAGCGGCGGAAACCGCCGCGACGGCGGCGGTCATCCCGCGCCGGAAGAAGTTGGTCTTGGTCATACCCCGAGCCTCCCTGAGAGGTGGTTCTGTGCGTCGTACCGGACGTTGGCTGTTGCCTGGTCTCCGGCTCCCCTTGTGATCGACGCGTTCCCGGATGGTGTCGGCAAGTTCCCGCAGGGTCTTGACTAGTCATCCCGGATGGTCGCTCAATCTAGCAAACGAGCCGGGTCGGGTGTGGTTACGTCGGGCAACGGCACGGATGGGTCATCGTGCGCTGTCCGCATGATCGGGTGCGCTGGCACCGATCCGGTGCCGGGCGGTGCCGCGACGGGCGGCCATGACCCGGCGGACATGCGGGACATGGGCAGCTCGATGAGAGACGCCCCGCCGGGCGGCGGGGCGTCTCATGACCGCGGCGCGTCCTACAGGCTGGGGCTCGGCGTGGGCGTGGGGCTGTCGTCGAGCAGGTCATCCACGGTCTCGTCGGCCGGGTCGATCACATCCTGCTCGGGGTCGAGCGGCAGCGGCTCCATCACGGGGTCGCTCTCGTCCAGCACGTCGTTGAACAGGTCGTCGATGACGTTGCCGACGTCGTCCAGCGGACCTGGCAGCTCGGGCACGAGATCGACCGGCTCGTCCTCGGCTGGCGGCTCGCCGTCCGACGGGTCGCCGTCCGGGTCCTGGGGGGGCTCGTCGCCGATCACCGGTTCGCGGACCGGTGGTGCATCGGTGCCGGGGGTGCAGTCACAGGGACGTTGTGGCGTGCGCGCCGGCGCTTCACCCGGGGCGCTGACGACCGGATCGTCGTCGATCGGGCCAAGGCTGGGTTCCTGGGGCTCGGGGCAGTCGCACGGCTCGGGCTCGCCATCGACCTCGATGTCGATGCGGCGCAGGACCTCCAGCGACGCCTCGGCGAACGGCACCACGGCGCTCGGCAGCCGGGAGATGACCTCGTGCAGGCCCTTGCGCTGGCGGTCGGTGAACGACCGGATCTCGTCGAGCACCGCCTCGTCCCCGGTCCGGGTGGCCCACCCGAGCAGATCTTCCGCGCCGGTGATGGCGTGCTCGTCCATCTCGCCGAACGTGTCGATCAGCCGCTGAGGTGCCAGCTCGTCGGCGCCCTCGTCGACCTCCTCGAGGCGCTCCTCGGCGAACCGCAGGTGCAGGCGGCCGGTGGCGGCCAGGTCGCCGGCCAGCGCGATGCGCACGGTCTCGGTCAGCTCCTTGACCGGGTAGAGCAGCTCGCCCGGCAACGCGTGCTGGGCCGCCGCGGCCACGCCGACCGTCCCGATCATCGAGGCGGCGACGCCGGTGGCCAGCGCGGTCCGGAGCGAGTTTCGGACCTGCGCCGTGCGCATCCACAGAGCGTTGCGCGCGCGTTCCCAGACGCTCGCCTGCTCGCCTGCTGCTGCTGCGGCCACGAGCTGGGTGCGTAGCTGCGCCTTGAAGCCGAACTCCGGGCTGGGCACCGTGACGTGCTCGTCGAGCGCCTCGGTGAGGGTCAGCAGCGCGGCGATCCTGTGGTCGACCTCGTCGGGGCGCAGCTCACCGTCGAGCAGCAGCGCGAACTGCTCCTCGGGGGTGTGCTCGTCGACCCGCCTCACGGCGCGCTCCTCTCGTCCACCACATCCAACGAACGGGTGCCGACCGGGATACGCCTGGACGTCGATATCGCCCGGATTGACCAGGCCGGCGTGGCCTGATCGGACCACCCGGACCACTCGGGCCATCGGGCCGCCGGGAAGATGGCGGATGTCGGGTCGGCGGTCCTCATCGCAGCCCTCCCAGCAGGACGATCAGCGCTGCGGTGCCCAGACCGGCGAGGTTCGCCAGCGAGGGTTCGGCCTTGATCAGGTCGGCCAGCGAGCGCATCGCGCGGTACTGCAGCGCCTTGATCGCCCCGGCCGTGCGGTCCATCACCTCTGCGGTCTCGGCCACGCTCAGCCCGTGGACGAACCGCAGCTCGATGACCTCGCGGTGGTCGTCCTTGAGCTGATCCAGTGCCTGGCCCAGGCTGCGCGCCATGTCGCGGGCCATCGAGACGCGCTCGGGATCGTCCGGCCTGCTGTCGGTCGGCTGGGTGTGGTCGGGGAACTCGTCGGTCGACGACTCGAGCCGGAACCGGGCCGACTTGAAGTGGTCGTGTACCCGGTTGCGGGCGATCGTGACCAGCCAGGCGCCGAGGTCGACGCCCTGCCACTGGAAGCCGGACAGGTTGCGCAGCGCCCGGAGGAACACGTCACCACACAGGTCCTCAGCGGTCTGGCGGTGCCCCACGCGGCGGTAGATGTAGCCGTACACCTGGTCGACGTAGCGGTCGTAGAGCGACGCGAACGCCTCGACGTCGCCGGTCTTGGCGCGCTCGACGAGGTCGACCATCGCGCGGTCGAGCGTCTCGGTCGCCACGTTCACTCCGTGGGTGCGCACGGCACCCGGTTGGATCAGCGCCCGGACACCAGTTGCAGCGCGCTGGCAGCGAGGATCAGGAGCAGCAGAACGACGATGGCCACCGCGGTGGCGTTGCGCACGTGCTTCCCGTTCCTCGGCTTCGCGAGCGACCGCAGGCAGCGGCCGGGCCGACCGGGCTCGACCCGGTCGTGGCACCAAGCGTACGGCGGACCGAGCGGTCGCGTCAGCGGCTCGGATGGGCGGTTCTGACCTAGCCCGTTCGGGCTACGTCGTCCACCATCCCGGTGATCCCATCTGCCTGGTCCTCGAGCGCGCCGTCCTCCTCGTCCGCGTCCGGCCACGGCACCCGGTCGGGCCGGCCCAGTACCTCCTCGGGGTCCTCGCCGGCCAGCAGCGCCAG
>DASWKO010000201.1:0-4214 GCA_036396595.1 Nitriliruptorales bacterium | reverse complement strand
AACGAGGTCCGCGCCCTCGACGGGCTGGACCTCAGCGTGGACGAAGGGTCCGTCCTCGGCCTGCTCGGGCCCAACGGCGCGGGCAAGACCACCACCGTGCGGATCCTTGCGACGCTGCTGCGCCCCGATGCGGGGCACGCGCGGGTCGCCGGGTACGACGTGCTGGCCGACCCGGATGCGGTCCGGGCGCGGATCGGGCTCACCGGCCAGTTCGCGGCCATCGACGAGCACCTGACCGGCAGCGAGAACCTCCAGATGATCGGCCGGCTGGCGCGCCTGCCCGCAGCGACCGCTCGTCTGCGTGGCGGCGCGTTGCTGGAGCGCTTCGACCTCACCGTGGCTGCTGACCGCCCTGCCAAGACCTACTCGGGGGGCATGCGTCGCCGCCTGGACCTGGCGGCCAGCCTGGTCACCGACCCGCAGGTGCTGTTCCTCGACGAGCCGACGACGGGGCTGGATCCCTCCAGCCGCAACGTGCTCTGGCAGGTCATCCGCGAGCTCGTCACCGAGGGCACGACCGTGCTGCTGACCACGCAGTACCTCGAGGAGGCGGACGTGCTGGCCGACCGCATCGTGGTCATCGACCACGGCCGCATCATCGCGCGCGGCACGGCGGACGAGTTGAAGGACGACGTCGGTGGCGCGCAGGTCGAGGTCCGGCCGGCGTCCCTCGACGACCTCGATCGCACGGTCGAGGCACTGCGCCCGATCTCCCCCGAGGAGCCCCACGTCCACGCCGCCGCGGGTCGGGTGACCTTCCCGACCGGGGGTGACCAGGCACGGCTCAGTCAGGCGGTGCGCGCGCTCGACGAGGCGGGCATCCCGATCGCCGACCTGGCGCTGCGGCGGCCCAGCCTCGATGACGTGTTCCTCGCGCTCACCGGCCACGCCGCCGACGTCGACCAGGAGACCCCAGCATGACCGCCACGACCCTGTCCCACGTCGACCGCGTCCCCGACGACTGGCGCGCCGCGGTCAACGACGTGCTGCTGATCATGCGCCGCAACCTGCTCGGCTACGTCCGGCAGCCCCAGCTCGTCGTGTTCATGGTCATCCAGCCGGTGATGTTCGTGCTGCTGTTCACGTACGTGTTCGGTGGCGCCATCGACATCCCCGGCGTCAGCTACGCGAACTTCCTGGTGCCAGGCATCATCGCGCAGTCGGTGGCCTTCAACAGCGCCGGGACCTCGGTGGCGGTCGCCGACGACCTGTCCAAGGGGATCCTGGACCGCTTCCGGTCACTGCCGATGGCGCACGGCGCCGTGCTGACGGGGCGGGTGGCCACCACGGGCGTCGTGACCCTGTTCACGACCGTGCTGATGGCGGTCGTGGGCTACGTCGTGGGCTTCCGCATCCAGACCGGGGTCCTCCAGGGCGTGCTCGCGCTGCTGTTCCTGATGGCGTTCGGGGTCACGCTCGCCTGGATCGCCGCGGTCATCGGCCTGACGGTCAAGGACCCGGAGGCGGCCCAGTCGGCGGGGTTCATCTGGCTGTTCCCGTTGAACTTCGTCAGCTCGGTGTTCGTCCCCGTCGACACCATGCCCGGCCCGTTGCAGGCGTTCGCGGACATCAACCCGATCACGCTCACGGTCAACACCGTGCGTGGCCTGGTCCTCGGTCCGGAGTTCGCCGAGCGGTTCGGGATCGACGTGGGCGCGGCCGCGTTGGGCTCGTTCGCGTGGTTCGCCGCCATCACGCTGCTGTTCGGGTACCTCGCCAGGCGTGGCTGGCGGCGCCTGGGCTGATCGTCCCGGCCGAGGCGCCCGGATTGCCGCCTTCTTGCGGTCGTTCAGGTCGCCCGGCGCCGCAACGCCGAGGCGGTCAGCGCCAGACCGAGCCCCAGCAGCGCCAGCCCAGCTCCCGTCGCGGGCAGCGGATCCGGCTCGGGTGCGGGCTGGGGCGGATCGGTCTGGACCGGATCAGGTGCGCCGTCCAGCGTCGCGCCGCTCACCTGGCGGATGTGCAGGGGCAGCGCGATCGCTCCGCCCTGGCGCGTGTCCGAGACGGCGACGTGGATGAAGCCGTCGAGGTCGGCGACGATCGAGAAGTAGTCGCCGAGTCGACGGTCGACCAGCTCCGCCTGGCACACCGTCCCGCCCTGGCAGATCGTGCCGGTGTGGACCGGCTCGGACGAGGCCGTGGTCAGCGTGAACCCGGCGCCCTCGGCGCCGGCGCAGCCCAGCCCGGTGCTGGTCGTGGCGACGGTGACGTGCCACTGGGCCTCGCCGCTCTGGTCCTCACCGGGCAGCGGACCCGTCGGTACCTCGTTGCTCTGGAGCCAGGTCACCGCGACCTGCCCGGGGGCGCCCGCCGTGATCCACGGCCAGGCGTCCCCGTTGTCGTCCGGGTCGACGCGTGTCGGCAGCGCCCAGGTCTCGCCCTGGTCGGTCGAGTGCGAGTAGTAGATCCCGGCCGGTCGCAGCCCGTCGCCGTTGTCCGACCAGGTGGCGTAGACGTTGCCCTGGTCGTCCAGGTCGAAGGTCGGGTCGATCAGGCGCTGCACGCCGCTCATGCCGACCTGCGAGGCGATCTCGAACACCTCGGCCGTGAAGTCGGTCGACTCCTCGCGGATGTTGGGGAACCGGGCGATCCCCAGGAACCCGGACGTGGTCGCCGACATCTCGTACATGATCCCGCGCTCGTGGTCGATCTGGATGTCGCCGACGCCGTCGGTGTGGGTCTGGCTCGCGCCGTTCCAGGTGATGCCGCCGTCGGTCGACTTCGACATGAAGTGGTTCAGGTAGCCCGCGGGCTCGTTGGGGAAGGGCCCGCCACCGAAGCCGTTGGCGGTCATGTACAGCTCGTCCTCGGCGTCCGCGGCCATCCACTGGCGGTCCGACTGCGTGAACGCGAAGGTGTTCTGCAGGCCGTAGGACCGGCCGCCGTCGGTGGACTTGGAGACCGCCACGTTGGCCAGGTTGATCTCGCTGATGAAGACGTTGCCGGCCTGGTCGATGGCGAACTCCGGGTCGGAGAACCCGCTGGCCGGCTGGCCCGCGACCGGCGCGACGTCGCCGTCCCCGGGTCCCTGCCGCGGCACGAAGACCCAGCCGGCCTCGTCGTCGAGGTAGTACTGGTAGGTCTGCCCCTCGTAGTTCTCGACGAAGGCCCCGGAGGTGGGGGAGGCAGCCGCCGGCGAGTAGAAGTGGGTGGTCCCGGCGTGGCTGCCCCACAGCAGGTCGCCGTTGGGGTGCACGGTGATGAGCGGCTCGCCGCCGGCACGCGACTCGTCGATGTAGCCCATCTCGAACTTGGGCGTGCCCGACGGTGGCGCGCAGTACGCCTCCGCGACCTGCGGGATCTTCGGCTCGGCGGTCATGGTCATCGCGCCCTCGTAGGACTGGGGCAGGGCACCCGCGAAGGCGCACGCGAGCACCTCGTACGTGCCCGGCTGCGGGTTGCTCAGCCCGACCGTCTCGGGCGTCCCGACGAAGCCACCATCGGCGCTGGTCGCCGTGCCGTCCGGACGGATGACCGTCGTGATCAGGTCGAACCCGTCGGCGCCCAGACCGGTGGCCTCGATGGTCACCGCCACGTTCACGTTCACGACGTCGTAGGTCCCTGCCGGCACGGCCAGCTCGACCGTGTGGATGTCGCTCAGCTCGCGCGGCCCCGCGGTGCAATCGCTGGCGTCGTTGGACCCGGGCGGGATGATGCCGGTCCAGGTGAGCTCGACGGTCTCGCCGGGCGCCGTCGGCACCGAGCCGTCCTGGGAGGCCGGGTCGCTGGCGATGGCGGGTGCCGCGGTGACGAGCAGGCCGAGCATGGCCGTGAGCAGTCCGGGTGCGAGCGGGGCGCGTCGGTTCACGTGGTTGCCTCCAGGAGGTTGTGATCTGCTTCCACGTCCGCGCTGTGGTTTCCTGCCTGCTCAGCCCCGGACGTCCGGACAGGACCGTCGCCATCCGCCCACTGGTCGCCGCCTGCCTCCTTGCACCGCTGCTCGTCGGTGCCTGCAGCAGCGGGTCGACCCCCGCTCCTGCCCCGACAGCCAGCCCGCCTGGCGCGGCCTTGCCGTTCCCCGCTCCCGAGGGCGTCGACGCCGAGATCCTGGCACCGCTGCGCGGGCTGGGTCCCTGCCCCGCCGCCCCCACGGAGCTTGCGCCGGAGGACCCCACGTCGTTCAGCCTGCCCCCCGCGGCGCTGCTGACCTCGGTGGAGCGAGCCGACCCCCTGACCAACGTCCAGGGCTGGCTCGACTGGACCCCGGTCCAGTT
>DASWKO010000200.1:0-6280 GCA_036396595.1 Nitriliruptorales bacterium | reverse complement strand
CGGCTCGATCATCGTCGTCGTCGCGACCGACGCCCCGCTGCTGCCTCACCAGTGCCGCCGGTTGGCGCAACGCGCGGCGCTGGGCGTCGGGCGGCTCGGGGGACAGGGAGAGAACTCCAGCGGCGACCTCATCCTGGCGTTCGCGACCGGCAACGCCGGCCAGTTGCCGATCGAAGATCGCGAGGCAGCGGTCGACGAGGCGACGGCCGCGATCTCCTCCACGGCGAACGCCGCGATGAACCCCCTGTTCGACGGCGTCATCGCTGCCACCGAGGAAGCCGCGCTGAACGCGATGCTCATGGCCGAGACCGTGAGGGACGCGCGGGGCGGGACCGTCCACGCGCTGGACCCCGACCTGCTCCGCGCGGCCTGGTACGCGCCCCGCTGACCCCCTGGGTGCCAGGCTGGCCCCGAGGGCGGACGGTCAGACCGCGTAGGTTCTGAGCCGTTCGTACAGCGGTCGTGCGCGCACGTGGAGGGCTTGGAGGTCGGTTGGCAACGTCCCGTCTCGCGGCCGGTACGGGGCGAAGCCGGTGGAGGCGTGCACGCCCTCGTACCACTCCTCGGCCCACACGCCGTCCGCGGGCTTCGGGCCCGGCGGCCAGGACAGCATCGCCTCGTGGAACGGGATGCCGACGACCTCGCACAGGCCCGCGAGCTGTCCCGGTGGATCCTCGAGGACGCGTCGTGCGTCGATCACGAGGGGGGCGAGCCCGCGCCCGATCGCGTGGTCGAGGAGCTCGACCTGGGCCTCGTAGCCCAGGTCAGCCAGCGTCGGCAGCTCGACATGTTCGGCGTAGGAGAGCAGTACCTCCCGCGGGTCGCGGATCAGCAGGACGTTGTGGCAGCGGTCGAGGAACGAGCGGTCCAGCTCCACCAGGTGGTGGGCCATCTGCTTGAACATCACGACCGGCGTCGGGTGCGGTCCGAGGATCGTGGCGGCGACGACCCGCTCACCGTCGGTGTCCATCGCGGTGAGGATCGCGTCACGCAGCGGGTGCTGCACGCCCGAGACGCGCAGGTAGTGCCCGTACAGCGGCTCGTCGAACACGGTCGTGTCGGGGCGCTGGCCGAACGCGTACATGAGCGCCGTGGACACGTTGCGCGGGCCCGACCACACGTTGATGCGGACCGTGCTCGTCACCGACCGGGGTCCACGTCGCCGCCCACCGAACGTCGGACCGCTTCGTCGTACAGGGCCGTGAGGCGCTGGGTGACCGGGCCGGGGAGGGCGGCGCCGATGGTGCGACCGTCGACCTCGCGAACGGGCGTGATGCCACCGAACGTGCCGGTCACGAACGCCTCGTCGGCCCCGTAGACGTCGCTCGAGGTGAACGGTCGTTCAGCCGCCGGGATGCCGTCCGCGCGTGCCTCCTCGAGCACGACGGCGCGGGTGATGCCGGGCAGGCTGTACATCGCGGTCGAGGTGAGCAGCTCGCCGGCGACGACCGCGAAGAAGTTGGTGGCGTTGCAGGTCGCGACCGCGCCGGTGGGGTCGAGCATCAGCGCTTCGTCCGCCCCGGCCGCCGTTGCCTGGATGAGCGCGACCACCTCGTGGAGCTTGCTGTGGGAGTTCAGCCGCTGGTCGAGCGTGTCGGGTGGCGGCCGCCGGACGGTCGAGGTCAGCAGGCTGATCCCGCGCGCCTTGACCCCCGGATCCCCGGTCTTGTACTCGGGGATGACGACGATCGTGGGGCCCCCGACCAGGTTCGACGGGTGCTGCGACGGGGTCTTCTTGCGGCCCCGCGACACCATCAAGCGCACGTGCGCCCCATCCTGCATCCCGTTCTCGGTGACCACGTCGTCGAGGAGCTGGGCGAGCTCGTCGCGGCTGAGGCCGATGTCGAGGTGGATCGCACGCGCACCCCGGAGCAGCCGGTCGAGGTGGCGTTCGAGGAAGGCGAACCGGCCCCGGTGGAGTCGCAGACCTTCCCAGATCCCGTCGCCGACGAGGAACGCCGAGTCGAACACCGAGACCTTGGCCTCGTCACGCGGGTAGAACGCGCCGTCGATCCAGATGCGCACGTCGGCGTTGCGCTCGTCGGGCAGTGCGTCGTGCGTGCTCGGACTCATCGTCACCTCGGGTCGGGTTGTGAGGCCGTCAGGAGGGTTCGAGGACGGCCCCGGCGCGCACGTCGGTGAGGGCGCCGTCGCGGACCGCGAACCGGCCGGCAACCAGGACGTGGTCGATGCCGGTGGGGGCCAGCAGCGGTTGCTCGTAGGTGGCGCGGTCGGCGACGCTGGCGCCGTCGAACACCACCAGGTCGGCGAGGAAGCCTTCGGTCACGCGTCCCCGGTCGCCGAGGTGGAAGCGCTGGGCGGCCAGCGACGTGGACCTGCGGACCACGTCGGCCAGGTGCGTCTCGTCCCCGCGGGCACGCCCGAGCACCCGGGCGAAGGTCCCAGCCAGGCGCGGGTGCTGGCGCCCTGGCGCGGGGATGCCGTCCGAGCCCACCATCGCGAACTCCACGCCCCCGATCGTGTTGACCTCGTCCGCCTCCATCATGTGGATGATGATCATGCGGCCCGGGTCCTCGAGCACGACGTCCATCGCGACGTCGACCGGCTGGCGACCGGTCGTGTGTGCCACCTGCGCGATGCTGTGGCCGGCCAGCTCGTCGTCGCCGCACAGCACGATCCCGTCCCACCCTGACATCTCGACCAGGTTCTGCCACCCGTCGATGCCGCGCTCGTAGGCCCGGGCGATCCTGTGGCGGGCCCCGTCGTCGCCCAGGAGCTGGGCGGTGCGGTCGTGGCCGCCGTCCAGCGCCCACGGCGGGAGCAGCATGCGCAGGATCGTGGAGCCGGCCGTGTAGGGGTAGACGTCGATGGTCACGTCGGTGCCACCGGCGCGGGCTTCGGTGATGGCCTGCAAGGTCTGCTGGCTGCGGCCCCAGTTGCGCTCGCCGGCGACCTTGTGGTGGCTGATCTGGACGCCGGTGCCGGCTTCGCGGCCGATCCGCAGGGCCTCGTCGATCGCGTCGAGGACGTGGTCGGCCTCGTCACGCATGTGGGTGGTGTAGGGCCGCCCGTAGCGACCGGCCTCGGTCGCGAGGGCGATCAGCTCCTGGGTCGGGGCGTACACCGCCGGGGCGTAGATCAGTCCCGAGGACAGCCCGAACGCGCCTTCCTCCATCGCCTGCGCCACGATGCGTCGCATCTCGCGCAGCTCGTCGTCGGTGGCCGGCCGGTCGTCGTAGCCGACCACGGCGGCGCGCAGGGCCCCGTGCCCGAGCAGGGGGGCCAGGTTGGCGACCAGCGGGATCTGGTCCATCGTGGCTCGGTAGTCGGCCGTGGTCACGAACTGGCTCTGCACGTCCTTGGGGTAGAGCCCGAAGTACGGGTCACGCCCCACGTCGCGGGTGGGGAAGGGGCTGGCGCCGCAGTTGCCGCACACCTCGGTCGTGACGCCCTGGCGGATGCCGGCGGTCTTGACGTCGAGGTGCTCGTCGCCGAGCAGCGCGGCGAGGTCGGTGTGGGCGTGGACGTCGATGAACCCGGGGCACACGTACCGGTCGCTGACGTCCAGGTCGTGTTCGGCGGACGCGGCGGACAGGTCCCCGATGCTGTCGATGCGTCCACCGGTGATGCCGACGTCGGCGGTCTGGGCCGGTCCGCCGGTGCCGTCGAGGATCCGTCCGCCACGCAGCACGACGTCGAAGGCGACCATCAGGCGCGGTGGGTGGTCACCGAGGTGGTGACCTGGTCGAGGAACGCCTGGTCGATCACGGTGCCCAGTCCCGGGCCCTCGGGCACCCGCACGTAGCCGGCCTCGAGGGTGATGGGCTGGGTCACGATGTCGCGCTCGTAGAAGCGCGAGGCGGCCGAGATGTCGCCCGGGAGCCGGAACGCCGGGTTGGCGGCCAGCGCCGCGTTGGCCGCGCGTCCCAGCCCGGTCTCGAGCATGCCCCCGCACCACACCGGGATGTCGTGCGCAGCGCACACGTCGGCGATCCTGCGGGCTTCGAGGTAGCCGCCGACGCGGCCCGGCTTGACGTTGACGATGTGCACCGCCCCGATCAGGATCGCGTCGACACACGACTGGGCCGACACGATCGACTCGTCGAGGCAGATCGGGGTCTTGAGGGTGCGCGCGAGCTCGGCGTGGGCGCGCACGTGCTCCTCGGGCAGTGGCTGCTCGATCAGCAGCAGACCGAACCCGTCGAGCTGTGCCAGGTGCTGTGCGTCGGCCAGCGTGTCGGCGGTGTTGGCGTCGACCTGGAGCGCGATGTCACCGAACCGCTCGCGGACGGCCGCGACCGGCTCGATGTCCCAGCCCGGCTCGATTTTGAGCTTGATACGCACGTAGCCCTCGTCCACGTAGCCCTGGACCGCGTCCAGGAGCTGGGGCAGGGTGTCCATGATCCCCACCGACACCCCCGAGGGCACGCGGTCGACGACCGCGCCCATCTCGCGGGCCCAGCTCCGACCCGCCAGCCGCAGCTCGGCGTCCAGCACCGCCATCTCGACCGCCGCCTTGGCCATGCGATGGCCCTGCACCGGTGCCAGCAGCCGGGCCACGTCGATGGCCGTGACGTCACCCTGGGCGAGCAGGCTGGGCAGCAGGAAGCGCTCCATCACGTGCTGGGCGCCGTCGACGTACTCGGAGGAGTACATCGGCTCCAGCAGAGCGACGCACTCGCCCCACCCCTCGGCCTCGGCGGTCACGGCCCGCACCAGCAGGACATCACGCTCGGTCTGGGTCCCGAACGAGGTCCGGAACGGCGACACCAGCGGCAGCGCGATGCGTCGCAGCTCGATCGCTTCGAGTTTCACGGTCGACTCCTGGGGGTCGGTCGGGGTCCCAGTCTGACCGACCACGGGGCCCCCCGCTCTGTGGCCGACCACATGCCAGGGCTGCGTGCCTGGGTGCGAGGCACAAGGTGGGCGGGCGCGGGGCGGCCATGCAGCCCGATCAGTGGTCCCGGCTGAGGAAGAACTGGCCCGAGTACTGGTTACAGGGGTCGTCGGGCGCCTGCTGGGCGATCACGTCGCCCTCGGGCCACCGGTCGACGAGGTAGCGGCGGCCGCCCTCGGCCATCCGCCAGCAGCCTTCGTTGCTGGACGCCCCGGTGCCGAAGTTGTTGGCACCATCCGGATCCCACCACATGGCCGCGGCGTCCTTGACGCACGTGTAGTCGCCGGGGTCGTAGAAGCAGGCCGGGACCCGGGGGTCCGTGCTGGGCAGGGGCGGGATCGCGTGGAACCCCTGGTCCATGCTCTGTGCGGTGAGGCGCGGCCCGGCCACCTGGATCCCCGTGAAGAGCTGGCGGAGCTGGACGTAGTAGTCGCGGAACGTGCACAGGTGCGAGATGTCCTGGCGGTCCAGGCCACCGGTCGCCGCCAGCGCCTTGGCGCACTCGCTCTCGAAGACCGTGCCTGTCTGGAGCGGCTGGATCGTGACGACCCATGCGTGCTCCCACACCTGCTGGTCCTGGTGGGTCTGCGGGGCGTAGCCGTCGTGGGCGCCGTCGCCGGCAATGACCCACTCTGGTTCGTAGTCGAGCTGACGTGCCGACTTGGTGTGCGACGAGTCGTAGCCCTGGGCCCAGATGATCGTCGTGACGTCGTTGCTCTGGAACGCCGCCATGTTCTCCAGCCCCTCGGTGGTGGGGTTGCTGCTGTAGGCGGCGCCGTAGTTGTGCAGCGTGGCGACGTGGGCGAACTCTCCGCCGCAATCCTCGATCCGCTGCCGTGCCAGCTCGGCGAACGCGGTCAGCGAACCCGCACGCGGGTGGTCGGTGTACAGCAGGCCGAGCTTGCGCGGCTGCCCGAGGTCGTCGTTCCCGCTGAACGACACGGGGTAGGCCAGCACCTTCGAACACACGTAGCTGGTGAACTGCTCGACCTGGATCTCCAGCGATGGGCGGTAGCTCCACACCAGCCCGGGGTACTGGCGGTAGTAGTCGGCGCCCCGCTGGCTCGTGGACACGTGCACGCGGCCGGCGTCGGCCATCGCTTCGATGAAGGTGTCGCTGTTCCCGTTCGTCCCTTGCACGAGGTGGGCGAAGGGGTCGACCTTGGCGAGGAGACCGGCCGCATCCGCGCGGCGCTCCTCCGGCGAGACGACGCTGTCGTCGCCGGCCTCGTTCGAGCAGTACGCGTGGAACCGCACGGTTCGGCCGTAGGTCTGGAAGCGCTGGTTGAAGTAGCGCTGGAACACGCGCAGTCCGCGGATGTCGGCGGGCTCGTCAGCATCGTCGGGCGGTCGACCCAGGTCCCAATAGGCGTGCTCGGCGCACTGGTACTCCAGGCCCCGGGTGGTGAGGTTGTACCAGCC
>DASWKO010000199.1:0-18444 GCA_036396595.1 Nitriliruptorales bacterium | reverse complement strand
GCCTGATGACGATGCGCGGGCACTACAAGGACGCGTTCAAGCAGCGCGAGGGCGTGTCGCTGTCGCCGCTGCCGATCATCGCACGCGCGGTCTGCATGACCATCCCGCGGCATCCGGTCGTCAACTCGCGCATCGACGTGGACGAGGTCACCGCGACGTTCCTCAACTACGTCAACCTGGGCATCGCCGTCGACACCGAGCGCGGGCTGCTGGTTCCCAACATCAAGGACGCCCAGGACCTCACCGTCCCGGCCCTGGCCCAGGCGATCGCCGACATCGCCACCCGCGCACGCAGCCGCAAGCTGCAGCCCGACGAGATCAGCGGCGGCACCTTCACCATCACCAACACCGGGTCGCGCGGCGTCCTGATGGACACGCCGATCCTCAACCCCCCCGAGGTCGCGATCCTGGCCACCACGCTGGTCGAGAAGCGGCCCGTGGTGGTGACCGACGAGTTCGGACACGACGCGATCGCGATCCGGTGGATGAGCTACTTCTGCCTCACCTACGACCACCGCATGGTCGACGGCGCGGACGCCGCGCGCTTCCTCGCAGACCTCGAGTACGTGCTCGAGACGCACGACTTCGCCCCTGAGCTTGGCCTGTAAGCCGCCACGACACGGGCACGGCGCGACCGGCGTGAAGCCCTACCCTGGCCCTGTGAACGCCTCCGAGCTGCGCGCTGATCCAGACCGGGCCGTCGCCGCGGTCCATGCGGGGACGGTCCCGTACGCGACGGCGTGGGACTGGCAGCGCGAGCTGGTCCGGCGCCGGGCTGCCGATGAGATCGGCGACGTGCTGCTGACGCTGGAGCACCCGCGCGTCTACACCCTGGGTCGGCGGGCGTCGCGGGAGAACGTGTTGCTGAGCGATGCCGAGCTTGCCGCCCGCGGCATCGAGACCTACGACGTGGACCGGGGCGGGGACGTCACCTACCACGGCCCGGGCCAGCTCGTCGCCTACCCCATCCTCCGGCTGCGCGACCCGACGTCGATCGTCCCGTACGTGCGCGCGCTCGAGGAGGTGGGCATCCGCACGGCGGCGTCCTACGGCATCGATGCCGGTCGACTCGACGGCTTCAGCGGCGCCTGGGTCGGTCACGACAAGCTCATGGCGATCGGCGTCCGGGTGACCGCGAACCACGTCACCGAGCACGGCCTGGCGCTGAACGTCACCACCCACCTCGACGACTTCGACGGGATCGTGCCCTGCGGCATCACCGACAAGGGCGTGTGCTCGCTGGCGTCCCTCGGCATCGACACGACCGTCGACGAGGCCGTCGTGCGGCTCCGTCGGGCTTGGGCCGAGGTGTTCACCACCCCCGTCCACGACGCGGACGTGGCCAGCCTCCAGCTCCAGGTGCGGCTGGCTTGACGTCCGGGCGCTCAGAGGGTGCTCGCCTGCGCGCCAGACCCCCCGGGTATCCTGGGTGCAGCCCGCCACCCCCACCGCGCCAGGATCCCCCGTGACGGACCGCGTGATCCCCCAGGGTGCCCGGATGCTCGATGTGCTGGGCCGGGACAAGGTGCAGCGGGCCGGGGTCATCCGCAGGACGGTGGACACCTCGCCGCAGGAGGGCCGCAAGCCAGCGTGGCTCAAGACTCGCCTGGACCTCAACGAGAACTACCAGGACCTCAAGCGCCTCGTGGCCGACCTCGAACTCAACACCGTCTGCGAGCAGGCGGCGTGCCCGAACATCTACGAGTGCTGGGACCTGCGCGAGGCGACGTTCCTGATCGGCGGCGATGACTGCACCCGCCGCTGTGGCTTCTGCCAGATCAAGACCGGCAAGCCCGCCGGCTACGACCGGGACGAGCCCCGTCGCGTCGCCGAGGCCGTCGAGCACCTGGGATTGCGCTTCAGCGTGGTGACGATGGTCGCGCGCGACGACCTCGAGGACGGGGGCGCTTGGCTGGTGGCCGAGACCATCCGCCAGATCCGCGCGCGCACGCCTGAGGTGGGCATCGAGGTGCTGCCCAGCGACTTCGGCCACGGCCAGGACCCCGCGCGGGGCGCGGCAGCGCTCGCGCAGGTGGTCGATGCCGAGCCCGACGTGTTCGCGTTCAACCTCGAGACCACCCGCCGGCTGTTCCCGGTCGTGCGCCCCAGCTTCGACTACGACCGCGGCCTGGAGTTCCTGTCGCTGGCCCGTGACCGGTTCCCGCGCAGCACCGCGGTCAAGTCCAACATCATCGTCGGGATGGGTGAGACCAACGACGAGGTGCTCGAGGTCATGGGCGACCTGCGGGCCGCGGGCGTCGACAACCTCACGATCGGCCAGTACCTGCAGCCGAGCGCCCAGCACCTGCACCTGGACCGCTATGTCACGCCGGACGAGTTCGCTGCGTTCCACCGCTACGGCGAGGATGCACTCGGGTTCGCCCACGTCGAGTCGGGGCCCATGGTCCGCAGCAGCTACCACGCCGGCCAGCAGGCGATCGACGCGCACGCCTGGACCCCCACCGCCGGCCAGCCGGGATCCAGTGAGTGAGTTCGGCGCGTGGATGCGCCGAAGTCACCCACTCGACTTCCTGGTGGCCTTCTTCGCGCGGGGTTTGCCGTCGGCGTCGCGGTGCCAGACCGTGCGCTGCGGGAACGGGATCTCGATGCCCTCGGCGTCGAAGCGGTCCTTGATGCGGCGGCGCAGCTCGCGACCGATGCTCCACTGCTCACCGGGCTTGGTCTTGATCACCAGCCGGATGTCGATGCCGTCGGCGGCCAGCGTCTGCACCCCCCACACCGCGGGTTCCTCGAGGAAGATGCGCTCGTAGGCCTCCTCCCGCCACATCTGGTCCGCGACGTCCTTGATGATCGCCGACGCTCGGTCGAGGTCGGTGTCGTAGGCCACGCTGATGTCCAGCAGGGCCCGCGCCCACTCCTGGGACATGTTGCCCACGCGCCGGATCTCGCCGTTGGGCACGTGCCACAGCGTCCCGTCCACGCTCCTGATCCGGGTGCTGCGCAGCGAGAGGCCCTCGACGACGCCCGTGGCCTCGCCGACATCGATGATGTCGCCCACGCCGTACTGGTCCTCGAGCAGCATGAACACGCCGGCGAGGAAGTCCTTGACCGTCGACTGTGCCCCGAACCCCAGGGCCACACCGACGATCCCCGCCGAGGCGATCATGGGGCCGATCGCCACGTTGAGCTCCGCCAGGACGGTCACCAGGGCGACGGCCCAGATCACCACCGACGCCGAGCTGCGCAGCACGGCGCCCATCGCCTCGGCGCGCTGGGCCTGCCGCAGGCTCGGGATGCGGTCCGTGCTGAGCACGTTGATGCGGGCGCGCTCGCGAAACCGGCCGAGCCGTGCCCGCGTCTCGGGGTCCTGCATCTGTGTCACGAGCCGGCGGATCCCGCGACGCGCGAGCCGGTTGCCCAACCACGCCAGGACCAGGACGAACACGATCTTGAGCGGCTTGCCGACGAGCCACTCGGCAGCCCCGGTCCACAGGGTGCTCCCGGTCCGCTCGCACACGAACCTGGCCAGCCCCGACGGTGCGGCGATCCCGCACACCTCGGTCACCTCGGTCGCCTGGGTGGTCAGCACGAGCGTGGCGGCGACTGGCGTCATCGAGGTTGGCTTTCGGCGGGGGGACGGCAGCGTCTACGGTAGAGAAGCGGGACCCGACGTCCCACACCCAACCTGCCCTGTAACACGCACGAAACAACCTCGGCACGGTCGAGTAACCGCCCGTGCGTACGTTGCTCCGCGAGGATCCAGCGACCGACCTCGCTCGACGCGTCGGAGGCTGCTGGCCTTCCGGGCGAGGCGTCCGTCGAACCCCAACCGTGGCCCCGTGGTGGCTACGGCTGCTGCGGGACGCGTCGGCGCGACGCCTCGCCCACCGATGACACACCGCACACCCACCGGCCCGGCCGGCGACCCACCACCAACCATCACCGACCATCCACCTACAAGGAGCGAGAAGTTGGGGAGCTCACCACAGACGCCCGATGACGTCCTGAAGACCCTGAAGGACGACGCCTACGAGTTCATCGACCTGCGGTTCGTCGACCTGCCCGGCCTGGTCCAGCACTTCTCGGTGCCGGTCGACCAGATCAGCGCGTCGACCTTCACCGACGGCCTGTTCTTCGACGGCTCCTCGGTCCGCGGGTTCCAGGGCATCCAGGAGAGCGACATGCTCCTGCTGCCCGACGCGACCAGTGCGGTCGAGGACATCTTCCGCGACCGCAAGACGCTGCAGATCTACTGTCACGTGCACGACCCGGTCACCGGCGAGGCCTACAGCCGCGACCCACGCAATATCGTGCGCAAGGCGCAGACCTACCTGAAGTCGACCGGCATCGCCGACACCGTCTTCATGGGTCCCGAGGCCGAGTTCTTCATCTTCGACTCGGTCCGCTTCGACACCCGCGGTCACGAGAGCTACTACCACGTCGACTCGATCGAGGGTGCGTGGAACTCGGGCCGGGAGGAGGAGGGCGGCAACAAGGGCTACAAGCCGCGCTACAAGGAGGGCTACTTCCCCACGTCGCCGATGGACCACTACCAGGACCTGCGCTCCGAGATGGTCCACAACCTCCAGCGCGTCGGGATCGAGGTCGAGGTCCAGCACCACGAGGTCGCCTCAGGTGGTCAGGCCGAGATCGACATCCGGTTCGACGAGATGAGCGCGATCGCCGACAAGCTCATGAACTTCAAGTACGTCGTCAAGAACACGGCCTGGCAGGCGGGCAAGTCCGTCACGTTCATGCCCAAGCCGATCTTCGGCGACAACGGCTCGGGGATGCACACCCACCAGTCGCTGTGGAAGGACGGCGAGCCGCTGTTCTTCGACGAGGCGGGCTACGGCCAGCTCTCGGACGTGGCCCGGTGGTACATCGGCGGGCTGCTCCAGCACGCCCACGCGCTGCTGGCGTTCACCAACCCGACCACCAACAGCTACCGCCGGCTGGTGCCCGGCTACGAGGCTCCGGTGAACCTCGTGTACTCGGCACGCAACCGGTCGGCTGCCGTCCGCATCCCGATCTCGGGCAGCAACCCCAAGGCCAAGCGCATCGAGTTCCGCGTCCCGGACCCGAGCTGCAACCCCTACTTGGCGTTCAGCGCGATGCTGATGGCGGGCCTGGACGGCGTCAAGAACAAGATCGAGCCGGCCGACCCGGTCGACAAGGACATCTACGACCTGCCGCCCGAGGAGCTGCGCAACCTGCCCAGCGTCCCGCGGTCGCTGGAGGAGGCGCTTGCCGGCCTGGCCGACGACAGCGATTTCCTCCTCGAGGGCGGGGTGTTCACCCAGGATCTGATCGACACCTGGGTCGAGTACAAGATGGACAGCGAGGTCGCACAGGTCGCCCTGCGCCCCCACCCGCTCGAGTTCTCCCTGTACTACGACATTTAGGCACGGAGGCCAGAAACCCGCCTCTGACAGGCTGTCGCAAAATGCGGCGGTCGGGAGCCCGGTCGCGTCCAGCAGTGGCATGGTTGGGTGACCTGAGTGCTGGCTGCGTGCAGCCAGTGGCGCAGCGCTGATCGCAGAGATGGCCGGGTTGGGCAGGAGAGAACTCGCAGTCGACGGGCGCCTTGGAGGCCTCGTCTTCTGGCGGTTCGTCGAGGAGAGGATGTTCGGGCGGTCGGGTGGGTCAGCTGGTGCGGTGAAGCTTGCCGAGGTTGTGCACGGTTGCCATCAGGGCCCATTCGCTGCGGGCTGCCTCGAGACCTCGGCGGCGGAACCGGCGGTAGTCGTGGTTGGCCTTGGCGGCGAAGACGGGTTCGACGGTGTGAGACCGGGCGGCGTAGGCGGCGGCGCCTTCGGCGGTGCGTAGCCGGTGTTCCATCGCCTCGATTGGGGTGGCGTCGTCGGGTGGGTCACCTTCGGTGGTGCCCAGCTGGCGGGCAGCCTGGCGCTGTTTCCAGTCCTTGGTGGTGGCGATGAGCCGGTCGGGACCGTCGGCGGTGGCGTTGTCCTCGGACCAGTAGCCGGCGTCGGCGAGCACCGTGCCGATCGGGTCGGTGACGCCGGCGGCGGTCAGCGTGTCGCGGGTGGCGTCGACCATCGGCTGGAACAGGCCGACGTCGCCGTGGTCCTGGCTGACGTGGCAGGCGACGATGATCTGGTGTTCGTTGACGGCGGCCTGGGCGTTGTAGCCCTGCACCCATCCGGTGGCGGTCTTCATGATCCGCGATTGCGGATCGGTGACGTTGGCCCTGACCGTCGGCGTGGCCGCTTGCGCCGCGGTCCGGGCCTTGTCGGTGGTCGCGACCGCGGCCTGAACGGCCGGGTCGTCCTCGACCGCATCGGCGACGTCAGCCTCACTGGTGTGCTGGGCGGATGCCCTGGCGGTCGCCTTGACGCGCACGGCGGTCTCGTCGGCTTGGGCGCGGGCCAGCGCGGCCCGGGGGTGCTTGGGTTTGCGTCCTGGCAGCTTGCGGCCTTCGGCGGCCTCGGTGCGGGCCCGTGCCATGACCTGCTCGATCTCGGCGGCCGCGGCGGCGTCGGCGGCTTCGATCACCGCCAGTGCCTGCTCGAGCCGCGCCAGCCGCCCCGACACGGACGACAGTTGGGCGGGAACCTCGTGGGCCGCCAGCAGTCCCGGCTGGCCGTCCTCGGCCGTGTCGGTCTCGCGGGCCTCGGCGAGGATGACCTCGACCTGCCGGCGGATCCAGTCGGCGCTGTGGGTGCGGTCCAGCGCGGCGTCCGAGCCGATCTTGGTCCCATCGATCGCGACCGTGCCGACGGTGACCAGCCCCGCGGCCGCGCACAGCCGCAGCACCTGCACGAAGATGTCGGCCATCACGTGCTCGTGATCGATCACGAACCGGGCGATGGTGGCATGGTCGGGCACCACGTCCCCGCAGATCACCCGATAGGCCGCATCGGTGCGGCAGGCCGCCTCGATCCGCCGTGACGAACGCTGCCCGGTCATGTAGGCATACAGCAGCAGCGTGAGCATCATGTCGGGGTCGTAGGCCGGCCGTCCCGGCCCGTCGTTGGGATGGGCCACGTGCAGCCCAGCAGTGTCGATGGCCTCGACCACATCGATCACCCACCACGCCAGATGCCCCTGGTCCAGCCAGTCGCGCATGGACACCGGCAGCAGGAACTGCTGGTCACGGTCCCCACCGATGTAGTGGTAGGCCATGGCGCGTGTCTCCTCCGACGTTGCAGCCAGTATAGCTACTGTCTGCTCGTGTTCGAAGGAGGCGCTACCGTCGCCGCCAACCGTCGATGGAGCCGTGCATGACCACCACCGACCTGCCCGGGCAGGCGCTGACCGAGCTCGAGACACTGCGCCGGCAGATCGCCGAGGTGGGGTTCGTGCTGCCCGGCACGGTCATCGAGCGCTACACCCGCTGCACCTCCAAGGGCTGCCGCTGCCAGGCCGACCCGCCCCAAAAACACGGTCCCTACCTGCAGTGGACCCGCAAGGTCGCGGGCAAGACCGTCACCCGCCGGCTGTCCCGCGACCAGTACGAGCGCTACCGGCCATGGTTCGACAACGCGCGCCGACTACGCGAACTGACCACCCAGCTCGAAGACCTCTCGCTGCGCACCGTCGACGAAGCCGAAGGCTGGCAATCCCGACCTTGATCTCGTGGCCGACGACCGACCCGAAAACTCGGCCGCGGACCCCGCCTCAAGGGGTTTTGCGACAGCCTGCTGACCGGCGGTTTCGCATCTGGCCCGGAACGTCGTCCCGCGAGGATTCCGCACGAGGACCGTGCGCGGCGCCCCCAAGGCCCGCGCACGGTCCTCGTAGTCGCTGCTCGTTCGCTTCTCAGCCAGTGACTCAGGCCGCCACCCGGCCGAGTCGGGGCAGGACGTTGACCCACTCGAGGTCGGGCAGCTCGCGGCGGGCGCGGAGGAGGGCGTTCACGCCGACGTTGACGCGGTGGACCTCGTCGTACTCCGTGGACCAGTCGGTGTTGTGGAGCAGCCACGTCGAGACGTCCGACCACGACCACCGGGCGCCCCAGGTCGTGTTACGTACGGGCGGGGGGAACGGCTGGGTTGCTGACTTCAACTGCCCGCGCGAGTACTTCGCGACGGCCTCGCGGCTCTTGCCGATCCGGTCGGCGATCTCCTGGAGGGTCACCTCGTCCCCCTCGTCCTGGACGGCGAGGGTCTCGATGCCGAGGTCCAGCGACAGGGTCGCGATGCAGCCCAGCAGCAGGTCGCGGTAGCGCGGGTACTCGCCGGCGCACTCCACGATCCACGCGCCGCTCTCCTCGCCCACCGCGAATGCGTAGCCGTCCAGGGCCTCGAAGATCTCGTCGTCGCGGTCACCGACCGGCCGATCGACGATCAGGGTGAACGTCCACTCCGCCATCTCAGTTCGTTCCCTTCTTGCACTTGCCGGGCCAAGATCTTCATGACCGCGACCGTGTCCTTGTGCAGCTTCTTCGCTACGGCCACGGTTGCAACTCTACAACTACCGAGTTGGAAAGTTCCAACGCGGTACCGATGGTGGTTCGTGGCCCTTCCACGACGTGCGGCGTCATGATTGGCAGGGATGCACGTGGGAGGCACGCCCGACGCATAGGGTCGGCGGCGGCGATCGACCGACGCGAGGAGCGGTGCCGTCAGCCTGGTCAGCGTGCTTCGACGGATCGCGGGTGACACCGCGCTGGGCCGGCAGTGGATGCTCCAGTTCGGGCTGCCTCGGGGCCCGCTCGGTCACCTGGTCGGCCAGGGTCTGGCGCGGGAGAACCTCGAGCTGACGCGCTGGGTGATCGCCCAGCTCGATCCGGGTCCCGCCCACGCCGTCCTCGAGATCGGCTGCGGACCCGCCGTCGCCGTTGACGAGGTGCTGCGACGGTCGGGAGGCGGCGGCTACGACGGCGTCGACCCGTCGACCGCGATGCTGCGCCAGGCCCGCCTGCGCAACCGCCGCGAGATCGAGGCCGGGCGGGCTCGTATCCACCGCGCCCAGGCCGCTGCGCTGCCGTTCGCCGACGACCGCTTCCACCGTGCGTTGTGCGTCAACGTCATCTACTTCTGGGACGACCCCGTGGTCGAGCTGACCGAGGTGGGGCGGGTGCTGGCGCCGGGTGGGCGGCTGGCCATCGGCATCCGCCCCCGCAGCGCCATCCCCGACGAGCTCCGTCAGCGCTTCGAGGAGGTCGGTCACCGCACCTACGAGCCCGAGGACATCGGCGCCCTGCTCCAGTCGGCGGGGTTCGGCGCCGTGCGGACCGTGACCGCGCAGGATGGGTACGCCGCCATCCTCGGCACCGTCTGAGCCCGCGCTCGGAGTCACATCGTCAGGCTGGCAGCCACCGTGGCCGCGGAAGTGCTCGAGAACACGGGGCGTCCGGTGTAACCAACGTCCAGAGCCGGGCCAGGAGGTGGGGATTGCTACTTCCAGTGATCGCTGGAAATACGCTACAATGGGGGGATGATAACGAAGACGGAACAGGTCTGGCGCCACCTGCTGGTGGGGGCCTTCGAACACGGCCGGCGCCAGTGGCCGTCGGTGACCGCCGTGGCCGACGAGCTTGGGCTGGCCGTGTCGACCACACACCGGGCGCTGGACCATCCCGGCGAGATTGGCGCCGTGGACGTCACCCGAGCCGGCGGGGTGGTGGTGCGCGACCCGGGCAAGCTGCTCATCGTGTGGGCCGGAACCCGCCGGCTGCGACGCGACATCCGCGACCGCTACCACGTGGCGGCCACCGCCGTGACCGTGGAGGCCACGGCCGTGGCCGCTTCGGCGATCTTGGGCGGGTTCGGGGCCGTGGTCGCACATCAGGGCGGCAACCGCATCGCCGACTACACCACCGTGCTGTTCTACGGCGAGCCGGCACTCCCACTCGAGCGGTGCGCCGAGCCCCTGTGGCCGTGGGAGGCCACCGAGGTCATCGTGGTCGAGCCCGACCCGCGGCTGGCCCACTACGGGCGCATCACCCCGATCGCCCAGGCCTGGGTGGACCTGTTCGCGCTTGGCGGCTGGCAGGCCGACCGGTTCGTCCACCACCTGACCCCAGAGTTGATCCATGACGGAACCCAACCCGTTCTACCCGCCTGAACTGACCGACCGCAGTCGTCGCGTGCTCGACACCGTCGTGCAGGCCACCCCCGGCGTGGTGCTCATCGGCGGCTGGGCCATCTGGGTACGCACCGGCGGGCCGATGAGCCACGACATCGACCTCATCGTCACCCACCAGCAGCTGGCCACGATCGCCGAGCTGGGCACCGACACCAGCGAGTCTCACCACCTGTCGGGCCGCAAGTGGCGCACCACCATCGACGGCATCCACCTCGACCTGTACGTGCCCTACCAGTCCCGGCTCGGCCAACGCCTCCAGCTCCGCATCGAACACCTCGCCACCGACGTCGAGATCGTCGACGGCTGGACCGTGCTCGACCTGCCCGCACACATCGCCTCCAAGCTCGCAGCCCTGACCGACCGGCCACACACCGCTCCCGGGATCAAGGACCGCTACGAACTGGCCGCACTCATCCTGCGCGACGACGCCGACTCCACCACCACCATGACCACCCTCGCGAAGGCATCCGCCCAGCCCGCGGCAGAGCTGGCCGCCACCATCACCGCAGGACTCGACCACCTCGACGACGGCACCCTGCCCCCGCGGATACGCCGAGAACTACAACGGCCCCTGCGTGCCTGGCACACCGCCATCCATCAGCTACGACCCAGGCACGACCCCGACCAACGCGACCACCACGCCCCGCGGCGGCGATGACCCGCCCGCCACCAGCCAGCCCACGCCGACGATCCCGCGTCGCGTTACGGCCCGCAATCGTGCGTGTCGAGCTGTGGCCCGGCTTCACCCCAGCGTCAGGTGTGCCGCAAGCGTCGCGCCCAGCTCCCAGCAGGCATCCAGGTCCTGCTGGCTCGGCTGGCCGATCACGGTCACCGGATCACGGACACGCTTCCAGCCCATGCCCTTGGTGATGGACTCGATCGCACGCACCGCCCCGGTGGTGTCATTGTTGCCGTGGACGTACAGCGCGTAGGGCCGCTTGCGGGTCTCCTCGAGACACGGGTAGTAGATCGTGTCGAAGAAGTGCTTGAGCGCACCGCTCATGTACCCGAGGTTGGCGGGCGTCCCCAGGACGAAGCCGTCCGCGTTCACCACGTCGTGGGCCGTGGCAGCCAGCGCTGCCCTGGCGATCACCTCGACCCCCGTGATCGCGTCGTCGCGTGCACCCGAGAGCACCGCCTCGAGCAACTCCTGCGTGGACGGCGACGGCGTGTGGTGGACGACCAGCAGACGCGTCACGGTCAGCGCTCACCTGCCTCGCGGTACTGCTCGGCATAGTGCTGGTAGCTGGCCACGTTCGGGCGCGGCATGTCCGGCACGGACCTGCCCTCGACCACCTTTGCGGGGACGCCCACGGCCAGGCTCTTGGGCGGGACGTGATGGATGCTCGGCTTGTGGCCGCCGACCGTGATGACCTGGCCCATCAGGCGTTCACCGCCTCGTCCGCCTCGTCCGCGTCGTCGGGCACGCCGGGAGCGTGGCCCACGAAGTCCACCACCGCCTGGGCGAACCTCAGCGGGTCCTCTTCGTGCGGGAAGTGGCCCACACCCGGGATCGTCACCAGGTCGCCACCGAGGTCGTCCGCGACCCCCTGTGCGAGGTGCAGCGGGGTGGCCGGATCGCGCTCGCCCCAGATGACCCGCACCGGAACCCGGAGCCGGTTGGGTGCGCCCGGGTTCGGCAGCCCCGGGACCGCGCGCCGCACACTCCTGACGGCGCGGTCCATGACCGCGCGTCGCGACAGCGTCCGGTAATAGGCCAGCCACGCCTTCGGGTTGGTACCGACCGAGGCGGCGTACTGCGCCACCACGTCGTCGGTGAACGCCTCGCTCACCACGGAGCCGTGCCGCAGGGCTGCGCGCACCAGGGCCTCACCACCGTGCGCGAACGCAGCCTCCGGAAGGATCGGGAGGTTGAGCAGAGGGATGTGCCACGCCCGCCTGAGGTCGAGCTTGCGGTACGGGGAGTCCACGATCACCAGCTTGACCACGCGCCCGGGATGCCGGAACGCGGTGGCCAGGGCGACCGCGCCACCCCAGTCGTGTCCGACCACGACGGCCTTGCGGACGTGCAGGTTGCGGATGAGCTGAGCCATCTCATCAGCGAGCGTCTCGGGGTCGTACCCGCCGTGGGGCGCCTCTGACCTCCCGAACCCCTTGAGGTCGGGAGCGACGACGCGGTAGCCGGCGCTGGTCAGCAGCGGGGCGACTCGTCGCCACGCCGTGCCGTCCTCGGGCCAGCCGTGCAGCAGCAGCGCGACGTCCGGGCCGTGCCCCACGGCGCGCACGAAGAAGCGCGTGCCGCCACCGGCGACGTACCCCTCACGCCACACGTCGGCTCCTCGCGGGTCGGTCTGCGCGCCAGCCTACCGACGGGGCATGGTCCAGCTTGCCGTCACGGAGCACGTCACTCGAGGACGACGTCCTCGCCATCGCGCAGCTCCTGACGCACGCGCTCGCGGTAGTCCTTGGCCCGGTCGGTGTCCGCGAACACACCGACCGTCCACCGGGAGCCGTCGGTCCCGACGCGCGTGACGCGCCATGCGTGCGGAGTCTCCTCGTACGTGACCACCAGCGCGCTGATCCCGTCGTCGGTCGCGAGCTGGTGCGGGACGTCCCGCGGCCAGCGGACCACGTCCCCGATCCGGACGGCGGCGCGATCACCACCCACCTCGACCGTGCCGGAGCCCGCGACCACGATCACCACCTGGCCGAAGGACCGTGCGTGACGGTCGGTGCTGCCGCCCGCATCGAGGTGCAGAGCCGTGACCGCACCTGCATCCGTGGCCAACACCGTGCGCGCCCACGCGCCCACGTCACCGCTGCCGGGCTCGATCCGTTGCGCATCGTCGCGGCGCCACGATCCCTTGTTGATCACGTTCTGCTCCAGAAGCCGATGGCGTTGCCGAACGGGTCGCGTGCAGGGGCCCAGGTGCCGCCGCCTCCACGCGAGGGGTCCGCGTCGCGCTGCGCACCGTCGGCCTCGGCGGAGGCCAGGGAACCGACTGCGTCGGCGACCGTCAGGGCCAGCCGGACACCGCCGTCGCCCTCGACGAGCATCAGTCGGACCCCGTCGTCGTCCTCGAGCGCCACGAACGGACCTGCCTCCCAGCGACCACGACGGCGCTCGTGCAGTCCGCGGGCGACGTAGAACCGGGCCGCAGCGTCGACGTCGGACACCTCGACCACGATCTCGCGCAGTTGGGTCACCGGGTCCTCACGACTCGTCAGCCTCGTAGAACAGCCGTTCCACGACCCGGCGGACCCTGCGCGTCACACGCAGGTAGTCCTCCTCGAGGTCCTGGCGGCCACCGCGACCGTACCCGAGGCTGTGCGCGAGCCGATCGAGCAGCTCGAGCGACTGCGGCAGCACGTCGACCTCGCGCTGGCGCATCAGGTACAGGCGGTTGCGGATCGCCCACAGCAACCGGTAGCCCTCCCGGAGCCACTGGACGTCGTCACCCGACAGCAGTCCGGCGTCCTGTGCACCGTCCAGGACGCGCATCGTCGACGGCGACGCCAGCAGGGGCTCCGACGCGCCGTGGCGCTGCTGGAGGAGCTGGACGGTCCACTCCACGTCGATCAACCCGCCCGGCCCCAGCTTGAGGTTGCGTTTCGGATCGCCCCGACGCGGCAGGCGCTCGCGCTCGATGCGCGCCTTCATCTTGCGCATCGCCACCGCCTGGCGCTCGGGGAACGACGCGGGGTACGCCAGCGGCCGGACCAGCGCGAGGAACCGGCGACCCAGGTCGGCGTCGCCGGCCACGACCCGCGCCCGCAGCAGCGCCTGGTGCTCCCACGGCTCGGACCAGCGCTGGTAGTAGGCCGCGTACGAATCCAGCGACCGCGACAACGGGCCGCTACGACCTTCGGGGCGCAGGTCGGGGTCGACCTCGAACGCACTGCCCTCGGGCGTGATGGTCCCGAGCGTGCGGACCAGCCGCTCGGCGACCTGGAGCGCGAACTCGAGGGCCTGCTGCTCCCGGGCACCCTCGCCGGGCTCATGGACGAACAGCACGTCCAGGTCCGAGCTGTAGTGCAGCTCCCTGCCGCCGAACTTGCCCATCCCGATGACGACGAAGCGCGCCGGGTGGCCCCCCCGGTCGGAAGCCGCTTCCTGGTCGTTGCCGCTCAGGTCATCGAACACGGCCACGAGCCCCGCCTCGAGCGCCGCCTCGGCCATCCACGTGAGCTCCTCGCCCGTCGTCGACACCGGCACCCCGTCGATGAGGTCGCGCAGGACGACGCGCAGCAGTTCCTTGCGCTTGAAGCGGCGCAGCGCGTCGGTGCGCGCGTCGAGCCCCTCGTGCCACCCGAGCTGCGCAATGGCCGCCGAGACCCCGGCGTCGCGGGTGTTGACCTCGACCCGGGCCTCGGCGAGCAGCAGGCCCGCCGCGTCGGGCTGCGCCGCCAGCAGCACGCCGGCAACGGGGCTGGTCCCGAGCACCCGCGCGAGCACGTCGGCGGCGGGCGGGTGGTCGCGCAGCGAGGCCAGCAGCTTGCCCTTGTGCCCATGAGCCTCCACGACGTCGCGGAAGGCCTTCAGGCCGCCGTCGGGATCCGGCGTCTCCGCGAGGTGGTGCAGCAAGGCCGGGAGCACGACCTGCAGCGCCTTGGCGGTCCGACTCAGCCCGTCGGTGAGGGCGCGCACGTCGCGCAGCACCCCTCGCGCGTCGCGGAAGCCCAACGCCTCCAGGCGGACGATCGCGGCGTTCTCGTCGAGGTGCCGGGCTCCCTCGGGCAGCGCGAGCCCCGCGTCGCGGGCCGGGACCTGGGCGTGCGCCTCGAGCAGTGGCCGGTAGAACAGCTTGGTGTGCAGGTCGCGGACGTCGGCCTGGACCAGCCGCAGCCGCTGGCGGAACGCCACCCGGGCGGGCTCGCCCTCGCGGGGGCGGTAGCCGACCGCGCGAGCCAGCCACTCCTGGCGTTCCTCGTCGTCGGGGATCGTGTGGGTGCGGCGCTCGTGCGCGAGCTGCAGCCGGTGCTCGATGATCCGCAGCTCGCGGTAGGCCGACGAGAACGTCCCGGCGTCGTCCTCGGCGATGTAGCCCCCGCGCGCCAGCGCCTCCAGTGCCGGCAGCGTCCCCGGTGCCCGTAGCGACCGGTCCGCGCGCCCGTGCACGAGCTGCAGGAGCTGGACGGCGAACTCGATGTCGCGCAGACCACCGGGCCCGAGCTTGACCTGGCGCTCACCATCGCGGGTCACCTCGGGCTTCGCCTCCACACGCTTCTTCATCGACCGGACCTCCTGGACCACCCCCGGGTCCAGCTCGTCCGGCCACACGAACGGCTCGGCACGCTCGAGCAGCTCCTGGCCCAGCTCGACGTCCCCCGCGACCGCCCGCGCCTTGATGAGCGCCTGGAACTCCCAGGTCTTTGCCCACCGCTCCCAGTAGGCCACGAAGCTGTCGGGCATCCGTGACAGGGCGCCCCGCCGGCCTTCCGGGCGCAGCGTGGGATCGACCTCGTACGCCCGGCCCATCGTGGTCGACGCGTTCAGCAGCCGCAGCAGCGCCTCGAACACCGTGGTCGCCTCGACCCGCGCCGCGTCCTCGGCGCCAACGCTGTCCTGCGTCGGCTTGTGGACGAACACCACGTCCACGTCCGACACGTAGTTCAGCTCACGCCCGCCGAGCTTGCCCATGCCGATGACCGCCAGCCGTGCGGCGGGATCTGCGTCACCCACCGCCAGCGCGTGCAGGCCTCGCAGCGTGCCCGCGAGCACCCCCTCGGCCAGCGCGGCCAGCTCGTTGCCGACCTGGTCGACCGTGATCGCTCCCGTGAGGTCACGCGCCGCGATGTCGGCGGTCGCGCGGCGGCGGATCGAGGCGATGCCGGCCGCTCGGTCGGCCTCGTCGCTCCCCACTCTGACCGCCTTGTCCACCAGCTCGGCGATCTCGTCGGCGACCACCGGACGCAGGTTGCGCAGCGATCGCGCGGCGTCCTCGTACCGGGCGACCAGCTCACCGAGGGGGCGGGACGTACCCGCCACGGCGATCAGTCGGGAGCGCCAGTCCTCGTCCAGGAGCACCTCGGCGAACAGCCCTGGCTGCCCGGTCGCCAGCTCGGTGACCGCGCGCAGCGCATCGTGCGGGTCCACGGCGTCCGCGAGCTCGCGCAGCAGCGGCTCGCGCTCCGCGACCAGTTGGCCGTCCACCCACCAGCCGGCGTGCTCCAGCAGAGGCACGGCACGGTCCGACTCGAACCCCAGCCGCGCCAGCAGCGCGTGCCGGCGTCCTGCGGATGAGGGCGCGGGGGGGCTCACGTCCGCGTCAGAGCAGCGGCAGGTAGCGCTCGCGCTCGAACTCGGTCACGTGGCGCGCATAGTGGTCCCACTCCCGGCGCTTGTTGGCGAGGAAGTACTCGAACAGGTGCTCGCCGAGCGCTTCGGCGACCAGCTCGCTGCTCTCCATCTCGGCCAACGCCTCACCCAGGCTCTGGGGCAGGCTGCGGATGTTGGCGGCGGCGCGCTCGGCCGGGGTCATCTCGTAGATGTCGTCCTCGGTCTCGTCGGGCAGCTCGTAGCCCTCGTCGATGCCCTTCATGCCGGCCGCCAGGATCACCGACAGCGCCAGGTACGGGTTGGCCGAGGGATCGGGTGCGCGGTACTCGATGCGGGTCGAGGCGTCCTTGCGTGGCTTGTACATCGGCACGCGGACCAGCGCGGAGCGGTTGTTGCGGCCCCACGACACGTACACCGGCGCCTCGAAGCCCGGCACCAGGCGCTTGTAGCTGTTGATCCACTGGTTGGTCACCGCGGTGATCTCGCGCGCGTGGTGCAGCAGGCCCGCGATGAAGCCCTTCGCGGCCTTGCTGAGGTGGTAGGCGTCACCGGGGTCGTGGAAGGCGTTGTTGTCGCCCTCGAACAACGACAGGTGCAGGTGCATCGCGCTGCCCCACTCGTCCTCGAGCGGCTTGGGCATGAAGGTCGCGTAGATCCCGCGCGCCAGCGCGGTCTCCTTGACGACGAGCCGGAACGTCATGATGTTGTCGGCCATCGTGAGCGCGTCGGCGTAGCGCAGGTCGATCTCGTGCTGTGACGGCGCCACCTCGTGGTGGCTGTACTCGACGCTGATACCCATCTTCTCGAGCGTGTTGATGGCCTGGCGGCGGAAGTCCTGCTGGATGTCCAGCGGCGTCATGTCGAAGTACGAGCCGTTGTCCAGCGGGGTCGGATCGTCGGCGGCGTTGAAGAGGAAGAACTCCATCTCGGGGTGCACGTAGAACGTGAACCCCTTCTCGGCGGCCCTCTGGAGGTTGCGGCGCAGCACCGCGCGCGGGTCGGCCTGGAACGGCTGGCCGTCCGGGGTGAGGATGTCGCAGAACATGCGTGCCACGCCCGAGGACTCGGGGCGCCACGGCAGCACCTGGAAGGTCGCGGCGTCCGGCACCGCCAGCATGTCGGACTCCTGCCGGCGTGCGAAGCCGTCGATCGACGAGCCGTCGAAGCCGATCCCCTCGGTGAACGCGTTCTCGAGCTCGGCCGACGTGATGGCCACCGACTTCAGGTAGCCCAGCACGTCGGTGAACCACAGCCGGATGAAGCGGATGTCGCGCTCCTCGACCGTGCGGAGCACGTACTCCTGCTGCTTGTCCACGTCGCCCCCTCCGGGGTGCTCGGTGCTCTCCGGCGTCACGACGGCGCCGGCCCGCGCATCCTACGTGGGAGCAGGTCGGCGCCTCACGGTCAGGGACGCCGACCGGCCGGTCACTCGGTGCGCACTGCGGTCGCCCCGCCGAATCCCGGCGAGGAGCTGGCACCCAGCACCAGGTCCGGGTAGCCGGCGACACCGTGCTCGTGCAGATCCAGCCCGTCGAGCTCCTCCTGCTCGGACACCCGCAGCCCCATCAGCACGTCCAGCAGCTTGAACAGCGTGAAGCTGACGACGAACACGAACCCGAACACCGACGCGACCCCGATGAGCTGGGTCAGCAGCGAGATGGTCGCACCGTTGCTGGCCCCGGTCGCCTCGCCAGCGGCGTAGACGCCCACGAACAGCGTGCCGACGGCGCCGCAGACCAGGTGCACCGAGGTGGCGCCGACCGGGTCGTCCACGCGCACCCGGTCGAAGAACGACACGGCGAGCACCACGACCGCACCACAGACCGCCCCGACGATGAACGCCCACCAGTTGGTGGCCAGGTCCGGGCCCGCGGTGATGCCGACCAGTCCAGCCAGCGCACCGTTGCCGATCATGGCGGGGTCGGGCTTGCCGCTGGTCAGCGTGTTGACGATGGCGGCCACGAGCGCGCCCGCGGAGCCGGCGATGGTGGTGTTGAGCAGCACGGTGCCGATGGCCAGGTCCGCGCCCACCGCGGCCAGGGTGGAGCCGCCGTTGAACCCGAACCAGCCGAAGAACAGCACGAGGACCCCGAAGATCGCCAACGGGATGGAGTGGCCCGGGATGGCCCGAGGCTTGCCGTCCTTGGCGTACTTGCCGATCCGGGGGCCCAGCACGATCACGCCGGCGA